>JAAXXS010000002.1 GCA_013334395.1 Holophagaceae bacterium | reverse complement strand
GCTGTGCCCCGGGCAGCAGGGCGGCGATGCCGTTGGCGATGCGGTTCAGCAGCTCCTGGGTGCGGCCGGGCTCCAGGGCCAGGAAGCTGCCCCGCTCCGTCTGCTCGATGCCGCCCTGGAGGGTCTGCTCCAGGTTCGGATCCAGCACGAGGACGCCCAGCTCCCCGGTGTCGGACAGGTGGGGGCTGGTCAGCACCCGGCCCATGGCCTGGCGGACGTACTCAGTGATGAAGCCGATGTCCTTCGTCATGGCTGCGGCGTCGGCGGTGGCCTCCAGGATGCGGCCCAGATCCCTTACGGGGACCCGCTCGCGCAGCAGGTTGTGCATGACCTTCTGCAGGGTGGTCACGGTGATCACGTTGGGGATGAGGTCATCCACCAGGCGGGGGCTCGTTTCCTTCAGGTTATCCAACAGGTGCTGGACTTCGGGCCGCCCCAGCAGCTCGGGCGCATGCTGCTTGATCAGCTCCGAGAGGTGAGTGGTCAAGACTGTGGCCGGCTCCACCACGGTGTAGCCCAGCATCTGGGCCCGGTCCCGCAGGTTGTCGGGGATCCAGTAGGCGGGCAGGCCGAAGGCGGGCTCGGAGGTGGGGGTGCCCGCGAGCTCCTCCGTGGCGGTGCCGGGGTTCATGGCCAGGAACTGGGCGGGCTGCAGCTCCGCCCGGGCCACCTCTTCGCCCCGGAGCAGAATCCGGTAGGCATGGGGGGCCAGCTGCAGGTTGTCTCGGATGCGCACGGGGGGCACCACGATGCCCAGCTCCTGGGCCATCTGGCGACGGACGCCCTTGATGCGCTCGAGCACGGTGCCGCCCTGGTTCACGTCGAGCAGGGGGATGAGGCTGTAGCCCACCTCCAGGCCCAGGGGGTCCACCTTGAGGAGGCCTTCGACCTTGTCTGCGGACTCGGCGGCGGCGGCCTTGGCCTTTTCGGCGGACGCCAATTGGTCTTCCTCGGTTGCGGGGAGCCCCTGCGGCAGCTTCCAGGCCGCGTAGGCCATGACCCCGAAGATCGAACCCATGACCCAGAAGGGGAAGAGGGGCAGGCCCGGCACGACGCCGAAGAGGAAGAGCACCGCCGTGGCGATGGCCAGCGGCCGGTGGTCCGCGCCCATCTGGCCCAGGACCTGGCTGCCCAGCCCCGTGGCGTCGCTGCCGCTGCGGGTGGTCAGGATGGCACCGCCCACGCTGATGAGCAGGCTGGGGATCACCGTCACCAGGCCGTCGCCCACCGTCAACAGGGTGTAGACCTCGAGCGCCTGCATCACGGGCAGGTTGTAGCGCACCACCCCCAGGATGATGCCCGCCACGATGTTGACCGCCAGGATGATCAGGGCCGCCACGGAGTCGCGCTGGGTGAACTTCACGGCGCCGTCCATGGCCCCGTAGAACCCGGCCTCCTCCTGGAGGTCCTTGCGGCGCTTGCGGGCCTCCTGCTCGTCGATGTAGCCCGCGTTCAGATCGGCGTCGATGGCCATCTGCTTGCCGGGCAGGGCATCCAGGGTGAAGCGGGCGGTGACCTCGGCGATGCGGCCCGCGCCGTGGTTGATGACCAGGAACTGGATGGCCAGCAGGATCAGGAAGACCACCAGGCCGATGACATAGCTGCCGCCCACCACGAACTGGCCGAAGGCCTTGACCATGTGACCGGCGGCGTCGGCGCCCTGGTCGCCTGCATAGAGCAGAATTCGCCGGGTGGTGGCCACGTTGATGGCCAGACGGAAAAGCGTCACCACCAGCAGCACCGACGGATAGGAGCTGAACTCCTTGGGGCGGGGCACATACATGCCCACCATGAGGATCACGAGGCTCAGGGTGATGTTCAGGACGATCAGCAGATCAAGCATGAACGCCGGCAGGGGCAGCACCATCACCACCAGCACGATCATGACGAAAATGGGCGCGGCGAGGTCCGACCGCCGGCCAAGGCGGCCCATGAATGGAAGCAGACGGTCTAGAAAGGTCAACATACCGACACCCGCAGGGTCAGGGGCGAGGGGCGTGCCAAGGGGTGGCTGTCAGCTATGGGCGCTGGATCTTCAGCCCATCCCAGCGCTCAGGTGGATGACACCGGCACCGCCAGCCGGCCCAGCTCACCCGCTGGAAGGTCACCTCCCCGGGCCAGGGCACCCGGTCCAGCCAGGACTGCAGGGCCCGCTGGAGACGCAGGCGCTGCTCAGGCTCCAGGGCCGTGTCGGCCCCCACCCAGGCCCCCGCCCGGCGGGCCTTAACCTCCAGCAGCCGCAGCTCGGAGCCCCGGCTGAGCAGCAGGTCGAGCTCCCAGCGGCCCAGCTTCTGCCGCCAGGCCACCAGGTCCCAGCCCCGCAGCCAGAACAGCCAGAGCGTCAGCCGCTCCGACCACACCCCCAGGCGCCGCGCCGCCTCACCCCGCCGCGAGCGGTTCATGGCCGTTCACGCAAGGGTAGAAACTGATCACCGCCAAGACGCCAAGGACGCCAAGGAAGGCCGGCCGGTTCACCTGTTTTTCTTGGCGCTCTTGGCGTCTTGGCGGTGAATCTTTAGGCTCCCCGGCTGCCATCGAAACTACTCGTCCCGTCGTGGCAGGAGCAGGCTGCGCTGGACGCGCTCGAGGTTGCCGTGGATGCGGACGATCTTCCAGGCCAGGACCATGGCGTAGCCCAGCCAGACCCAGAGGAGGCGGGGGTCCACCGGGGTGCGCTTGAGGGCGTCGGTGCCCAGGTCCAGGCGCAGGCCCTGGAGGTACCAGACCACCACTCCGAAGGCGATGATCAGGTAGCCCCAGCGGATCCAGTAGGGCCGGAGTCCTTCCTTTACCTTCCAGCGCAGCAGCAGCCAGCGGTCGAAGCGGTCGGTCTTCTCCTCTGTGAAGTGGAGGGCCAGCAGCTGGTCCACCAGGGGGGCGTAGCGGTGCGCCTTCAGCTCCTGGAGCTCCTCTTCGCCGTTCACCTTGCGCAGGAAGGCCGAGCGGATCTTGCCGATGCACTCCTCCCAGGGGGCCTCCTCCCGCTGCAGCGACAGGTGCAGGCGCACCAGCCCGACCCAGAGCAGGGCCTGGGCGAGCAGCACCACCCAGAGGGACATGCCCTGCCAGCCCTGGGTGCGCACGAGATCGAGGAAGCGGGTGAGATCCATCCCGGCAGTTTAGCCGAGGGGCTGAAAGGGGCCGCCAACCATGTAACCTGGACGGGGCTGGATGGTTGCCACCCCGGGAGGATCGCATGGGCACGGAAGACCTGAAGTCAGCGGCGAACTGGGCCAAGGACCTTGGCGTTCCTGAAAAGAAGCTCAAGGATGCCCTCAAGGCCGCCGGCATCGAGCCCGACGCCAAGAAGGGCGTCTGCGCCTTCTACTCCAAGGCCTCAGCCGAGAAGGCCAAGAAGGCGATCAAGTAGATCCCTGGACCTCCCAGGACCTTGCTACACCTTGCTCCAGGGCACTTCCCCCGCCGCCAGGAAGGCCTCGCCGTCCAGGCCCTGGTCCTCGGCGCGCTTGATCAGGTGCTGGAGTGCCTCGGCGGTGGCTTCGGCATCCTGCAGGGCGCGGTGGGCGCGGGTGTTGGTGATGCCCAGGAAGGCGCAGAGCTCACCCAGGCTGCGCCGGGGCAGCTCGGGAATAAGCCGCTTGGCCAGCAGCCGGGTGCAGATGAGGCGGTGCCGGCGCCAGACGCCCTCGGGCAGCCAGGCCTTCAGGAAGCTGCCGTCGTAGGGGGCGTGGTGGGCCACCCAGACGCGGCCCTCGAGCTGGGGCATGAGCTTCAGGGCCACCTGCTCCCAGGGGGGTGCGCCAGCCAGCATGGGCAGGGAGATGCCAGTGAGCCTCTGGATCTCTTCGGGCAGGAACCCCTGGATGGAGGCCAGGCTGGAGAAGCGGTCCTCGACTACCAGGCCGGAGAGCCGCACCAGGCCCACCTCCGTGATCTCCGAGGGCTGGATGAACCGGCCATCCTTGCCCCAGCGGGCCTTGGGGCTGCCGCCTGTGGTCTCCAGGTCGATCACCGCGAAGCTCAGCTCCCGCAGGGCCGGGGAGCTGGATTCGAGGAACGGTTCCTGGGTCATGCGCTGACCAGGGTCTTCAGCCCGGACTGGAACAGGACATCCACCTTCTTGCCGAGGCGCCGCTGCACGCGGCCCAGGCCAAAGGTGGGGTGGTCCATCCAGGCGCCTTCTTCCCAGACCTCGGAGACGCGGTAGGGCCGGGCCAGGGCCCCGCCTTGCTCCCGGATCAGGGTCTCCTGGAACTGCGCGGTCAGGGAGTTGGGCCGGGCGCCGCCGGTCTTCGCCGCGGCCGGAAGGCGCGGGACGCGCGGACTGCGGGCGAGCGGCTCGGGCTTGGCCGCGCGGTACTTGTGCACGGACCTGCAGTTGCCGCAGATGAGCCGGTCGGGGACCCCATCAGTGGCGGTCAGTACTTGATGGCGGGTCTCCCCACCGCAGCGGCCGCAGGGGGCATCCACATCCTGGCCGGCATAGTAGATTTTCGTCATAGGCACAGATTAGCATCCGTCCGCAGAGGCTGCCCCCCTTTCGGGCTTCACGGGAGGCGCCGGAAAAACCCTCGACCAGAGCGAGGCTCATGGTCGAGGGTTGCGTCCTGGAAGCCGGTTACTGCTTGGTGTGAGCGAGCCAGCCAGTGGGGTAGAAATCGTTCGGGTTGTTCGTGAGGAGCTGGCCGGACTGGAAGGCGGCCTGGTGCTCCTGGATGCTGGGCTGGAAGGTGGTGCGGAAACCGGTTCCAGAGCAGTTGTAGTCGTCGTCGTAGGACGTGGTGACGTTCAGGATGATCTTGCCAGGGGCGCTGGAGAAGGTCCCGAAGCGGTTGGCCGTGTGCTGGGAGGTGCTGATGCAGACACCGTGGTTGAGGTAGACCAGGGAGTAGGTGAAGCTGCCGTTGCTGTTGAAGGTGTAGAAGCTGCCGTAGGTCCCGGTGATGTCGATGAACTTCCAGGTGCCCACCAGGGCGGGATCGAAGCTGGCTCCGGCCACGGTCACCGCAGCGCTGGCGGTGACGCCGCCGCTGGTGGCGCGGATGCTCGTGGTGCCGGCCCCGACCGCCGTCACCAGTCCGTGGGACTCCACGGTGGCCACGGCGGGGTTGCTGGAGCTCCAGGTCACCTGGGTGTCGTAGGGGTTGGTGGAGACACCATTCGAGAAGTTCCCGATCGCCGTGATGTCCACGGTGCCGCCGATGCTGAGGGAGGCGGAGGGCGGGTCCAGGGTGATGGAGGTCAGGCTGGGGGTGGTCACCGTCACCGTGGTCTGTCCCGACACGGCGCCATCGGCGCTGCGGGCCACGATGACCGCCGTGCCCGCGTTCAGCGCGCTGACAAGGCCCAATGCGCTGACCTGGGCCACGGCGGTGTTGCCTGAGGACCACTGGACCTGCGAGGTCAGGTTCACGGAGGGTCCCGAGGACATGACGCCCGTGGCAGTCAGCTGCTGCGTGTTGCCCTTCACCAGGACCGGGGAGAGCGGCGTGATGGAGATGTTCGTCAGGATGGCTGTGGGCTGGGTGACCGTCAGGGTGGCGCTGCCGGAGATGGCCCCGGAGGTGGCGGTGACGGTGCTGGAACCGGCGCTGACACCGGTGGCCACGCCGCTGGCGCTGACCGTGGCCA
Organism: Holophagaceae bacterium; assembly: GCA_013334395.1. Classification (GTDB taxonomy): domain Bacteria; phylum Acidobacteriota; class Holophagae; order Holophagales; family Holophagaceae; genus Geothrix. The sequence goes on along the minus strand of JAAXXS010000002.1, from coordinate 96,634 downwards.
CCGCCGGAGTTGAAGACGTCCAGGTCGCGCTGGCGCTGAGGTTCGCGGTGCTGCCGTCCGTGTAGGTCCCCGTGGCACTCAGGGCCACCGTGGCACCCGTGCTGAACGAGGACGACGCGGGCGTGACCTGCAGGCTGCGGAGGGTGGCGGCGGTCACCGCCAGGGTGCCGCTGCCGGTCAGGTTGCCCGAGGTGGCGGTGATGGTGGTGGTGCCGGTGCCCAGCGCGGTGACCACCCCCGTGCTGGCGACGGAGGCCACGGCCGGGTTGGAGGAACTCCAGCTCACGGCCGCAGGCCCGGTGCTGCCGTCGCTGAAGGTGCCGGTGGCGAAGTAGGCCTTGGTCTCGCCCTTGGTCAGGCTCATGTTGGCCGGGGTGACGTCGATGGCCTTGAGCGTGGCGGCGGTCACGGCGACCTGCGCCTGGGTCGTCAGGCTGCCGGCCGTGGCGGCGATGGTGGCGCTGCCCACGGCGATGCCGACGACCTGTCCGGCGCTGTTCACGGCCGCCACCGCAGGTGTGGCGCTGGTCCAGGTCACGCTGGTCGTCAGGTCCCGGCTGGTGCCGTCCGAATAGGAACCCGTGGCCAGCAGGTGGCGGGTCCCGCCCATCACGAGGCTGGAAGAGGCCGGGGTGATCGCCAGGGAGACGAGGCTGGAGGGCTGGGCGCTGACGGTCAACAGCGTGCTGCCCTGGATGCCGCTGGCGGTGGCGGTCAGGGTGGCTGAGCCGGCGGCGATGGCGGTGGCCATGCCACCGGTGCTGAGGGTCGCGACGCTGGAAGCCGAGGAGGTCCAGCTCACGGTGGCGGTCAGGTCTTTGCTCGCGCCATCGGAGTAGGCGCCCGTCGCCGTCATCTGCCGAGTGCCTCCCGGAGCCAGGCTGGGTGCGGCTGGGCTGAGGGAGAGGCTGAGCAGGGTGGCCGTGGCCGCAGGCGGGGCCGGGGTGGCGGCCGAGCCGCCCCCACCGCCGCAGGCGGTGACCAGCAGAGCGAGGGCCCCCACGAGGAGGCCTCGAAGGGGGAAGGAGGGTGTTTGCGGCAGGACGGTTGGCATGGGGCTGCTCCTGAGGGGATGGCTCAGGATCGGAGGGGCGACGGGCCGCAGGGAGGGACGCTTTCAAGAAGCAGGCTGGGCCACCTTCGATTGCGGAATTTTGCTGATTCCCCTTAGACTTGCTCTTCCCCCGGAGACAGCCCTGAGCGCACGGACGCCCGCCGTATTTCTTGACCGCGAGAGCAAGGAGCCGGTCTACCTCCAGATCGCGCACTCCCTCATGCGGGAGATCCACCGGGGGCGCCTGCATCCCGGGGATGCCCTGCCCGGCTACCGGACCCTCGGAGAGCGTCTGGGCATCAGCCGCAACACGGTCATGGCCGCCTACCGGGAGTTGCAGGCGGAGGGGTGGGTCATCTCCACGCCTGGAGAAGGCAGCGCGGTGGCGCCCGATCCACCCCTGCGCCTGCCGGGGCAGGCCGCGTCCACGGTGCCGGTTCCTGAGGGGCCGGCCATGGGCTTCGACCTGGCCACGGCGCGGCTTGAGGAGGTGCCCAAAGGGTCGCCGGGGCTCCTGAAGGTGGCCAGCGGCCTGCCGGATCCCCGCCTCCTGCCCGGGGCGGAGCTGGCCCGGGCCTACCGTCGGGCCCTGGTGCTGAACCGCCAGCAGAACCTCGAGCTGGAGGACCCCCAGGGGCACCCCATGCTCCGCCAGTCCCTGGCTCGGATGCTCAGTGAATCCCGGGGCATCGCCGCCTCCCCGGACAACATCCTGGTGACCCGGGGCAGCCAGATGGCGCTGTTCCTGGTGGGGCAGGCCCTGATCTCAGGAGGCGAAGCGGTGGCCGTGGAGGCCCTGGGCCACCCGGGCGTCTGGGAGGCCTTTGCCCGGGCGGGCGCCCGCTGCCTGCCCGTGCCCGTGGATGCCGAGGGCATGCGCGTGGGTGCCCTGGCCCAGCTGGCGGAGTCCGAGCGCCTGCGGGCCGTCTATGTGACCCCCCTGCGCCAGTATCCGACCCTGGTGCCCCTCAGCATCGAGCGCCGTGCGCGGCTCACCGAATTGGCCCGGGAACATCGGTTCGCCATCATCGAGAACGACCAGGACAGCGAGTTCCTCTTCGAGGGGCGCCCCCGGGCCCCCCTCGCCGCCGAGGACCGCGCGGGCGTGGTGATTCATGTGGGCACCCTCAGCAAGATCTTCAGCCCCAACCTGCGCCTGGGCTATGTCTATGGACCCGCCCCCCTCATCGCCCTCCTGCGGGCCCTCCGCCAGGCCCTGGATCGGCAGGGGGACATGGTGCTGGAGCGGGCCTTCGCCGAGCTGCTGGATGACGGCGACATCCACCGCCACCTCAACCGCATGCACCAGACCTACCGGGTGCGCCGGGACGCTCTCTGCCAGGCCCTTAGCCAGACCCTGGGGGATCAGCTCCAGTTCCAGGTGCCCGAGGGGGGGCTGGCCCTCTGGGCCCAGGTGGCCGAGGGCGTGGATGTCGACCGCTGGGCGGCCCGGGCCCTGGAGCGGGGCGTGGCCTTCCAGCCGGGGCGGCGCTTCTCCTTTGACGGGGGCCCCGTGCAGGGCCTCCGCCTGGGTTTCTCCAACTACCCCGAGACCGACCTGAAAGAGGTGGCCCACCGCATGTGGGCCTCCCTGGAAGAGGGCCGATGAGCCTGCTTCTGCCGGCTCTGGACAGCCGCATCACCCTGAAGGGCCTGCTGGGCGCGGGCGGCATGGGCGAGGTGTACCGGGCCTGGGATCGGGCCCTGGAGCGGCCCCTGGCCGTGAAGTTTGTGCGCGGGAGTGACCCCAAGGAGGCGGACCGGCTGCTTCTCGAGGCGCGCCTCCAGTCCCGGGTGGAGCACCCGAATGTGGTGAGCGTCTTTGACACGGGCACCCTGGATGGGCGCCCGTGCATCCTCTTCCAGCTGGTGGAGGGCCGGACCCTGGGCGACCTGGAGGCTGGCGCCACCTGGCGCACCAAGGTGACCCTGGCCGCCCAGGCCGCCCGGGGCCTGGGGGCCGCCCACCGCATGGGCCTGGTCCACCGGGACATCAAGCCTGCCAACATCCTCGTGGAGGACACCGCAGAGGGCCCCCAGGCCCGGCTCTCGGATTTCGGCTTGGCCCGGGACGAGGAGGGCGGCCTCACCCGCTCGGGACTGCTTATGGGCACCGTGGACTACATGGCCCCTGAGCAGGTGACCGGAGCCTCGCCCGTGGACTCCCGGTCGGACATCTACGGCCTGGGCGCCACCCTCTACGCGGTGCTCGTGGGCCGGGCCCCGTTCCGAAGCACGCCTGCCCTCACCGCCGCCGTCCCGGGCCTCGGCGACTTGGAGGGTCCCACGCCCGAAGGGGAGGAGCGCCCCGGGGACCTGCTGCGCCGCCTCCTCGAGGAGGAGCCCCGGCCATTGGTCAGCCAGGTGGACGGGCTTCCCCGGGACCTGGGAGTGGTGGTCGCCAAGGCCATGGAGAAGGAGCCCGCCCAGCGCTATCCCACGGCGGAGGCCTTTGCTGCGGACTTGGACCGGGTGCTCAGTGGGGAGCCCATCCTGGCACGCTCCCTGAACCTGCTGGAGCGCGGCGGGCGCTGGGCCCGGCGCAACCCGCTGCCGGCCCGGGTGCTGGGCGTGGGCCTCCTGGCCTTGCTGGTCGCGGGCGCCTTCGCGGGCTGGAACAGCCGCCGCGCTACCCTGGAGACTCTGAGTGCGGCTCAGCTGGGGGGCGAGGCCAAGGCCCTGGAGCTGCGCCTGAAGATGGCCCACCTGGCGCCGCCCCACGACCTGCGGCCCATGAAGGCCGAGCTCCGGGCCGGGCTGGCCCGGCTGGCCGCGCATCGGGGCCCCGGGAGTGCGGCGGCCGACTATGCGCGGGGCAAGGTCCACTTCCTGCTCGACGAACTGGAGGCCTCCCTGGCGGCCCTGGAGTCCGCCGAGGCCAAGGGCTTCCGGGGACCGGAGCTGGACGAGGCCCTGGGGTTCGTCTACGGCCGACGCTACCTGCGGGCACTTCCCGCCGTGGAGGGCCTGAAAGATCCTGAGCTGCGCGCCCAGCGACGCCAGGCCCTGGACAAGGAGCTCAAGGCGCCGGCCCTGGAACACCTGGGGCTCGCCGGGAACACCCTGCACCAGCGGGCCTTCATGGCCCTGGTGGAGAAGCGCTTTCCGGAGGCCCGGAACCTGGCCCGGCAGTCCCGGGCCGAAGATCCCGAGCGGTTCGAGTCCACCTTGCTGGAGCTCCAAGCCTGGGCCCAGGAGGGCTCCGAGGCGCACCTGGAGAGCGACCACGCCAAGACCAAGGCCTGCGTTGAGGCGGGCCTGCGGGTCGGGGAGGCCCTGCTGGCGGACCTGCGCAGCGACCCCGAGGTGCCCCTTCTGATGGCCCACTTCAAGGACATGGAGGCCAGCACGGAGCTGTGGCAGGGGCGGCCCATCAAGGCCCCCTTCCTGGCCGGTCTGGCCTGGGCGGACCGGGCTCTGGCCCTGGACCCGGACTGGGCGGAGGCTTGGAAGGTGCGGGGCATCCTGCTGGAGGCCGGCGCCAAAGAGTCCTCCCTGGTGGGCGGGGTGAAGGGCATCTCCCTGGGCCAGCTGCAGGTCGAGGCAAGCCGGCGCGCCGTGGCCCTGAGGCCCCGGGACGCGGATGCCCTGCGGGCCCTGGCCAAGGCCCTCTACACCCTGGGCCACGCCAAGTCCCTCTCCCAGCAGGATCCCCTCGAGAGCCTCCGGGAAGGGCGCAGCAGTGCCCTGGCCGCCGAGCAGCTGGAGCCCTGGCATCCAAGCGGCCCCCACCTGGCCGTGGTCAATTCGCTGGATGAGGCCCGCTACCTCCTCGTCCACAACCAGGATCCGGCTGAGCCCCTGGGCGTTGCCGAGGGCCTCTTGAACCGGCTCAAGAGCATGCGGGGGATCTCCTTCCGCTTCGTGGGGCCCAACCACGCGGACCTCCGCAGCCTGCAGGCTCAGGATGCCTGGAACCATGGGCGGGATCCCGATGCCCTCCAGGCCGATGGCCACGCCCAATACGAGGCGCTCCTGGCCCAGGAGCCCACGCGCCTGAACCGCACCACGGACCTGGGCTACAGCGCGGTGGCCTGGGCCCAGGCCCGGCTGGCCTCGGGTCGCTCCGTGAGCGAGGTGGCGAAGCGGGTAGCGCCAGGGCTTGAGGCGGGCCTGAGCCGCTGGCCCGGACAGTCCCTGCTGCTCTACTACCAGGCCTGGCTGAAGGCACTGGCCCTCTTCGATGGGCAGATGGGCCAGACCCGGGCCCGGGACGAGGCCAGCTTCCGGGAGGCGCTGGTCGCCTTCAGTCTGGCCCAGGCTGCCATGAAGAATCCCGGCGTGCTGGAGATCCGGGCCTGGATCCACCTGGCCCGGGCCGAGGCGGGCATCGCAGAGGCGGCTCCGAAGGCCTGCGCGGATTTCCAGGCGGTGATCAAGCTGGACCCGGGCTCGCGGGACCCGCGCCTGGGTCTGGCCCGGGCCCTGCGTCGGCGGGGGCGGCCTGGGGATCTCGCCCTGGCCTTGGTAGCACTGCAGCCCCTTCAGACCGCCGCCGGTGACGACGCCGAGCTGGCCCTGCATCGCGCCCTGCTCCTTTCGGATCAGGGCAGGACCCAGGAGGCGCAGCAGCTGAAGGCCCAGGCCCTGGCGCGACAGCCGCTGCTGGGGGGCCACGCGATCCTGGGGTTCATCGCCAGGCCCTGAAGGCAACCGCCCCAGCGAGAGCTTGCCTCGGCGGGGGGTGGCCCAGGGCCTTTCGGGAAAGCGTGCCTGGGTGGTCCGGCGCGGAAGCGTGAGCCTGGGGTCCTGCGGCCCCCGCCGCCCTCTGTGGAGTCATCGTGCTCAAAGCCCTCACCCTCCTCGCCTGCCTGGGCATGGCCCGCATCGTCCTGCACGGCTACTACCTTTGAGGCCCACCGCGTTGGACCTCGGCCTCCTCGCACCGGCCCTCGGCCTCGGCCTCGGTTTCCTGCTCGCCTGCGGGGGCGGGTCGGCGGTCTCCCCGGTGAACTCCGCCCAACCCGCAGTACCCGCCACCTGGCAGGCCCCCGTGGATCTCGCGGCCAGTGGCTATCTCAGTGGGGCCAGCCTGGCTGGGGATGGCAAGGGCGGGGCCCTGGCCGCCTGGACCCGGTTTGGCACAGATGCCAGCGGCGCCATCTACCGGGAACAGGTGGCGGCCAGGCTGCGGGCCGATGGCACCTGGGAGCCGACCCAGGTCCTGGAGTCCACCAACCTCACCAACAGCCTCCAGGACCCGGTGGTGGCGCTGGATGCCCAAGGAAAGGGCCAGGTCGGCTGGCTGAGTGTCCTGCCCAGGAGCAGCACCACCGTGCTCCGCCGGGTGCCGGTGGACCTCGCGGCGGCTGCGGCCTTGGGCCCCCAGGCGAGTCCTCTGTCACTGGAGCTCAAGAGCCCCTCGGGACTGCGGCTGGCTGTAGGCTCGGACGGCAGCGCCCTTGCCGCCTGGCAGGGTCTGCGGACCACTTCGCTGGTGACGGACTTCCCCACGGTGCAGTCGGCCCGCCTGGCGCCGGGTGCGGGCTGGGGTGTCCAGACCACCTACGCCCTGGCCCCCCTGGCCGCGCAGGGGATCCAGGTGGTGACCGGGGACCGGCTCGGCGGTTTCCTGCTGGAGTTCGGCACCGGTGACGACACCGTGCTGGAAGCCCAGGCCGTGGCTCTCACACCGGGGACGGGGACCCCGGTCGGGGTGGACGGCTGGCAGCCCCTGTCCCAGGTCGGCCTGCCGGCGGTCTACCAGTCCGCCTGGGATACGGATGCCCAGGGCAACCAGGAGGCCTGGCTGCTCTTCGCCCAGGGCGGCGTGGAGGATGCCCAGCGCCAAGCCTGGCCCCGGACCCGGACCGCCGCAGGCACCTGGACCGCACGGGACAAGGTGCTGCTGCCCCTCCCGGCCAGCAGCCTGGCCCTCTTCCGGGAGGGCAGCAGCGGGGGGTGGGTGGCCGGCCTGGGCTCTGCGGGCCTCTGGGTCGCCCCGCTGAACGGCCTGACGCCAGGCGCACCAAAGACCCTGCTGCCGCCGACCACCACGACGGAAGTCCTGGTCGCGGTCCGGGACGCCACCGGGCGACCGGCCCTGCTCTGGATCCAGCGCGGCGTCGCCGGCATCGGCGAAGGCCTCGGGTTCTCCCGGTGGGATGGGACCGCCTGGACCACGCCAGCGATCCTGCCCGGCACCGCCGGCAAGGGCATCCAGCGGCTCCTCACTGTGGCGGGTCCTGGGGGGCTCCTCGCCGCCTGGGTGGAGGTGGGGGACCGGGTCCTCCTGTTCCGCACGGCCCTCTGGAAATGAGGGTGGCCCAGGTTCTTTCCCCGAAGTGTGTCTGGGGGTCAACGCCCCGTCCGCCGACGCTGGTTCATCCGGGAGTTCCCATGTTGCTGCAACCGCGCCCCAGCTTAGCCATCGTCCTGCTGGCAACCCTGTTCGCCTGTGGCGGAGGGGGCGGGGGCACCACGGCTGCGCCGCCTGCCATGCCCTCCTTCGCTTTGGCCCTGAGCCCCGCCAGCCTGCAGGTCCCCGCGGGCAGCAGCGCGGTGGTGACGGTGACCGTATCGCGCCTCAACGGGTTCAAGGGGGACATTGCCCTCGCGGGGCTCGGCCTCCCGGCGGGCGTCACGGCCTCGGGGCTCGTGCCCGACGGTGCCCTGACCCATCCACTCACGGTCCAGGTGGGGACCGGCGCCGCGCAGGCCACCTTTCCGGACCTCCACATCGAGGGGCGGGCCGGCGGGGTGGTCCAGGTGGCCGCCTTCACCCTGCTGGTCCGGGCGCCCGTGTCCCTGGCTCAGGGCACTGCGGACGCCCTCCAGGCACCCGGTGGACATCAGCAGGTCGGCTCCCTCGAGAACCTGGTTGTGGTTCAGGAGCCCCTCCGGGCCCTGTCCGCTGTCAGTGCTGCCGGATCGGTGCAGGTGCGCCATGGCTTCCTGCCCACCGGCTCCCCCCAGAAACCCTGAAGTCTGTTTCCGCCCCTCCCAGGAGACCTCATGCGCCCGATGACCGCCCTTTCTCTGTGGCTTGCCGCCACCCCCGCGCTGTTCGCCCTGGCCCCGGAGGCGCCACCGGCCCCCGTGCTGGCCTACCAGGGCCGACTGCAGGAGGCGGGCCTGCCCGTCACAGGCACCCGCGACTTCACTTTCGCCCTCCTGGATGCGGGGAATGTCGAGCTGTGGACCTCCGGGGTCCAGGGGCTCAGTGTCACCAGTGGTCTCTACAGCGCCCTGCTGGGGGGCAGCGGCATGCCGCCTATCCCCGCCAGTGTGCTGGGCCGGGCGGCCCTGAAGCTGAAGGTCAGCGTGGGGGGCTTGAGCCTGAGTCCCGACGTGGACCTGGTCCCTGCCCTCCAGGCGCGCTCTGCCTTCGAGGTGAGCGGCGCCTTCGCCGGGGATCTGGGTGGCACTCAGAACGCCACCATCCTGCTGCACCTGCAGGGCATCCCCCTGGATCTGACCACCGCGCCGCCGACCTCGGGCCAGGGCCTCGTCTACACCGGGACCAAGTGGGCGCCGGGCACCATCGGAGGTGCCACAGGGCCTGCGGGCCCCCAGGGTCCGGCGGGGGCCACCGGTCCGATGGGACCCGCTGGACCCACCGGACTGCCTGGCGCGGTGGGCTTGCCCGGGGCGACGGGACCGGTCGGCGCCACGGGACCAGCCGGCCCCACCGGGGCAAGCCCTTTTAGCCTGAGCGGCGCGAATGCGGTGTTCACGACCGGAAGGGTCGGCCTCGGCACCACCAATCCCTCCCAGCTCCTGGATGTGCAGGGGGACGCGAACCTGGCCGGCATGCTCTGGCTCAAGGGGATCCCCTTCCTGCACAGGACCGAGGCCTACGGCACCTCCGGCGAGAACACCTTCCTCGGCATGGAGGCCGGGCGCCTCCAGTTCGCCGACCAGACCTTCGACCAGCTGAGCTCCTGGAACACCGGCCTGGGCACCCGGGCCCTGGCCGCCCTGGAGAGCGGTTCCCGGAATACGGCCGTCGGGGCCGAGTCCTTGCGGGCCGTCACCGCCGGGAACCTCAACTCCGCCGTGGGCTACGGCAGCCTGTGGGCCAACTCCACCGCCGGAAAGAACACCGCCCTCGGCGCCTACTCGCTCTTCCTGCAGTCCTACAGCAACACGGCCCAGCCCTGGGACGCATGGAACACCGCGGTGGGTTTCGAGGCCCTCTACTCGAACCAGCCTACCGCGATCGCCACGGGGGACCGCAACACGGCCCTGGGTGCGGTCGCCCTGCGCAGCAACACCACAGGCCGCATCAACACGGCGGTGGGGGTGGACAGTCTGTACTGGAACACCACGGGGACCGGCAACACGGCCGTGGGGTTCGAGAGCCTCAAGGGCAACACCACCCCCGGGGCCAACACCGCCCTGGGCGCCTACGCCCTGGCCACGAACTCCCTGGGAGGACAGAACACCGCCGTGGGCCACATGAGCCTCCGCTACAACGACCTGGGCCATGGCAACACGGCGCTCGGAGATTCCGCGCTGAACCTTTCCACGGGCTCCTGGAATGTGGGCCTGGGGCAGGGGGCGCTTTACAACCTGAACGCCGGGGATGCCAACATCGCCATCGGCCTGGATGCGGGGCAGACCCTCCAGGTGGGGCAGCACAACATCTACCTGGGCCATCCCGGGGGCGCCTCCGCCGAGAACGCCACCATCCGCATCGGCTCCAACTCCCACCAGTCGAAGATCTTTGTCGCCGGGGTCTGGAGTGCCACCACGCAATTCTCCGCTGTGCCGGTGGTGGTGGACCTCAATGGCCAGCTGGGAACGGTCTCCTCCTCCCGCCGCTACAAGGAGGACATCCAGGATCTCGGGGCCAGCACGGACCGGCTCTTCGACCTCCGGCCGGTGTCCTTCCGCTACAAGGCGCAGCCGGAGGGTCCCCTCCACTTCGGCCTCATCGCCGAGGAAGTGGCCGAGGTGCTGCCGGAGCTGGTGGTGCACGGGAAGGACGGCCAGATCGAGACCGTGGCCTACCACGAGCTGGCTCCCCTGCTGCTCAACGAGGTGCAGAAGCAGCGTCGGGAGCTTCAGGGGCTGAGGGCCGAGCTGGATGCGATTCGCGGGGAACTCCGCAGACTGGGCCCGCGTCCCTGAGGGGTGGCCCAGGCCCTTTTCCGGAAGTGTGCCTGGGCCCGGCTCCCTGGTGACCGCAGCCTGTCCTTCTCCCGTGAGGTTTGTCATGCCGATGTTCCTGCCCCGCTCCTGCCAGCGCCTGCTCCCGGGCTTGGTATTCCTGTTCACCGCCTGCGGGGGTGGGGGCGGGGGTGGCTCCCTGCCCCTGGCGGCGCCGACCGGCCTGCAGTATCCGGTCAATCCCGCCACCTACACGCTTGGCCAGGCCATCCCCGCGAACACGCCCACCGTCGGGGGCGGCCCCGTGGGCAGCTACGCGGTGGCACCAGCCCTCCCCGGGGGCCTGGTGCTGGCCACGGCGACGGGAGCCCTTTCCGGGACCCCCACGGTGCTTGCTCCCGCTGCCACCTATACGGTCACGGCCAGCAACGCTGCCGGTGGCACCACCACCCTGCTCTCCCTGGCCGTGAAGGCACCAGCTCCGAGTGGCCTCTCCTACACCACCAGCGCTGCCGTCTACGTGGTGGGCCAGACCATCGTGTCCAACGTCCCCACGGCCACCGGCGGAGCGATCATCTCCTATGACGTGACCCCGGCCCTTCCCCCTGGGCTGGCGCTGGATTCGGCCACCGGCGTCATCTCGGGCAGTCCCTCCCGGCAGACGGCCACCAGCACCTACACCGTCACGGCCACCAACAGCGGGGGGCTGGCCACGGTGGCCCTCAGCATCACGGTGAATGATCAGGCTCCGACGGCCTTGGGCTACTCGGTGAATCCCGTGTCCTACGTGCCGGGGAGAGCCATCCCCGCCAATGCCCCCATCGTCTACGGGGGCGCGCCCACCACCTACCAGGTGAGCCCGCCCCTGCCCCCTGGACTGCTGCTGGATCCCGCCAGTGGCGTGATCACGGGCACGCCAACGACACCCACGCCCAGGGCCAAGTACCGGATTACCGCCTCGAACCCCACGGGCAGCGTGGCCGCGCTCCTGGCCGTGGTGGTGCCACCTCAGCCGCGCTATGCCTTCACCGCGAACCGCTCGAACGACACCCTCACCAGCTATGCGGTGGATGCAGCTACCGGGCAGCTCTGGGCCCAGGGCTCCCTCCCGGCGGGTTCCATCCCGCAGGATCTGGAGATCGCACCCGGCGGGCGCTTCGCCTACGCCGTGAACTACGGTGCCTCCACGGTGTCCGGCTACGCGCTCAATCCGGTCACGGGGGCCTTGACGCCGCTGCCGTCCGGTCCCTTCCCCACGGGTACGAGCCCGGTGACGCTCGCCTTCGACCCCGCCGGTCGCTTTGTATTCGTGGCGAACCTGGGCTCTGCCAATGGGCTCATCTCGGCCTTCACTCTGGACGCTGCTACCGGCAGCCTAGCGCCGGTGGCCGGAAGCCCCTTCGCCACGGGAGTCGCCAGCCCCACCGCCATCGTGGTGGATCCCAGCGGGAAGTTCGCCTATGTGGGCCATGCCGGAAGCGGCGTGGCCGGGTTCCTCGTCGGCGCCAGCGGGGCTCTCACCCCCCTCTCCGGAAGTCCCTTCCCCGCAGGCAACGGCCCCAGCGCTTTGGCGGTTGATCCCTCCGGGCAGTTTCTCCTGGTGCCCAATCGGCTCTCCGACACCGTGACGGTGTTCGGCATCGATCCCAGCCTTGGCACCCTCATCCCTTCGTCCGGGAGCCCCTATCCCACCGGCTCGGTGCCGAGCTCGGTGGCGATCGATCCTGCCGGTCGCTTCGCCTTCATCGCCTGCAGCGGATCGAAGGCCATCTCGGTCTTCGCCATCCATCCCGCCTCCGGTGGGCTCACACCCCTGGCCAGCGGCCCCATCTCCACCGGCAGCCGCGTGCCCGGCGCCATCCGGGTGGATCCTTCCGGCTCATTCGCCTACGTGACCTACCCCAACGTGGACGAGATCCAGGCCTTCAGCCTCGCCTTTGCGAACGGGGCCCTGACTCCAGGCCCACTGACCCGGGGTGGCCGGGGCCTGTCCGGCCTGGCCTTCAACTCGGGGAGCGCCCCGCTCACCCTCAAGCCCAAGGCGCTCTACGTCGCCAGCACGAACGGCGGCAACACCACCGGCGCCTTGTCCGGCTTCACCGTGGATGCGGTGAGCGGCGCGCTGGCTGCGCTCCCCGGCACGCCCGTGCCGAGTGGCTGGAACACCCAGGGCGTGTCCGTGGACCCCCTTGGCGCCCGGGCCTACATCGCCAACTACAGTTCCAGCCTGACCGGCTTCGCCCTCGGGGCAGACGGCGCCCCTTCAGCCCTGCCAGGCTCGCCCTTCGCCGCGCCGACAAGCCACTCAGCCTGGGGCTCGGCGGTGGATCCCTCCGGGCGCTTCGTCTACTACGCCAACTACAACAATGGTGGCGCGGGCAGCGTTTCCGGCTTCACCATCGACCCCGCCAGCGGGTCCCTGACGGCCATGGCCGGCTCGCCGTTCCCGGCCGGGAATGGACCCACCGCCCTCACCGTGGATCCCACGGGGCGCTTCGTCTATGTCGTCAACAGCTTCGGGGCGAGCCTCTCCGCCTATGCCGTCCAGCCGACCACCGGGGTTCTGTTCCGGCTCGATGGGGACACCGGCACCGCGGGGGCGCAGGACTTCGCCACCGGGGACTCGTACCCGTCCAGCGTGGCCGTGGCGCCCAACGGCCGGTTCGTCTATGTGGGCCATGACGGCAGCGGCATCGCCGCCTTCTCGATCGAGACCACCACGGGCTTCCTCACGCGGGTTGATGCCGATCCTGGGACTGCCGGCGTGCAGAATGTGGCCTCCAGTCGTCCCTATGCGGTGGCCATCGAGCCCTCGGGCCGGTTCGCCTATGTGGTCCAATCAGGTGGGTTCAACCGCGTGGCGGTCTATGCCCTGGACCCTGAATCGGGGGGCATGACCAGCACCGGCAACCTGGTGGCCACGGCCTCCGTCCCGCGGGTCGTGACCGTGGAGGCGTCAGGCCGGTTCGTCTTCGTGGCGAACTACGGCAGCAACTCCGTGTCCGTGTTCCGGCTGGATCCGGCGAGTGGGAGCTTGTCCCCAGTGACGGGCTCTCCCTTCGCGGTGTCCGGGGCCAGCAGTCCCATGGGGCTCGCGACCACAGCCACCTTGCAGTAGCGCGGGCCCACGCCTGGCCCGATCCCTTCAGCTCGTCCGTCCTCTCACCCTATAGCCATTTTCTGGAGCCCCGAATGATCCGATCCGCCTCTTGGACCCTCCGTCCCTGCCTGGCCAGTGCGGCCCTCGCCGTCCTTCTCGCCTGCGGGGGGGGCAGCTCTGGCAGCACTCCTGCGCCGCTCCCATCGGCAGGCCCCAGCCTGACCACCCCGCCCAAGGCCCAGGCCGGCTACCGAGGTGATCTGGTCACCTTCCGGGTCCTGGCCGCAGGCACCGGGAACACCTACCAGTGGCTGCGGAACGGCACGGCCATCGGCGGCGCCACCACCGATTCGTATCCACTGACGGTGCTGGCCGCCGATGACCAGGCCCACTACAGTGTCCGTGTCACGGCCACAACGGGAGGAGTGACCGTCAGCCCCGAGGTGCTGCTGGACGTGCTCTACGCAGATCCCGCGATCTCGGCGGGCCACGACCACACCCTGGCCATCAGCACCAAGGGCAAGGTCTACGCCTGGGGCGTGGGCGCCAACGGTCAGCTGGGGGGCGGTGACTATCAGGCCCGCAGCGTGCCCACGCCTGTGACCCTTCCGGGGCCAGCGGTGCAGGTTGCCTCGGGCTGGGGCCACTCACTGGCCGTGCTGGCGGACGGCCGCGTCTTCGCCTGGGGCACCAACACCACGGGGCAGCTGGGCGATGGCACCTCCACCATGCGGAATGCACCGGCGGCGGTGCCCGGCCTCAGCGGGGTCATCTACGCCGCCTGCGGCTACAACCACAACCTGGCCGTGAAGGCCGACAACACCATCTGGGTCTGGGGCTACAACTCCCACGGCCAGCTGGGCCTGGGCGACAAGGCCAACCGGACCTCGCCGACCCTGACGGCCATCTCCGCCCTGGCCCTGGACGACGTGGCCCTGGGTGAGTTGCACACCCTCCTGGTGGCCCGGGACGGGTCTCTCGTGGGCTGCGGTGACAACGGGTACGGCCAGCTGGGCCGCCCCTCCTCGCCGCTGGTCGAATACCTGACCTTCACCACCCTGGTCTCCAGCGGGGTCAAGTCTGCCCGCGCCTTCTCGCTGTATAGCACCTACCTCGGCACCAATGGCCTGCCCTACGCCAGCGGGGAGAACGTCTACGGCCAGCTGGGCGACGGGAGCCTCACGACCCGCTTCGGTTTCGTGGCCATGGGCACCGCCGGCCTGACGACGGGGGGCAGCCTGGACTCGGTGGTCCCGGGCCAGTACCACACCCACCTGCTCGCGGCGGATGGAAGCGTGGCCAGCACCGGTTACAACTGGTATGGCCAGCTGGGGCTGGGCTCCGCCACTACGACCTCCACCACAGCTCCCCAGGTGCTCCCGGGCCTGAAGGCAGTGGCCCTCAGCGCAGGCTCCATGTCCACCCACGCGCTGCTGCCGGACCTCACCGTGAAGGCCTGGGGCTACAACAGCAACGGCCGCCTGGGCGATGGCACCTCCACGGACCGCCCCACGCCGACAACCGTGCCCGGCCTCTTCCTGGGGCCGCTCCCTACGGGCGTAGCTCCGCTCGCGCCCTGAGGGCAAGGCTTGTTGCAGGGACAGTGAGGCCTGCAGGCCCTCACTGTCCCTGCAGCAGTGCCTTCACGTGGGCCAGCCGCTGTTCCCGGTCTTCAGCCTGGCCGCGCAGCTTGCTCACGGCGGCCTCGGGGGCCTTGGTGATGAAGCTGTCGTCCGCCAGGCGGGCGCGGAGGGGCTCCAGCTCCTTCTCCAGCTTGATCAGCTCCTTCTCGAGCTTGGCCTGCTCGGCGGCAGGATCCTTGAGCCCCGCCAGCTCCAGGGCCACGGTGCCGCCCGCCAGAACGGCGACGCTGCGGGTGGGCGAGCTGAGGTCGCCCTGGGTGAAGGTGACGGACTCCAGGCGGGCGATGGACTTCAGGGCTTCGGTGAAGGGCTCCAGCTCCACCAGCGTGGTGAAGGCCGGCACCCGCTTGGCCGGATCCACGCCCTGGTCCGCCTTGAGCCGCAGGAAGGCCGACAGCAGCTCCTGGAAGCGCGGGATGAGGGTACTATCACCACCCTGCGTTTGGAGAATGGGCTCGTCCACGGGCCAGCTCCGCAACGCCAGCAGCGGATTTTCACCCCGAGGTAATCGCGCAGCGATTACCTGCTCATGAATCTCCTCAGTGAGGAACGGTACGAAGGGATGCAGGGCCCGCAGCAGGATGTCCAGGAAGCACAGGATGGCGGCCTTCTGGCCCGGCGTGCCGCTCACGAGCTGCACCTTGGCCAGCTCGATGTAGGTGGCGCAGAAATCGTCCCAGACCAGGTGGTAGAGCAGGTCCGAGGCCTCGTGGAAGCGGAACTCCTCCAGGGCCTTGGTGACGGCGTTCAGCCCGTCCCGCATCTTGCCGATGAGCCAGAACTCGGCTTCGCCGAATTCGGGCTGTGTGGAAAGCGTGATGGACTCATCGAGATTCATCTGCACGAACCGCGATGCGTTCCAGAGCTTGTTGCAGAAGTTGCGGGAGGCCTCCAGGCGCGCGGTGCTCATGGCGATGTCCGTGCCCGGCGCGGCCATGATGGCCAGCGAGAAGCGCAGCGCATCCGTGCCGTACTCCTCCATGACTTCCAGGGGGTCGATGACATTGCCCTTGGTCTTGCTCATCTTCTGGCCGCTGGCATCGCGCACCAGGCTGTTGAAGTAGACCTTCCGGAAGGGCACCTCCCCCATCCAGGTGAGGCCCGCCATGGCCATGCGCGCCACCCAGAAGAACAGGATGTCGTAGCCCGTGATGAGGACGCTGGTGGGGTAGTAGCGCGCCAGCTCGGTGGTCTGCTCTGGCCACCCGAACACGCTGAACGGCCACAGCGCCGAAGAGAACCAAGTATCAAGCGTGTCCGGGTCTTGTATCAGTTCCTTGGCTCCGCATGCGCAGCAGGCGGAGGGCGCCTCCATCTCCACATGAAGCTCCCCGCAGGTCCCGCAGGTCCAGGCGGGAATGCGGTGGCCCCAGACCAGCTGGCGGCTGATGCACCAGTCCTGGATGTTGGTGAGCCAGTGCTGCCAGACGGCGGCGTGGTGCTCGGGCGTGAACTGGATGGCGCCGGTCTGGACGGCGGCCAGGGCCTTGGCCGCGGCCTCCTTCACGTCCATGAACCACTGCTCGCTCACCAGGGGCTCCAGGGCCGCGCCGCTGCGGTCGCTGAGGCTGATCTTGTGGACGTAGTCCTCCACCTTGGCCAGGAAGCCCTGCTCCTCCAGATCCGCCAGCACGCGCTTGCGGGCCTCGAAGCGGTCCAGGCCAGCGTAGGCGCCCGCCGCGGCGGTCATCTTGGCGTCGAAGCCGATGACGGTGATGGAGTCCAGGTTCAGGCGCTGGCCAGCGGCGAAGTCATTGGGGTCGTGGGCCGGCGTGACCTTCACGCAGCCGGTGCCGAAGGCGGGGTCCACGAAGCTGTCGGCCACCACTGGGATCTGGCGGCCCGTGAGGGGCAGGTTCAGGAACTTGCCCACCAGGCTGCCGTAGCGCTCGTCGTCCGGATGCACCGCCACAGCCGTATCGCCCAGCATTGTCTCAGGGCGGGTGGTGGCCACGATCATGTCGCCGCTGCCGTCCGCCAGGGGGTAGCGCAGGTGCCAGAGCTTGCCCTTGCGCTCTTCGTATTTCACTTCCAGGTCGCTCAGGGCGGTCTGCAGGGCGGGGTCCCACTGGATCATGCGGGGGCCGCGGTAGATGCGGCCGGCCTTGTAGCTCTCCACGAAGACGTGGCGCACGGCCTTGTTCAGGGCCGGGTCCAGGGTGAAGCGGTTGCGGGTCCAGTCCACGGAGCAGCCCAGGCGCTTCAGCTGGTGCTCGATGGCGCCCTGGTTCTTGTCCTTCCAGTCCCAGATCCGCTGCTCAAAGGCAGCGCGGCCCAGCTTGTGGCGGTCGGTGCCCTCGGCCTTGAGCTGGCGCTCCACCATCATCTGGGTGGCGATGCCCGCGTGGTCCGTGCCGGGCACCCAGAGGGCGTCGAAGCCCTGGGCGCGCTTGAAGCGGGTCAGCACGTCGTGGAGGGTGTTCACCAGGGCGTGACCCATGTGCAGGTTGCCGGTGATGTTCGGTGGCGGGATGACGATGGACCAGGGCTCCTTGCCGCTCTCCGGGGCCGCCTCGAAGGCCCGGGCCTCCTCCCACACCGCATACCAGCGCTCCTGGGCGGTCTTGAAGTCGAATGCCTTGTCCATCTCGCGCATAGGAATCCTTGGGGGCCGGGCCGGGCTCTGGGTCGGGAAGGCCGACCCGGAAGACAGAAGACACCAAGGAACCCGGCCAACCGGCGAGCTCTTGGTCCCGAAGCTACCAGTCTACCTGTGGAGTCAGACCGCTTCCAGCAGGGGGCGCCTGGAGGCCCTGGAATCTGACAGGATGGAGGGGTCCCAGGTGAGCCCCCATGACCCTCCGAGCCCTCGCCCTTGCCTCGCTGCTGCCGGTCTGGCCGGTGGCCGCCGCGGTGCCCATCGAGGGCCTGATCCTGCCCATCCGGCAGTCGGAGGTCTGCGCCCCCGTGGCCAGCCGCATCCTGGAGCTGAAGGTGGGCGAGGGTGAGGGCGTCAAGGCCGGGCAGACCTTGGCCCTGCTCGACGGCAGGCTGGAAGAGCTGGAGATGAAGCGGGCCAAGCTGCTGCTGGAGCGGCGGGAGTTCGAGGCCAAGAGCACCCAGCGGCTCTACGACAGCAGGATCCTCCCCGAGGCCAAGGCCCTGGAGTCGCGCATCGAGCTGGAGCTGGCGCGGCTGCACTACGAGACGGCCGTCCAGCAGGTCCATCTGCGCACGATCCTGGCCCCCCTGGATGGCGTGGTGGTGGCCCGCAGCCGGGAAGTGGGCGAGTCCGTGTCAACGGCCCAGCCGCTGTTCCGCATCCAGGACCTCCGCCGGGTGCTGGTGCAGTGTGCCGTGGCGCCGGAGGCCCTCGGAGTCCTGAAGCCTGGGCAGAAGCTCAAGGTGCAGCTGCTGCCGTTGAGATCCACCGGCAGCTTCGAGGGCGAGGTGGTCCTCGTCGCCGCCTGCGCGGACAGCGAGGGCAAGGTGCAGGTGAAAGTGGTGGTGGAGAACCCCGAGCGCCGCCTCCGCCCGGGCCTGCGGGCCCAGGTGGAATTACCCTAGTCGCCGTCGCTGCGCTCCCACACCTCTTCCCACTCCAGGTCCGTCCACCACTCCATCTCGAGGCCGTCGCAGGTCTTGCCGTAGGAGGGACAGGCGATGCAGCCGTCGCCCCGGTGGACCTCGGCGTCATGTTCCGGGGGGTAGCGCTGGACCAGGTCCAGGCCCGCTTCCCGGGCCGCCTGCTCGGTTTCGGTCATGGGCCGGCTGGGCAGGTCCGGGACGTGGAAGCGCCGCAGCCGCTCCTGGCTCTCGGGGAACATGACGGAGTTCTCGGCGTCAATGTGCTGCCAGAGGGAGCGGCTGTAGGCCACCGCGAGTTCCTGCAGGCGCAGCCGGTCGGCCTCGGCGGCCAGGGGGCTGTCCAGCAGCTCGGCCAGCCCATCCAGCAGGCCGCCCATGCGGTGGTGCTCGCCGGTGAGGGCGGGGATGGGGCCGCGCTCCGCAGGCAGCTCGGCCCGCTCCACCAGGGCCCGGAAGAGGACAGCCTCCTCCTTGTCATGGTGGAAGGTGCCGGCGTAGTGGCGGAAGAAAGCCAGGAACCGCGCGCCATCGGCGGTATCGCCGCCGCCGGCCAGGCGGGCGGTCACGAAGGCGCGGAGGGAACCCAGCACCTGCTCGATGAGGTCATGTTCGGCGTGGAGGTCGTCGATCAGCTGCATGCTCAGGCCCTGACCGCCGCGCCTTCCACCCGCATCCCCAGGGACTGGAGCAGCCACTGGTCATGGTCCAGGCCGGGGCCGGGGGTGGTGAGCAGCTTCTCGCCGGTGAAGATGCTGTTGGCGCCCGCGAAGAAACAGAGGGCCTGCAGCTCGTCGCTCATCTGGGCGCGCCCGGCGCTGAGCCGGATGCGGCTCTTGGGAAACAGGATCCGGGCCGTGGCGATCATCCGCACCAGCTCGAGGGGGGGCAGGGGGTCCACGTCCGCCAGGGGCGTGCCGTCCACGGCCACGAACTGGTTGATGGGAATGCTCTCGGGCGCGGGTTCCAGCTCCGTGAGCTCCTGGAGGAAGTGGATGCGCTGGTCGACGGTCTCGCCCATGCCCACGATGCCCCCGGAGCAGACCTCCAGGCCCGCGGCGCGCACGGCGGCGATGGTCTCCAGGCGCTCGTCGAACTTGCGGGTGGAGATGATGGTCTCGTAGAAGTCCCTGCTGGAGTCGATGTTGTGGTTGTAGACCTGGCAGCCGGCGGCCTTGAGGCGCTTGGCCTGGGGCTCGTTGAGCATGCCAAGGGTGACGCAGACCTCCATGCCCAGGCCCGAGACGCCCTGCACCATCTCCAGGACCGCATCGAAGTTGGCATCGTCCTTCACCTCGCGCCAGGCGGCGCCCATGCAGTAGCGCGTGGAGCCCGCAGCCTTGGCCTCGGCGGCGCCGGCCAGCACCTTGGCGACGTCCTTGAGGGGCTCGACCTTGAGGGCGGTCTGGTAGCGGGCGCTCTGGGGGCAGTAGGCGCAGTCCTCGGGGCAGGCGCCGGTCTTGATCGAGTCCAGGGTGCAGAACTGGATCTCTTCCGCGTTCCAGTGCAGCCGGTGGGCCGTGGCCGCCCGGTAGAGCAGCTCCGGCACAGGCAGGTCGTGGATGGCTCGGATGGCAGCAGCAGACTGGGACATGGGGCGCTCGCAAAGGGCCCATTCTACCCCGGACCCGGCCCCTCTCGATCCAGGTTGCGGCGGCAGCCCCCCTTGGGCTCCGTGAGCGGGAGGCAGGGTCGGGCGGCGTCCGGCTCGGCTTCCGCCGCAGTGTGCCCATGAAGATGCGCAGGTCGTGGGTGTTGCCTTCGCCGCCGGGGTGACGGGTCTGGATGAGGTCCTGCAGGGCGAAGAGGCCGATCCCCGGGGATTGTAATAACGTGCCAAGGCGGCGCCTAAGTAGGTGACCTGGGCATCGTAATTCATCTGCAGCGGTCTGTGGACTAGTCCCAGAAACCCCCGTTCCTGGACTTGGTCTGTGAAAAAGAATGGGGGCTGGCGGAACCTGGATGCCTGCGTGCTAGATTTGGATTCTTCCCCACGCAGACCCCGCCAGGAGTGCCTTTGGCCGCTTGTCCCGACCCGTCCGCGCCCGTCACCGCCTTGTCCCGCGAACAGCGGATCCGGCTGTACCGGAACATCTACGCCGCTCGCCGTATCGACGACAAGGAGATCCTCGGGAAGCGCCAGAACAAGGTCTTCTTCCAGATCAACGGCGTGGGCCACGAGGCCGTGCAGGCCGCGGCCGCCATGGTGTTCCGCCCGGGGCGCGACTGGTTCTTCTTCTACTATCGCGATCGCGCGCTGGCTTACGGCCTGGGCTACACGGCCCGGGAGATGTTCCTGGGCTCCGTCGGCGCGGGCGCAGACCCCGCCAGCGGCGGCCGCCAGATGCCCAGCCACTGGGGGCACAAGGACCTGAACATCTTCACCACCTCCAGCCCCACCGGCAGCCAGCTGCTCCAGGCCGTGGGCGCGGCGGAGGCGGTGCTGCGGGCCGAGCGGATCGGTCTGCTCGAGCGCCTGGGCATCCACTCGGACGAAGTGGTGCTCACCTGCACCGGGGACGGCACCTGCAGCCAGGGTGAGTTCTGGGAGGCCGTCAGCAATGCCGTGAATCTGAAGGCGCCGGTGGTCTTCCTGGTGGAGGACAACGGCTACGCCATCAGCACCCCCACCGAGGTGCAGTACTCCGGCGGCAACGTGGCCGCCCTGCTGCAGGGCTACGCGGCCCAGGGCCTCCTGATCCTGGATGAGGTCGATGGCTGTGATCCCCTGGCCAGCCACGCGGCGCTGCAGACTGCCGTGGACCACGCCCGCGCCCGCCGGGGCCCAGCCCTGGTGCGGGCCAAGACGATCCGCCCCTACAGCCACTCGCTCTCCGATGACGAGCAGGCCTACAAGTCCAAGGCGCTGCGGGAGGCCGAGGCCCTTCGTGATCCCGTGACCAACTACGCCCAGCAGCTGGTGGCCTGGGGGGACCTCTCCGAGGCGGAGCTCGCCGCCCTCAAGGAAGAGGTCCAGGCCGAGATCAACACCGCCTGGGAGGGTGCCGAGACCGCGCCGGGCCCTGCCTCCGGCAGCTACTACCGGCACCTCTACAGCGAGTCAGTGGATCCCACGGCCCCGGCCTTCGACACTGAGCCTGCCGCCGGGGACCAGGTCACCGGCGCCAAGACCATGATCGACCTGATCAATGCCACGCTGAAGCATGAGATGGCGCGGGATCCCCGCATCCTGGTGTTCGGCGAGGACGTGGCTGATGTCAGTGCCAGCCATGACGACAACGCCGACGAGCTCAAGGGCAAGGGCGGCGTCTTCAAGGCGACCCACGGCCTGCAGAAGCGGTTCGGCCCGGATCGCGTCTTCAACACCCCCCTCGCCGAGGCCACCATCGTGGGCCGGGCCATCGGCCTCGCCGTGCGCGGCTTCAAACCCGTGGTGGAGATCCAGTTCTTCGACTACATCTGGCCAGCCATGCAGCAGCTGCGCGACGAGCTGGCCAACATCCGGTGGCGCTCCAACGGCGCGTTCGCGTCGCCCATGGTGGTCCGCGTGCCCATCGCCGGCTACCTCATGGGGGGCGGCACCTACCACAGCCAGTGCGGGGAGAGCATCTTCACGCACATCCCGGGCCTGCGGGTGATCTGCCCCAGCACCGCGCTGGACGCGGCCGGGCTGCTGCGGACCGCGATCCGCTGCGAGGATCCCGTGCTGTTCCTGGAGCCCAAGCACCTCTACCGGCAGACCCACAACAAGGGCAATGACCCAGGCCCGGACTTCATGATCCCCTTCGGCAAGGCCCGCACCGTGCGCGAGGGGTCGGACCTGTCCGTCATCACCTTCGGAAACACCGTCCACCGGGCCGTCCAGGCCGCCCGCGAGGCCGAGAAGGAGGGACTCTCCGTGGAGATCATCGACCTCCGCTCCCTCAATCCCTACGACTGGGAGGCCATCGAACGCACCGTGAAGAAGACGCACCGGGTGCTGGTGGCCCACGAGGACACCCTGGCCTGGGGCTACGGCGCCGAGCTGGCCGCCCGCATCGCCGACGAGCTGTTCTTCCACCTGGACGCCCCCGTGCGGCGCCTGGCGGCCAAGGACACCTGGGTGGCCTACAACCCCGCCCTGGAAGACGAGATCCTGCCCCAGCCCAAGGACTTCCTGGAGGCCTACCGCAGGCTGGCGATTGTCTAGAAAATTTACTGGATAGTCCATCCGGGCCGATATCCTCCGTATCACCACCCGGAGGTCTCATGAGAGTTCTGCCGATCGCCCTCTTCCTAACCGCCAGCGCGGCTTTCGCCCAGCTGGGGGCACCTTACAAAGCCTCGGCGGGGCCGGAGCGGACCTGGACCCTGGGGGCCCAGACCTTCGGGCCCACGCTGACGGGCCACTTCCTGGGCAAGCAGGATGGCAAGGACATCGTGGTGGACCTGGATGCGGACCTGGGCCTGGGCAAGGACAAGGCTACGCCCGGCTTCTTTCTGGACTACCAGGGCCCCCGCTTCGCCTTCCAGGTGTCCAGCGGCACTACCGAATACAAGGGCGACCGGGTGGTGAACCGGATCGTGACCATCAATGGAGTCGCCTACTCCGTGGGCAGTCGGGTCCAGTCCCGCGTCAAGCTCGCCGCTGTCGACGGCACCTGGACTATCAAGTTCGTCAGCGACCCCTCGGGCTGGCTGGGTCTGGACCTCGGGGTCAAGTCCTGGACCCTCGACATGGACGCGGCGGGCACCCTGCCGCTGCCCGCCTCCCAGACCCCCACCACGGCCAGCACCCGCGTGACGGCGCCCATCCCGCAGATCGGTCTGTCTGGTGGCACCCGCGGCTACAACGGCGCGGTGGAAGCCAAGGCCTATGTGCATTACCTGGCCTACAAGCAGGCCAAGTACACGCTGATCGGCGCGGACGTCCGGGTGTTCCCCGTCAAGTGGTTCGGGCTTCGGGCCTTCTACGAGGGCGGCAAGTTCGATGTGCCCAAGGGTTCCGTGAAGGATGACCTGGAATTCGTGCTGGACTGCAAGGGCGTCGGACTCGGCGCCGTGGTGCGGTTTTAAAAAGTCTGAACTTTCCTAAAAAAAGAGATAGACGAAGCCAATTCTGTCATGCTGATCCCCGTGACCCGCCAAGGGCGGACCTCACATATACGCTTTGACGGCCTTGTCTGGGGAAAGTCATCGCATCATCATCACCAGACTATCTGCAGGAATACCGTCATGGCTCAAGGCACTGTCAAGTGGTTCAACGCCGAGAAGGGCTTTGGTTTCATCACCCCCGATGAGGGCGGCGCTGATCTCTTCGTCCATCACACCGCCATTCAGGGTGGTGGCTTCCGCACGCTGGACGAGAACCAGCGCGTCAGCTTTGAAGTCGCCCAGGGCCAGAAGGGCCCCCAGGCCACCAACGTCCAGAAGCTCTAGAGCCTCTGCAATCCATTAAAAAGGCGGCCTTCGGGCCGCCTTTTTTTTGTCAAGGAAACCGCCAGGGAGGCTAGTGGTGCCCGTGGTTGTCCACCGGGGCCGCCTTGCCGATGAACTCGGCCTTCCGACCCAGGAAGATGACCCAGAGACCGTAGCCGACCAGGCTGGCCACGCCGACGGCGAAGAAGCCAGGCAGGGCCTTGGCCAGGCCCGGGTTCCGGAAGCTGAGCAGGCCCAGGGCCGCGCCAAAGAGCCCCACCAGGATCAGCAGTAGGCCCCACCGGCTTGCGGCCACGGGATTCTGGGCAATCTCCTCGGGCAGGGTGCCGAGGGGGTTCTTCACTTCCCCTGCCACGTGGGTGCCCTGGAATAGCAGGACGGCAAAGAGGATGAAGTAGAACACCAGGAAGATCATGGGCGGTCTCCAGAGGCTCCAGGATCGCATGAATGCTGGTTCCATGGGATCAGAAGCCGCTTCTGAAATCCGGGACTTGACCAATTCAAACGAGTGATTAACCCTTGATGAAGGATTGATCACTCGATTAGTTATCGCCCTTGAGGTCTTCATGGCTCCCTCCCCTCCCCACCAAGACACCCGCTCCCGGCTCATCGAATCCGCCATCCTCCACTTCGCCGCCAAGGGCTACGACGGGACCGGCATCCGCGAGATCGCCAAGGGAGCCAAGGCCAACTCGGCCCTGGTGACCTACCACTTCTGCGGCAAGGAGGGCCTCTTCCTGGAAGCCCTCAAGGCCGTGTTCTCCCGCAAGACCTCGCCCCTGACCGGCCTGCAGCCCCCCCTCCCGGCGGACGCCCCCGGGGCCAGGCAGGCGGCCCTGGAAGGGCTGCGAGCCTACCTCCGGGCCTTCATCACCGAGCTGATGTTCTGTGATGCCAGGGATCCCCTGGATGAGGCCGCCATGGTGCTCATGGCCCGGGAGATGCAGTCCCCCAGCGAGGCTGCGGCGCCGGTGCTCATGGCCCACATCGAGCCCTACGTGACCTACCTCATGGCCTGCCTGTCGCTGCTGCGTCCGGACCTGGACGAGGAGGCGCTCTTCCTCATGGGGAACAGCATCCAGGGGCAGGTCCTGCACTTCCGGAACTCCCTGGGGATCATCCGGCTGCTCCGAGGCAACCCGGCCTTTCCCGAGGACCTGGAAAAGCTCATCCAGCACTTCATTGGTTTCAGCCTGCGGGGACTCGGCGTCCCTGAGGCCTTTCCGCAGCCGAGGAACTGACATGCTCCTGCTCTCCCTACCCACCCTCCAGGCGCCGCCACCGGCTGGCGCCCCACCTGTTTCCCTGGACCTGTCCGCCGCCCTCGGCCGCGCCCGGGAAGAGAACCCGCTGCTCCGTGCCGCGAAGGCCCGGGTGGAGGAGCGTCGGGGCCTCATCACCACCACCCGCGCCGACGCCCTGCCGCAGCTATCGCTCCTCGGAGACTTCACCCGCACCCGGGACGTCTCCATGCTGAACAGCGGCTTCGCGGACCTGGCGCCCCAGATCGGGTTGCCCCTGGCCAGCCTGATCGGCACCCGCAGCGTCTACACCAGCCAGGCCAGCCTGACGCAACCCCTCTTCTATTGGGGCAAGCTGGGTACCGCCGTGGATATCGCCCGCATGGGCGAGACCGAAGCGACCCTGGCCTACACGACGTCGGAGCTGGATGTGCTGCACGGGGTGGCCAAGGCCTACCTGGGCGTGCTGGTGGCCCGGGCCGAGCGCGAGGTCATCGCCAGCCGCCGCCGCACCGCCGAGCAGTTCGTGATGGACGTGAAGGCCAAGCTCGAGGCCCAGACCGCCACGGAGCTGGACCGCATCCGCGCCGAGAGCGAGTTCCTGGCCGTGATCCCCGAGGCGCTCCAGGCCGAGGCCAACCTGCAACGGGCTCTGGAAGTGCTAAACGGCCAGCTGGGCATGGATCCCAAGGCTCCCCTCAGCCTGGTGGAGCTGGGTCGGCCCGAGGCCGCCGCCCGGCCCACAGGCGCCGGGCGCAGCGAGCTGGCCCAGCTGCGTCAGCAGGAGGCGATGTACCGCGCCAACGAGAAAATCATCACCTCGGACCTGCGCCCGAAGTTCGACCTCAACGCCACCTACGGCTACCAGGCCGGCAAGACCGACAACCTGTTCAAGGAGCCCTACGACACCTGGCGGGTGAGCGTCACCATGAAGTTCCCGGTCTTCGATGGGCTGCGCAGCTCTGGCAAGCGCGCCCAGAACACGGCTCAGCTCGAGCAGGTGAAGCAGGTCCGCATCGACCGCGAGCGGACCATCGCCATCGAGCAGAGCAGCGCCGACCGCGAGCTGGAGAAGGCCGCGGCCATGGACGAGGCGGCCCGCCGCGCCCACGACGCCACGATGGAGGCCCTGCGCATGAGCCGGGAGTCCTTCGACCAGGGCCTCATCACGTCCCTCGATCTCCTGCAGGCGGAACGCGCGGAGCGACAGGCCGAGAGCCAGCGCCGCCGCGCCGAGCTGGGCCTCTGGTCCGCCCGCTTCGACCAGCGCCGCGCCCTCGGTTTGCCCCCGCTCTGATCCCTGGCCATCGTTCTCAAGACTCTGAATAAGGAACCACGATATGCGCCCCAACACCCTCCTCTACGTCCTGATTCCGGTGGTCCTCATCGCCGGCGCCGCCACCTACCACCGCACCCAGCGCAACGCCGAGCTGAACCACCAGACCAAGGTCAAGGCCGAGGGTCTGCTGGCGGTGACGCTGGTGCCGGTGGAGGAACACACTTTTCGTCCCGCCGTGCCCTTCACCGGCAACCTGTTTGCCGTGAACCGCGCCGAGCTCAAGGGTGAGGTCACGGGGCGCATGACGCGCGTGGCCGTCCAGGAGGGCGACACGGTGGCCGCCGGCGCCCTCCTGGGCGCCCAGGACGAGGACGACTACCTGCTGGGGGTGCAGGCCGCCGAGGCCCAGCTGGCCCAGGCCAGGGCCCAGGCCCTCCAGGCCCAGCGGGACAATGACCGCGCCATCTCCCTGCTGGAGAAGCGCAGCATCACCAAGCAGTCCGCCCAGCAGGCCGAGACCGCCTCCAACGCCACCCGGGCCGCCGTCCAGGCGGCGGAGAGCAACCTGGGCCTCGCCCGCCTCCGCCTGAAGAAGGCCCGCATCGTGGCACCCTTCGCGGGCCAGGTGGCCCGGCGGCTGGTCCAGCCCGGCGAGATGCTCAACCCCGGCCAGGCCGCCTTCGAGGTGGTGGACAACCGCAAGCTGGAGATCCAGGCCAACCTGTCGGCCGAGGTCATGGGGCTCGTGAGGCCCGGGCTCTCGGTCACCTTCCACACGGTCGGCATCGGCCGCGCGGTGGCGGGCACCCTCACCCAGGTGAGCCCCTCCCTGTCGGCGGACGGGCGCACCCTGCGCGTCCGCATCGAGGTGCCGAATCCCGACGGCCAGCTCAAGGGCGGTCTCTTCGTGGAGGGCGTCATCCTCGGCGAGGGCGAGGTGAAGTTGCCCGCCCTCCCGGCCACCCTCCTCAAGGCCAAGAGCGGCGACGCCGATCTGTTCGTGGCCCAGGAGAGCGTGGCCCATCGCCGGAAGGTGTCCCTGGGGATCGAGCAGAACGGCTTTCGCCCCGTCCAGGGCCTGGCCCTGAAGGATATGGTCATCGACGGCGGCAAGGACCTGGTGGGCGAAGGCACACGTCTGCAGGTCCTGACCGCCCCTGCCGGAGGGAAGTGAGATGTTCCTTTCTGATTTCTCCATCCGACGGCCCGTCTTCACTGTCTGCATCATGCTGGCGCTGGTGGTGCTCGGCCTTTTCTCCGTGAAGGGCCTGGGCATCGAGCAGTTCCCCAATACCGACCTTCCCATCATCACGGTCTCCATCATCTATCCCGGCGCCAGCCCCGAGTCCGTCAAGCAGGACGTGGTCAAGCTGGTGGAAGAAGCGGTCAATCCCCTGGAGGCGATCAAGGAGATCAGCTCGACCAGCCAGGAGAGTCAGGGGACGCTCCTGATCCAGTTCCAGCTCGGCCGAAACATCGACAGGGCTTTGGATGACGTGCGCACCAAGATCGGTCAGATCCGGCGCACCCTCCCGAACAACATCGAAGAGCCCGTCATCTCGAAATTCGACCCGGCGCAGCTTCCGGTGCTCTCGCTGGTGTTGAAGCCGGATGCCAAGCACACGACCATGAATGACCGAGAGTTGACCCGCATCGCCGATGACTTCCTGAAGCGCCGTCTCGAGAACGTGAACGGCGTCGGCAAGGTGGAGCTGGCGGGCGGCAGCACCCGGGAGATCCTCGTTCAGGTGGATCCCCAGGCCCTGGAATCCCGCGGACTCTCGTTGAACGCGGTCATGAGCACCCTGGGCAACGACACGACGGCCATCCCCAGCGGGAGCCTGCTTCAGGGCCGGCGCGAGGTATCCGTGAAGGTGGATGCCAAGGCCAGATCCGTGGATGACTTCCGCCACGTGGTGGTGGGCAACAAGCTGGGCCGACCCATCGAGCTGCAGGAAGTGGCCACCGTGGTCGACGGCGTGAAGGAGCGCAGAAGCCTGGCCCGACTGGATGGCCGGGACGTGGTGGCCCTGGAGCTGCAGCGGCAGACCGGTGGCAACACGGTGGCCATGGTGACCGCGGTGCGAGCGACCCTCTCCAGCCTGCAGCCCGAGCTGGAAAAGCAGGGCGTGGAGGTGGTGACGGCCCGCGACAACGCCCGCTTCATTTCTGACAGCGTGGAGGACGTGAAGATGTCTATCTACCTGGGCGGCCTGCTGACGGTGATCATCGTCTTCTACTTCCTGAAGAGCTGGCGCTCCACCCTCATCACCAGCCTCACCCTGCCGGTGTCCGTGATCTCCACCTTCATCATTATGAAGGCCCTGAACTTCACCCTGAACACCATGACGCTGATGGGCCTCAGCCTGGCCATCGGCATCCTCATCGATGACGCCATCGTGGTCCGGGAAAACATCACCCGGCACGCCGAGATGGGCAAGGACCATGTCTCCGCCGCCCGGGACGGCACGGCCGAGATCGGCCCCGCAGTCATCGCCACCACCCTGTCGATCCTGGCAGTGTTCGTGCCCGTGGCCTTCATGGGCGGCATCGTGGGCAAGTTCTTCTTCCCCTTCGGAATCGTGGTGGCCTTCGCCGTGGCGATCTCGCTCTTCGTGAGCTTCACCCTGGATCCCATGCTCAGCGCCGTCTGGCCCGATCCCGAGCACGAGAAGAGCGCCGATGCCCATGTGCACTACAAGGGCAGGAACCTGATCATGCGCAGCGTAGAGGCCTTCAGCCGCATGCTGGACAGCTGGGAAGTCTTCTACAAGGCTGCCATCGAGTGGGCCCTGGGGCACCGCTGGGCCGTCATGGGGATCGGTTTCGGCAGCTGGGTGCTGGCCATGTCGCTCATCGGATTGCTCGGCAACAACTTCATGCCCGACTATGACCGCGGCGACCTGGCGGTGACCTTCAAGGCCGAGCCAGGCTCCAGCCTCCAGACCACCCGGCAGAAGGCCGAGGCCATCGAGGCCATCATCAAGGCCACCCCAGGCGTGGAGCTGGCATACACCACGATCGGCACGGGTCTCAATGGGACCATCAACTCCGGCAACATCTACGTGAAGCTGAAGGAGGGCCGCCGACCCCACCACATCCCGATCCGGCGCCAGCTCCGGGAAGCTTTCCGGAGCCTCCCCGGGGTCGAGACCACCGTGGGCACCGTCAACGACTTCGGTCAGCAGTCCCCCATCATGATTGCCGTGCAGGCCCCGGACCGGGAGTCCGTGATCCGCGCCGTTCCCCTGGTGAAGGAGGCCCTGCGGTCCGTGCCCGGGGCTGTGGACATCAGCACGAGCCTGGACAGCGGCAAGCCTGAACTGCGGCTGGTGGTGGACCGCAAGGCCGCCTCGGACCTGGGCGTGAGCCCCTCCGCCGTGGCCCGGATGGTGCGTCCCCTCGTGGATGGCGAGAAGGTGGCCAAGTACGAGGACGAGACCGGCGAGCAGCGGGATGTGCGCGTGCGCCTCGCCGAGCAGGAGCGGCGCCTCTCGACCCAGCTGGCCAACCTGACCGTAGAGAGCACCAAGGACCTGGGTGGCGGGAAACATCCCCTGATCCGCCTGAACCAGGTGGTGCGCTTTGAGGAGGGCATCGCCCCTGCCAAGCTGCAGCGGCACGACCTCATGGAGGAGGTGGAGGTCAACGCCAACTTCGAGGGGGCCACCCTCGGCGAAGTGAGCGCCGACGCGGCCAAGAAGGTCGAGGCTCTCAAGGCCAGCGGGAAGCTGCCCGAGGGCCTGCGGGTGGAGTTCCTGGGCCAGACCCGGGACAGCAAGGAGACCGCCGGCTACATGGGCACCTCGCTGCTGCTGGCTGTGTTCTTCATCTACTTTGTGCTGGCCAGCCAGTTCGAGAGCTTCAAGCTGCCCATCGCCATCATGGCCAGCCTGCCGCTGTCCATGGTGGGCATGGTCATGATGCTGCTGGTCACCGGCGACAACATGTCCATGATGACCAGCATCGGCATGATCCTGCTCATGGGGCTCGTGACCAAGAACGCGATCCTGCTGGTGGACCACGCCCTGCACCTGGAGCGCGAGGAGGGCATCTCCCGGCGCCAGGCCATCATCCAAGCCGGCACCGTGCGGCTGCGGCCCATCCTCATGACCAGCTTTGCGATGATCGGCGGCATGCTGCCCCTGTTCCTGGCCCTGGGGGCGGGTGCGGAGATGCGCGCCCCCATGGCCCGGGCCGTGGTGGGGGGGCTCATCACCTCCACCCTGCTCACCCTCATCGTGGTGCCCGTGTTCTTCGAGATCGTCGAGGAGCTGACCCTCGCCAGGGGACTGGCCTGGGCCCGCCGGCGTCTGGGTCTGGCCGAGGCGCCAGCCATCGAGCCCCCCCTGGCGGAGGCACCCGATGTCTGATCCCGCCTTCTACGCCACGGTGGAGGCCCGGCGCACTGTCCGCAGCTTCCTGCCGGATCCCGTGCCTCAGGAGGTGCTGAACCGGGCCCTGGATGCCGCCCGCCTGGCGCCCAGCTCCAGCAACCTCCAGCCCTGGGAGTTCGTGATCCTCCGGGATCCCAGGGTCCGCGAGGCCGCCAACACGATCTGCCTGGACCAGCTCCCGGCCAAGACCGCCCCGCTGCTCATCGCCCTGATCAGCCACCGGGAGACCTGGCGGCGGAACCGGGACGAGATCCTGCGCGTCTTTGAGTCACGGGGAGCCCTGCGGCCGAGCCAGGTGACCTACTACAGGAAGCTCATCCCCACCATCTACACCACGGGGCCCTTCGGTCTCCTGGGGCCGCTGAAGCGGGGGCTTGCGCGCGTTCTCTCCCTGTTCCGGGCCGTGCCCAGCTTCGGCTCCCGCACGGACCAGCGCATCGTGGCCCACAAGAGCACGGCCCTGGCCGCCGCCACTTTCATGCTCGCGCTGCGAGCCGAGGGCTACGACAGCTGCCCCATGGAGGGCTTCGACCCCTGGCGGGCCAAGGCCCTGCTGGACCTGCCCCGGGGGGCCGAGGTCTGCATGTTCCTGGCCGTGGGCAGGCGGGACGACAAGGGCGTCTGGTGGGACCGGGTGCTCATGCCCCGGGACTGGGCCGTGCGCGAGATCTGAGCGCTCGTCTCCAGGCGCTGATTGAGGCACTCTGAAAGGTCCATGACTGCTTCGCCCCAAGACCTGAAGGAACTCCTGTGCCTGGCGGATGCGCCTGCTGAAGGGTTCACTGCGTCTGGAGCCCGGTTGCGCTGGGCTTCACCGCCGGCCCTGGCGCTGGTGCTGGCGCGGTGGATCAGCCGCGAGGGCCGGGTCCAGTCCCTCTGGGTGGATGCGCCCTCCGAGGCCGAGGCCCGGAGCCTGGCCCAGGACCTGCAGGCCCTCCTGCCGGGCGTCGGCGTCACCCACTTCCCGGGCTTCGCGGCCTACGCCGGGGGCGAGAGCAGCCCTCCGGGCATGGTGCTGCGGGAGCGGCTCTCGGCCCTGGTGGGCCTGCTGGAGCGCCGGGTGCAGGTGCTGGTCACCGGGCCCCTCACGGCCTGCGAGCGGCTGCCGCACCCCACCTGGTTCCAGAAGCAGCGTCTGGAGCTGCGCAAGGGCGCTGAGGTGCCCCGGGAGCTGCTGCTGGAGACCCTGGTGGCCCTGGGCTACCGCCGTGCGGAATTGGCCTCGGCCCCCGGTGAGTTCAGCTCCCGGGGCATGGTCGTGGACCTGTGGCCGGACCACCTGGACCAGCCCCTGCGCCTGGAGACCTTCGGCGATGAACTGGAGCGCCTCAGCCCCTTCGATCCCGACACCCAGCGCCGCACCGGGGAGGCCCTGGAGGCGCTGATGCTGTATCCGCGCTTCGAGGGTGACCGCGGCGACGGTCAGGCGCTGCTGGGGGCCGTGGCCTCCCGGGCGGACCGCACCCCGGAGCCCGAGGACGACCTCGCCTTCCGCCGCGCGCGCCTGGCGACCCACGGGCACTTCCCCGGCGAGGAGCTGTTCCATCCCCTGCTGGCCCAGCCCAAGGGGCAGCTCATCCACTGGATGCCCCCCTGCCTGCGGATCCGGCTGGACGCGGCCTGGGAAGAGGCCCTGCGGGACGCCGAGCGGGCCCGCATCCAAGAGGGGCTCGCGGTGCTCCGCCGCGGCGGCGTGGTCTGCCCGGACTTCGAGGACCGCTTCCAGGACGTCGATCCCAGCCGGGCCACGCTGCACCTGACCGAGTGGCAGAGCGAGGCCACGGTGCCCCTGGTGGCCCTGCCGCCCCGGGAGTTCCAGGGCCGCCTGGCGGAGCTGGCCGAGCACCTGCAGGAGCTGTCCCTCACTGGCCACCGGGTCTTCCTGGCGGGCTCGACCTCTGGCATGCGGGACCGCTTCCAGGAGTTCCTCCGCGAGCACGAGCTGCCCCAGGCCTACGGCACCGAGGCCGGCTGCCGCGCGATCCACCTGGCCCTGAGCGCCGGCCTCCACCTGCGGGAACCGGGCATCGTCGTCTTCACCGAGCGGGAGATCTTCGGGCGCAAGGTGGCCCAGTCCGCTCCCAAGAAGTCCCGCAGCGCAGCCTTCCTGTCTGACTTCCGCGACCTCAAGCCCGGGGACCGCGTGGTGCACATGGACCACGGCATTGGCGAGTTCATCGGCTTCGCCACCCTCACGGCCGGGGGCGAGGAGCAGGAGGTCCTGCAGCTGCGCTACTCCGACGGCGGCCAGCTGAACGTCAGCCTCGAGCGGGCCGACCTCGTGCAGCGCTATACCGGCGCCGAGGGCCACCTGCCGCCCCTGGACAAGCTGGGCGGCGCCAGCTGGGCCAAGGTCAAGCGGAAGGCCAAGAAGGCCATCCGCGACATGGCCGACGAGCTGCTCAAGCTCTACGCCCAGCGCAAGCTCGAGAAGGGCCACGCTTACCCGCCGGACGGGCCGGAGATGGCGGCCTTCGAGGCCAACTTCCCCTTCACGCCCACGCCTGACCAGATCGAGGCCAGCGAGGCGGTCAAGGCCGACCTGGAGTCGCCCCGGCCCATGGACCGGCTGCTGGTGGGCGACGTGGGCTTCGGCAAGACCGAGGTCGCCATGCGGGCCGCGGCCAAGGTGGCCCTGGAGTGCCGCCAGGTTGCGGTGCTGTGCCCGACGACCGTGCTCTGCTTCCAGCACTTCCGGACCTTCAAGGAGCGCTTCGCGGGCTTCCCGATCCGGATCGAGATGCTCAACCGCTTCGTGGATCCCGTGGAGCAGAAGCAGATCCTGCAGGACCTCGGCGATGGCAAGGTGGACATCGTCATCGGCACCCACCAGCTGCTGGGGGCCCGGGTGAAGTTCGGGGACCTGGGTCTCGTGGTGATCGACGAGGAACAGCGCTTCGGCGTGGGCCACAAGGAGAAGCTGAAGAAGCTGCGGCTCAACGTGGACCAGCTCGCCCTCAGCGCCACGCCCATTCCCCGCACGCTGCACATGAGCCTCACGGGCCTGCGCGAGATCAGCCTCATCGAGACGCCCCCCAAGGACCGCCTCGCCATCGAGACCGTGGTGGCGCCCTGGAGCGACGAGCTGGTGCAGACCGCCATCCAGTTCGAGCTGCGCCGCGGCGGCCAGGTCTACCTCGTCCACAACCGCGTGGAGTCCATTGTGGCCATCGCCGCGCGGGTCCGCGAGCTGGTGCCGGATGCCCGGGTGGCCGTGGGCCACGGGCAGCTCAGCGACGAGGGGCTGGAGCAGGTGATGCTGGCCTTCATGGAGGGCCGCGTGGACGTGCTGGTGGCCACCACCATCGTGGAGAACGGCCTTGATGTGCCCAACGCCAACACGCTCATCGTCCACCGGGCGGATGCCTTCGGCCTCAGCCAGCTGTACCAATTGCGGGGCCGCGTGGGCCGCAGCGACGTGCCGGCCTACGCCTACCTGCTCATCCCGCCCAAGCACGAGATCAGCGAGGACGCCCGCCGCCGCCTGCAGGCCCTGGAGGACTTCTCCGAGCTGGGCTCGGGCTTCCGCGTGGCGGCCATGGACCTCGAGCTGCGCGGCGCGGGCAACCTCCTGGGCGGCGAGCAGTCCGGGCACATCCACGACATCGGCTTCGAGCTCTACGTGAAGCTGCTGGAGGAGACCCTCCAGGAGCTGCAGGGTCAGCCCAGCGGCACCTTCGACGTGAAACTCGACGGCCTGGCCCCCGGCGCCCAGCTGAGCCGCCGCTGGATCGACCAGGCCAGCGAGCGCCTGGTGGCCTACAAACGCATTTCCAGGCTCCGGGAGGAACGTGACTTGGAGTTCTATCGGCTGGACCTGGAGGACCGCTTCGGCCGCATCACCGACGACGACGCGGACACCCTGCGCTTCTTCGAGCTGCTCAAGGTGAAGCTGCGGGCCCAGGCGCTGGCGGTGTCCGAGGTGGCCGTGGAGAAGGGCCAGCTCAAGCTGCGCCTGAGTCCCCAGACCCCGGTGGATCCCGTGAAGCTCATGGCCTGGGTGGGCGCCCAGAGGGGCGCGAGCCTGAGCCCCGACGGCGCCGTGCGGCTGCCGGTGCTCGGCAGCCAGGAAGGCCCCATCCTCCAGGCCCAGCGGGTGCTCGCGGAGTGGACGGGGCTTTAGCGCTCCATAAGTCAGCCTGCCCTGGCCTCCCGCCGAAAGAGAGCCATGGCTCAGGGACGGATCGCAGGCATCTGGAGCGGCCACCGGCCCGCGGTGGTGACTTCCGCCTGTTTTCTGGCGGCGGCGGGACTGGGACTGGTTACGGCCCACTACGGCGGCACCCGGGACTTCGAGCCCATGGGCTTCGCCACCGCCAGCCGGACCCTGAACCAGATCATGGCCGTGGTGATGACCAGCATCGCCCTGATCCTGCCCCTCACCTCTAACCTCTACACGCCGCGGCTGGTGAAGCTCTACGTCTCGCACCCCCTGATCGTGGGCGGGTTGTCGGTTTTCATCGTCGGCAACCTGCTGGTGATGGCTCTGCACTTCTTCCCGGCCGGGCATCCCTTCGCGCGCTTCGGCATCTGGGCTGTCGCCAGCATCTATCTGGTGGTGCTGGCAGGCATCCTGCCCTACCTGTTCGGCATCAGCCGCTTCCTGCGCCCCAGCTACTTCATGCCCATGCTCACCCGGAAGGGGCTCCGCAGCCTGGAGGAGCTGGCCCAGGGACGGGGCCTCGAGGCCAACAAGGACAACCTCTTCGAGATCGTGGACGTGGTGACCAACGTGGCCCTGACCGGCATGGCGCGGGGGGACCGGCAGCTGGTGCTGCTGGCCCTGAAGTCCCTCCACGCGATCCTCACGGGGATCATCGGGTACACCGGCCTGGAGACCGGAGCCTGGCGGGCCTCCCGCCCTTGGTTCGTGCCGGGCCTGGCCAAGGAGGGACAGGACTACCTGACGCGGGAGCAGGCCTGGCCCGAGGCCTACGTCCTGGCGCAGACCCTGAAGGTGGCGGAGATGGCCACCCGCCGGCAGCACGAGCTGCTTTCGGAGCTGGCGGGTCAGCTGGTGGACACGGCCCGCCTCGCATGCGACGTCGGTGTGGACCCCGTCATCGAGCTGCACGTCATGTCCCTCAACACCCTGATGCGGGACGCCCTGGATGAACGGGACCTGCGGCGGTTCCAGAACCTCTCCTACCACTACCGCCTGCTCATCGGGACCCTGCAGCGCAGTCCCGAGCGGATGCACGACGCGGCGCGGCACCTGCTGCACTACGCTCGGCTCGCCTCCCGCCAGGGGCTGACCTTCGCCTTCGAGACCGTCGTGTATGACCTGGGGGAGCTGGTGCTCAGCCTGGGCGGTGCCCAGGAAGAAGGGGCCGTGGAGCTGATCCAAGCCTGGGCTGGTCCGGTCTGGCAGGAGTGCATCACCCAGGACGGGGGCCCCCGGAAGGCCGGCTGGCGCGCCATCCTCCGCACCCACTGGGAGGCCCGGAGCCGAGGGCTCAAGGAGGTCTCCGAGGCCATCTACTGGCGCTTCCTGACGGATGAGGCCATCCACCGCGAGCAGCTGGAGATGCTCCTGGAGGACAATCGGGAGCTGCACTATGAATTCAACGACCGGCTCATGCGGTTTGCCCACCTGTCGCCCCCAGCCGTGGCCGAGGCCCAGGCCTTTCTAGAGCAGTGGTAGCGCCGGTCAGGGCCGTTCGCCGGTGGGAGCCCGCCGCTCGCCGATCCGGCTCGGTAGCCCGAGGCAGGAGGACTACCCTGGAGAGAGCCAAGGGGATTCCCATGCCGCTGCTCCTGAAATCCAAGGCCTCCGCCTGCTTGCTGGCGCTCCATGCCGCAGCCCTGTTCCTGGCGCTGGCCACCTGGGGATTGCCCCTGCGCGCGGAGGAACCGCGTATCGTGGCGCTGCACGGCCTCGAGACCGCGGAAGTGCGCAGCCAGGGCTTCACCCTGCCTCGGCCCATGCAGGTCCACGTCTACGCCCGGGGTGCGGGCCTGCGGCGCCTGGGTCCCAACCGGGGGGAGAGCCCCCTCTTTGCCTCGGGCTGGCTCCTCAACGCCGCCACCCGCGAGGTGGTCTGGCAGATGGATGTCGCCAACAGCCACCGTGACCGGGACTTCCTCATCGCGGACCAGTACCTGGACCTGCCTGCGGGCAGCTACGAGGCCTACTATGCCAACCACGCCTACGGTCAGGGACTCTTCCTGGCCCAGTGGACCCGGAACATCGATCGGCGCGACCTCACCACCAAGCTGTCGGAGCGACCCAAGGGGTTCCTGGCCGCCTTTGGCGCGGACGAGGCCAGTCTGCTGCGCCAGTGGCGGAGACAGGTGGGGAGCTACGGCATGGAGCTCTATCTGCCCGGGGGCGACCTGAGCGAGGTGGGACTCTTCGAGGCGCCGCTGCGCTGGGCCGGCGGGGTCATCTCGCTGGCGGCCAACCGGGATCAGGGCGAGTGGCAGCAGGCCTTCCACCTCCAGCGCCCGGTGGCCCTGCACGTCTACGCCCTGGGCGAGGGCTCGAAGCGGCGCATGAGCGACTATGGCTGGATCCTGGATGTCCGGACGCGGAAGCGGGTGTGGGAGATGACACCCGACCTGGCCCAGTATGCTGGCGGCGCCACGCGCAACCGGCGCCAGGTGGAGACCGTCCAGCTCCCGGCGGGCGACTACGTGGCGACCTTCGTCACGGATGACAGCCACTCCCCTGCGGACTGGACCTCGGCGCCCTCCTGCGATCCGGGTCTCTACGGCCTGACCCTCTCGTTGCCGAAGCCCGGGGACGTCAGCGCCTTCAGCCTGCGCGCCCTGCCGGAGCCGGGCCCCCTGTTGGCGGAGCTGGTGCGGGTGGGAAACAGCCAAGCCCGAAGCGCCCCCTTCAGCCTCGCCTCGGACCGCCCGGTGCGGGTCTACGCCATCGGCGAAGCCGGGGAGTCCGAAATGGCGGACACGGCCTGGATCGAGGACGCCTCGGGCAAGCGGGTCTGGGAGATGGTCAAGGCGCAGACCCACCCGGCGGGCGGCGCCAGCAAGAACCGCTGTGCCGACGAACTGGTGACCCTGCCGAAGGGCCGCTACACGCTGCACGTGAAGACGGACGAGAGCCACGCCTATGGTGACTGGAACAGCCGTCCCCCCCGAGATCCCGAGCACTACGGCGCAACGGTCTACGGGGTCAAGTGAGGCCCTGAACGCAGGTAATCCAGGTTGTTGACATGCCCGTTGCCGTCGATGGCTACCTCCGGGACCGTGAAGGTCTGCTGGAAGAGCCCGCGCAGCGCGGCGCCACCGGTGGACTCAGGCATGGGTGCCGTCCGGATCGTGGGGCAGGCGCCCCCGGGGGGAGCGGAAGTAGGCGTAGGGCGTGGCGTGGAGGAAGTTCGACACCCGGCTGGTGTAGATGTCCGCATAGCGCTCGATCTGCCGGGTGAGGTGGCTCTTGTCATTGCCGGCGCGGGTCAGCAGACCCCAGCGCGGGTTGGTCAGCTCGGTGCCCCCCTGGGCCAGTGGCGCGATCTCGGCGTCCAGGACCAGCAGTTGTCCCCGGAGCGCCTGGACCTGGGATTCCAGCTCGGGACCACCGGCCTCGGGGGCGGGGCCGTAGCCCGCGTGCAGGCGCTGCAGGGCCAGGCGGGTCTGGGAGAGGCGGGCCTCCAGGGACGACTTGTCTTCCATGAGGCGCATCAGCTGCAAGTCCGTGGCCCGGTAGGCTTCCAGGGCCTCGACCTCGGCCTCCATCTCCCGCAGCACCAGGGCCGTGCGCCAGCTGAGGGTGCGCTTGCTCACGTGGACATCCCCGAACATGTGGTCGCCCACGTAGAGGATCTCGTCGCCGGAGATGCCGAAGTCGCGCTCGACCTGCGCAGCGGAGCCACCCAGGTAGAGGCCGCCGGAGCGAAGGGGACCCACCAGGGGGCGCAGCAGGCCAGCCTCGTCCACCACCTCGAAGAAGGGGCCGGATTCGGTGAAGAAGGCGGGCTTGCGGGCACTGACCACCACGGCCTCGAAGAGGTCGCGCCAGGTCATGCCCGCGGGCAGGTGGCGGTCGTAGGCGTGAGCCATCATCTTCGCCGTGAAGCTCCACTCCGAGTTCGTGATCAGCAGCAGCTTCTTGCCCGCGATCTTCTGGTCCAGCAGGGCCAGGGCGGCCTCGGGATCCTGCACCACGAAGCTGTCGGGGTCCGCGGCGATGGCGGCCTTGAGGTGGCCCTCGAGGTGCTGGGCGTCTACCCGGGCCCGGATGTGGCGGTAGAGGCTGGCGTATTCGAAGGGGCGGGGCAGGGCACCCCCGTCCAGCAGGTCCACGGCCTGGGCGTAGAGGCAGCCCTCGGACAGGGAGAAGAGGGTGTTGAGGAAGACCCAGCGGGGGTCGCTCAGATCGACAAGCACCTGGCTGTAGGCCTTCCGCTGCTCCGCGTAGCCGAGCATCCGGGTGCCATGCATGGCCCGCTTCACGAAGCCGAAGCGGTTGGCCTTGACCAGGTTCCCCAGCTCCGTGTCGATCACCAGACCCCGCGTCACCATCCGGCCGTCGAAGGCGAGCCCATCCATGGGCCAGGC
The DNA here is from genome assembly GCA_013334395.1 of Holophagaceae bacterium. GTDB lineage: Bacteria > Acidobacteriota > Holophagae > Holophagales > Holophagaceae > Geothrix. The sequence continues at coordinate 57,439 of JAAXXS010000002.1, read as the reverse complement.
CTCGGAGACCAGCCGCTCCCGCGCCTGGGCGTAGACCATCTGTTCGAAGGCATCCACCCGGTAGTCCACCAGGGTGTAGTCCATGTCGTAGCCGATGGCGCGCACCGACCGCAGGTTCAGGGTCCGGTTGCAGAAGATCCCGCGGTGGCGGGGGGCTTCGGAGAGGTCTGCGTTCGTCATGGTCCAGGATACCAAGGCGCCCCTGGGCCGTGCGATTCTGTCCCCGTTTGGAGGTTCCATGTCCCCGCTCAGCCGCTTCCTGCTGCCCCTGCTCATCCTCGCGGTCCCTGGCTTCTCGGCCGAGAAGCGGGCCTTCCAGATCGAGGACCTCTACCGGCTGAAGAGCGTCCAGCACCTGGCCCTGAGCCCGGATGGGTCCAGGCTGGCCTTCGAGGTGTCCAGCCAGGACCTGAAGGCCTCCACGCGGGATACCCAGCTCTGGGTGCTGGAGACCGCGACCGGGGCCGCGAAGCAGCTCACCTTCTCCGGCAAGGCCGACACCTTCCCGCAGTGGTCGAAGGACGGCAAGACGCTCTGCTTCCTGTCCACCCGAGAGGGCGGCAGCCAGCTCTGGGCCCTGGACGCCAGTGGCGGCGAGGCCCGCAAGGTCATGGCCTTCGAGCCAGGGGTTGCTGCGCCGAAGCTGTGCCCTGACGGCGGCGTGGTGTTCGAAGCCTCGGTGTTCCCTGAGGCCCTGGCGGATGGCGCGAAGAACCAGGACCTCAGCTCAAAGTTGGAGAAAGGACCTGTGCAGGCCCACCTGGCGGACTCGCTGCTCTACCGGCACTGGACCGAGTGGCGGGACTTCCAGTTTTCGCACCTGTTCAGAAACACCTCCGAAGGCAAGGTGAAGGCCCTCACCGCCGGCAAGCAGGACTACCCGGGCTTCGGGGAGAGCTGGGACCTGAGTCCCGACGGTAAGGAGGTCTGTGTCACCACCAACACCGATCCCGTTCCCGCCCGCAGCACCAACAACGACCTCTTCCTCATCACCCTCGATGGCGACCGCACCCCCCGCCGCATCACCGGCGACAACCCCGCCTCGGACAGCGGCCCCAAATACTCGCCCGATGGACGCTTCATCGCCTACAAGCTGCAGACCAAACCGGGGCATGAGTCCGACCGCTTCCGCCTGGCCGTCTATGACCGCGCCAAGGGCACGCGGCAGGTGCTCACCGAAGCCATCGACAACTGGGTGGACGCCTTCCAGTGGTCCGCCGACGGCAAGGCCCTCTGGTTCACGGTGCAGGAGAAGGGCCGGTGGCCTCTGTTCCGGATCGAGGTCGGCAGCGGCAAGGTCACACGCATGCTGGAGGGTCTCAGCATCAAGGAGTTCGCCGTATGTCCCGATCAGAAGGCGGTCTTCCTCACCAAGACCCGTGTGGGGGAACCGGTGGAGGTCTGGCGCCACACCTTCGCCTCGGGCGAGACCAGGCGGGTCACGGACTTCAACCAGGCGCTGGCCACCGAGGTGGACTTCCGGCCTGCTGAGGAGCAGTGGGTCAAGGGCGCCGATGGCAAGCCCATTCACGTCTTCCTGGTGAAGCCCCACGGCTTTGATCCTGCGAAGAAGTATCCGCTGATCCTGAACGTCCACGGCGGGCCGCAGATGATGTGGTCCGACACCCTGCGGGGCGACTGGCAGGTCTATCCCGGCGCGGGCTACATCGTGGCGTTTCCGAATCCGCATGGCTCCACGGGCTACGGGCAGGCCTTCACGGATGCCATCAGCGGGGACTGGGACGGCAAGGTGATGACAGACATCGAGAAGGTGGCCGACCACCTCTCCAGGTTGCCCTACGTGGACCAGGACCGCATGGGTGCCATGGGCTGGAGCTGGGGCGGCTACGCCATGATGTGGCTGGAGGGGCGCACCACGCGCTTCAAGGCCCTCGCGGCCATGATGGGCGTCTACGACCTGCGCTCCATGCACGGCGCCACCGAAGAGCTGTGGTTCCCGGAGCACGACCTCACGGGCACGCCCTGGGACAAGGCCCGGGCCTACGAGCGCATGAACCCCAGCAGCCAGGTGAAGGCCTTCAAGACACCCTGCCTCGTCATCACGGGAGAGCGCGACTACCGAGTGCCCTACACCCAGAGCCTCCAGTTCTTCACGGGCCTCCAGGAGATGGGTGTGCCCAGCCGCCTCATCGTCTTCAAGAACGACGGGCACTGGCCCGACCCCCTGAAGTCCATGCCCGTCTACTACAACGCCCACCTGGAGTGGTTCCAGAAATACCTGGGCGGTGACGCCGCCCCGTGGAAGACCGAGGATCTGATTCGGAATCACGTGTTCCCGAGTCCAGCTAAGAAATAATTCCGGACAATTGTCCATGGGCGCATCGAGAAGTTCATCGTTTTTTTTTGGATGGCGGGTAGTCCTTTTACCTGTCCAGGATTTTGTAAGCGGGCCACGCGAACCCGCTGCGGACTCCGATGCACAAGCAATACCCTGACTTCGGCGCCCGGGCCCGCCAACCTCTCGCCTCTTGCGACGTTGGGGTGGGCTCTCCTTGCCCTTGACACCCCTTCGGGGCGGTCCAAGTTAGGCCAAACAGCACCGGACCGTCAGGCGGGGGCCCCTCCAGGTTTCAGCATGACGGTCTTCCCTTCGACTTCGCAGCCCATCGGATCCCAGCCATGTTCATGAGTCCCATCACCGCGCCCATCACCCTAAACTTCTGGCGCGGCTGGTCGGGGCGCTGGCCCACCTGCGCGAACATGCCGGAACGGGGAGGCCTCCGCCCCAACTGGCCCCACATCCACCACCTCTCCACCCAGAGAGAGGCATTTCATTACGAGACCATGGCGCTTCGACAGGGCGACCGCTACAAGGTCTACACGAATTCCATGAGCGACTTCTGGGGAGATGGACCGGAGCATGACGAAGCCCGGCGGGTCGCCCTGGACACCATGCGCCAGACGTCCCATCTGGTTTGGATGGTCCTCACGCGACAGCCAGAAAGGATTCTGGACAGTCTGGAGACCAGCCTCAAACTGGCCATGGAGGAATACGCCCGAGAACCCAACGAGTCCGGGCGCAAGTTCATCCAGTGGCTGCAAGCCTGGCTTGATGGCGAGGCCCCTGAAAACATCTGGCTCGGCACCACCATGGAAGGTCAGGACGGGGCAGCGCATCGGGTGACCGAACTGCTCACCGTCCCGGCAACGAAACGTTTCCTCTCCTGCGACCTCTGTTGCCCTCAGCTTCTGTACGGACCTGAGCATGGATGCTGTGCCCTGAGGGAGGGCGTGTCTCAGAGATTGCGGCCTACGGCCTCGAACTAGAGGCGATGGGAGGAGTCGATGCAAATCTCCCCCGAAAGCATCGGAAGGGTGAACGCCACCGTGGCGGAGCTCCGGGACGTGGCCCAGCAGCATGCTGGGCGTGCGGTGATCGTTGTCATCCGCATGAGCACCCGACCCGGCAGCACTCGGCGGGAGCGGTATCAGGCGGAGCAGGATCTCGTCACCGAAGTCCTGCTGGCATCCTCTCTGATGGTGCGCCGCATTGATCTCATCGAGCGCGATGACCTGGAGGACGCCACCCGCCTTGAGATGGTCTGTGATGCGGACTCAGGCACCGTCCTGTGGGATGCCCGTACGCGTCACCTGCCATCGATCGATTCCGCCCACCAGCCCTTTCAGGATCCAGAGGATCAGATCAGCCATCTCACCCGAGCCGCCAAGGTCATCAGCTTCTGGACCTGAATGGGGCTCTTGGCTTCGTCTGGCAGTGCCCTGATCACGCACCTCGAGGGTAAGCCTCGGCCCCGGTTGCGGCACCCATGATGCCGAGCTAAGCGGTGTCTAGAATTTTGTCGAGGGAGGGTCTCCAGCCCTTGCAGAGGTGTAGCTGGATGGAATGATTGCTCTTCTTGCCGTGGCCCCGGAACTCGAACGACAGGTGACCCGAGAGTCCGCTCTCCTGCGGGTTGACAGGGTCAAGGGCCACGCAACATTGAAACATTGCAGGCCCCTGGATCGAACAACGTGAGCCAGGAGGTGCCTGCCGGGTGCCCACCCCCCCCGGCGTGCGGTCGGAGTGGAAACCCCGGTGGTCCGGTCAATGATTCTCCCGAAAGGCGGAAGCGATGGTTGCTCACAAAATGGACAGGCCTTCAGGCGGTTACTCCGTGCTGGAAGTGATGCTTGTCCTGTCCATTGTCGGGATCCTGTCGGCGGTGGGTGTTTCCCAGCTGGCACCGCGCAGTGCCAGCGCCGTGCGCACCCTCATGGATGAGGTCGAAGGCGCCCTGGGCAATGCCCATCGGGCCGCCGCCGCCACAGGCCGGGACACGGCCATCGTCACCTGGGGAACCTGGGCCGAGGGCACCCTGCGCATGGCCCATGGGGACGCCACCATCAGCGATGCAAACATCCAGACGCTGGCCAACGGGTCTACTCCTTCGGGCTCCGCCCTCTCCGCCGCCCAACTCAGCAGCGTGGCGACCGCGTTCCGGTGCCTGCCCGGAGACCGGGCCCAGGCCGGGGCGCGCATCGTGGCACTCGGTTCGGGTCAGTGGGGGAATGCCATGCAGGCATTCAATGGCCGCCAGAATGTGAAGATCACCGACGTGCAGCCCTTCGCGGACGCCTCTTCCGCCGGTGGAGCAACCGGCCTCATGAATGGCCTGGTGGTCGATGGGAACCGGCTCTTCCCCGAGGCCGCGGACCCCCACCGCGTGGTGGTCAACGGCAGCAGCAAGCGCTTCATGTCCTCCTTCATCATTCCCATCGTTGGCACCACGTCTTCCGGCGGCGCGGTGCCCGGGGCGCCCATGGGGCTCATCGTGGTGCTGGACAACGGGGCCTCGATCTTCAAGTTCTACAATCCCGGTGCCCGAGATGGCGACGGGGCATGGCGGCGGATCTGATGTTGGCGGGCGGGGCGGCATTCGGGAGGCGCCGCCAGGCGGGCTTCAGCATGGTCGAGATGCTCATGACAGCCTTCATCATGGCTATCGGCATCATGGGCCTCACGGCGCTTATGGTGATGTCCCTGAGGGCCATCGCGGGGAGCAGGAGGCTTGGGACCGCCATTCTCGTGGCCGAGCAGGTGCTGGATCAGGCCGAGTTGGAGGGACGCCTGAGCAGGCTCAATATTGCAGACAGCAACGTCGGCACTCCGACGCCCCTGACCGGTCTGAGGTATGTCGGCCTGGAGGATAGCGGTGAAGCCGTGAACTCGTTCGACGTCAGGGGTGTCGGTGTCCCCAATGATTCGATGGAGATCTACTTCACGGCCACTACCACCCGTGCCCAGCCGGTCTCGGACACCGTTTCCGTCACAGGCCACCTGTCCGCACTGACGGTCGTGGTTACCTTCACGGATGAAGCCACCGCTGCCGGGGTGGCGATTCCGCGCACCGTCCGGCTCACCCGGATGGTTTCCCATGGCTGAGGTGCGTCACTCCAGGGGCGTGGCAGGCTTCTCCCTGGTCGAGCTCCTGGTGGCCCTGGTGTTCACCATGGTCCTCATGGCGGGCATGGCCAGCGTGTACCGGGCCAGCCTCTCCAGCTTCTACACATCGGGCGAGTCCCTCTCCAGCGCACGACGGAACCGCATGTCGCTGGAGGTGCTGCTGGACGACCTGAACCAGGCCTGCCTTTACCTGACGGACCTTGTCCAGCCGCCCAGTACCAGCGAGACCTGGCCACCCTTCCTCATCCTGCCCAACATGGACATCCAGGGGCGGGGCACCGAGACTCCCCAGACCACGGACGAGCTCTACTTCTGCCTCGACCAGCCCCTGCCCTTCGAGGCGACGCTCAACGCTCCGACCGGCTCCGAGACTCACAACTCGGCCGGCCAGCTGGTCTTCGCGGATACAGTCCCGGCTATCGCAGATAAGACCTTCACCCTCGATTGTGGCAGCGACACCTACGCGGGCCAGGTCAGGCAGGGCCACTGGCTCCTCTTCAAGGATGCTTGGGAGGCGGCGCCCATCACCGCAGCGCCGACCCGATCCGGAAAGACCGTCACGGTGACGGTGGCGACCTCGGACCCGGCCTCTGCGGCCATCACCGGCAGCGGGAACCCGGGCAACGCGCTGGCGAAGCGGCATCTGAATGGCAGCAGAGCGCTCTTCGTCCAGTGGAATCAGATGGTCCGCTACCGGATCGAGTACCTCAACCTGGATCCCGGCAGTGGCAATGGCATTCCGTGTCTGGTGCGGGACCAGGGCGACTACTCCCGCACCGCCTTTACTCCCACCCAGCCCCAGCAGATCCTCGCCGAGAACGTGACGGAATTAAGCGTCTACCTGAGTGCCAACGGCGGCGCCAGCTGGGCGGGGCTCGCCTCGTCAGGGTCAAAGGCTGGCGACATCGGCCTAGACGCGGGCTGGAACCTTGGGATCCGGACCGCACTGGACGCGCAGCTTCTCGCCTCGGGTCGGCCCGATTTCACGAGCACTCGCGGCACCGCGCACTGGTTCCGGTCCACCCCGATCCTGGTCCGCCTGGATGTGACCACCCGCACCGCCACCCGGCGGTCTGAGTACTCGGCGGCGGGTGATGCCCTGGCCTTCCGGACCTTCACCCAGAGCCTGGTCCTCTTGCCCCGGCACTCGGGTTTGTCCATGAACTGAGAGGAACGCCATGCCATATGCAGGTCCCACCTACCGACGGCCCTCCGAGGCCGGGGGCATCACCATCATCCTGGCTCTCATGCTGCTGGTGCTCCTGACGGTCGCCGCCGTGGGCATGTCCCGGAACGCCCTGCGGGACATCACCGCCGTGGGCTTCGGCCGCCAGGGGGCCATGGCGCGCAACGTGGCCGACTCCGGCCTGGAGTGGGCCATCCACTGGCTCGATCCCGAAAACGGGAAAGTGGCGAATGAGGGTTCGGCCCTTCATCTCACGAACCTCAAGGCGGCGCTGCTCCAGGACCTCACCTTGGCGGGCGTGGCCAAGGCCGTCCAGGCAGGTAATCCCACCAACTATTCGCCCGGCGGCACGCCACCGACGGACTTGAGGCTCAGCTCGCCGACGGGGACCACCCAAGGCTACACCCTGGGCCTGACCTGCATGGGCAAGCTGCCCATCGTCCTCATGAGCCAAGGTGCGAGCACGGGGACCTTCCGGCCCGCCGCGGGTGGGTTGCAGCAGCTGGCCCCGGATCTCTGGGCCGTCCGCTCGGACGCGCAGGTCACCCAAGGCCCCGTCACCTTTGTCCACGCCAGGGAACTCTGGATTTCGACGCCCATCCAGTAGTCCAGGAGCAGGATCATGACCAGTTGCCACCCACTCTTCTTCCGTCCCCTCCTGGCGCTGCTCCTGGGCCTGCTGGCTGCGGTCCCGGCGCGGGCCCAGCTGGATCCCAGGCTCCAGGCCGGCACGACGGATTTCCTGGATCTCTTCCAGCCGTCCAGCACCTTCCGGCCCAAGCCGGAGATCCTGTCGGTCTTTGACTATTCCGGGTCCATGGCCTCTCTCATGTCCCACCCGCTGTACCGGAATGATGACAAGGGGGACCAGGAGGACTACCGAAACATGTCATTCTCCGTGACCGTTCCGCCAGCGGCCCCGGAAACGAACACGTATCTAATCGGGGTCCGGGATCCCGTGTGCGGAACCTATCGGAATTACAAGATAGTCGTTGACGCCACCGGAGTAGCAACGGGAAGCCCCTATTGGGGAGGCGATGGGTGCGGTGGGCAGGTTGGGCAGAACCTCGCCCCTTCGTGGACCATCTTCGCCCAAGCAGCCGGAAATACCGGGGTGCAGGCGACCCTGGACTTGAGTCCGACGGCCTCCGGCAAGGACCCGGATTATAGCGTGGTCAACAGTTCCAACGGCGGCACCGGCGGAACTTACACCATAACCCATGCCAATGGCTCCATCACGCCGGCGCCCACCATCGAACTGAGTCCGGCTACCGGTCCATACGGGGTGGGTACGACGGTAAAGCTCACGGCCTACTTGAAACATGATCTCCGCGAAGGGGATCCGCTCAATGCGAAAAACATCATTTGGTCCGCCATGAAGGCTGGTGGATGGCAATGGATCAGAGTTCCCGAGACTACCGAAGTGTCACCGGGGCTCTACAAATCCGAAACGACCTGGGTCAATGATGGCTTCACACCGACACCGGACACAACGGGGGACGCGACCTCGCTTTACGACATCACTCCCGCGCCTGGTCCCAAGTGGAAGTCCGGGGATGTGGTCCGGTTCAGCACCTACTTTTCTCGGATCCACGGTGGCGCGACCAGCGGTGATCTGGACTGGAGTGTTGGTGGCATCGCCTATGTCTACCAGTGTCCCACCTACGCGCCCCTGAGTTCGACCAGGACCACCGGCAACACGACCACCGGACCCGGCGGTTCCGTATCCTGGACCATTCCGCCCTACTGCCCGCCTCCCCCCCCCGATGCTCCCTACGTGTCGGTCGTGCTGGATGTCCAATTGTACAGCCCTTCCCCAGGCGGTCCTCCCAACCTCTGGGATCTCGGCTGGGACGGTTTCATGCGGGCCTACACAGGGGCGGACGCGAACACATCGGCCCTCCGGAAACCGGATGGGTCTGCCGTCACGCTCGCCGATGTCAAGGCCGCAGCTGCAGGCTTGTACGGATCAAGCGCTGGCATAGCTGACGTCCGGAACTGGATCAGGGCGGCCAGCCATGTCCGGATCACCAGAGGGTTCCTCAATGGGTCTAACCCCTGTTATAGAACCATCGATATTCCCATTCCCTGGAAGATCATGGATGGAGCCTCCACGGGCAATCCACTCAGCTCCCAGACCGTGCTGGACCGGCAGATCAAGGACGGGATCCCCTATGGGAGTGGCCTCCCGATCGAGCTTGACCAGACGTACAAACTGGAAAATCAGGATGGGAGCGTATTCACAACAAATCCCAGCGGAAACCATGCGCCTAATTCTGGCTGGTGGGCCGTCAATCTCTATACCGTACGTTACCGACCCACGTACATCAACTGGCTGTTCAAGGCGACATACCAGAACACAGATGCAAGCAAGCCAAACTACACGACGGATTCTTCTCTGCTGGTGGGAGGGAAGAATTTCATCGCCTTTGATGCCCTCAACAAAGACCTGGTTCCAGGCCAGCTCGACGTGAAATGGGGCCAAGGCTATGGCCCTTCAGGGTCCTGGGGCACGATCAAGGTGCCCCAGTACGGCCAGGATGGCAGCTACCTGGGCACCATCCAGGATGAGGCCTCGAACTACCGGACACCTGCCTTGACGCGCCTGCAGGCGACCAAGAAAGCGGCCATCCAGACCTGGATCTCCCATCAGGCCGATGTCTATTGGGCCTTCCGCGGCCTGGATTCCACCACGGAGGCTGGGGGCGGGACCGCCTCGACCATCGACAACGATAGCCAAAGCACCCTCACGAAGGCCGATGCAACCACGACCCACATAAGCGGTACGGATTCCGGCTGGACGGTGCTGAACAACACGGCGGCGCAGGGGATCGCGTCGACCACGGGGAATTCGGTGGTGGGCATGAACCGCATCGCCAGCCTGTTCGCCAGTGGCGAGACGCCCCTGACCTATGCCATGGCCCGGTCGCTGGCCCAGTTCGGGGACCCCAAGAACGTGTTCAATGGGGTGGTGGGCACGGATGTCTCCCAGTGCGGCCAACACTTCCTGCTTCTCTTTACCGATGGGGTGGACAACAACGGCCATACGGGCGTGAACAACACAAACAGCACCACGCCCTACATCATCGGCTCGGGGCTGTCCGCAACCCTGGACGTCCTCAAGGGCAACCAGGCGATCCTGGCCAACAAGAACAGCGTCGACCGGTCCGGCAGCAACTGGAACGTCCCCACCCTGGCTGGCATCGCGGCCCACCTCTCCGACCCCAGCTCGGGAACCCTGGGCGTGGACTACCTGGCGGCGAAAGATCCCGGCACCTCCACCAGCTCGGGATACCCCTCCGACTTCCTGCCCTTCGCCATCAAGAAGCGAAATGGGTTGGTCTTCAATCAGGACCACCGGGTGACGACCATGACCATCGGGGTCAACCTCGGCGGGCTGGTCACGGATGACACGAGCCCCAAGCGCAGCCTCTTCTATGCCGCCGTCCTGGGGCGGAACGGGGTCTCCAACGGGGCCATCAGCACCTTCCACCCCTTCCGGGGTTGGAACCAGCCCTATGGCGCGACCATCGATCCGAACAACGACTGGATTCCCGATCCCAAGGACCCTACCAGCTATCCCGCCAAAGGCGTGGCGAGGGACAACGCGGCCTACTTCTTCGACGCGACGAACCCGGACCTGCTGTCCAACAGCCTGGAGCACGCCTTCCTCATCGCCATCAATGCCACCAGCAACCAGGCCACCGCCGCGCCAACCCTCCCCTTCGTCGGGGCCAGCCTGGGCCGTCAGCTCTACGTGGGCCAGTTCTATCCCCCCTCCTCCGGCGGAGTCCTGTGGCCCGGGGACCTCCTGTCCTTCGGGACCCAGGAAGTGAACGGTACCGTCAAGATCCTGGACAACAAGGGAATCCCCACCACCAACCTGAGTGCCGCCACCGCCTTGTGGAGCACGAGCGCCGCCCTGCTGAAGAAGGAAGCCCCCATCGGCACTGCCCGGACCCTCTATACCCGTGTCCCGAAGGGCACAGCCTTGCAGGCTTTCACCGACTCGGATACCGACAACGGTTTCAGCAACCTCAAGAGCTACGTGGCCACATCCCTGAAGGCCGCGGACCCGACGAATGCCGCCCAACAGGCGGCGATCGATGGCCAGAAAAAGACCATCCTCCAGCACGCGGCAGGGGCCGACATCATGAAGCCCTACAGCGGCGGGAAGCCCTCGGCCAACCGTACCACCATCATGGGAGACATCATCGGCTCAGCCCCGGCGGCACTGGAATACAACTGGAGCGACGTGAACAGGGCGTCGAGCTCCAGCCCGAGCAGGTCGCTGAGCCACTACGCAAGTCTGACCGCCGTGGGCGGGAGCCGCTTCCGCCTCATCCTGGTGGGCACCAACCAGGGCTGGCTGCACGCCTTCGGCGAGGTCACCAAGACCGACGCCAGCGGCCTGGTCACCGGGGCCGCGGTCCAGGAGCTCTGGAGCTTCATGCCCACGGACTTCCTGAAGTATCTGGACTACCTGAACAATGCCAGCCTCACCCACCGGTTCATGGTGGACGGCAGCCCCACCCTCTACCACCTGGACCTGCCGCCCAGCGGAGGCGGGGCCGGCAACGGGGTGGTGGACCGCGGGGAACGCGCCGTGGCCGTCTTCGGCCTCGGGAAGGGGGGACGCAGCTATTACGCCCTGGATGTCAGCGATCCCTTCACGCCGACCCTTCGCTGGGCGCTGGTGCCGGACGAGGCAGCGGCGGATAGCCTGCTCGGGAAGTTCGGGTTCTCCACCTCGCCGCCGGCCCTCGGCCGGGTCGTGGATGCTGATGGCAAGCTGCGCGACGCGGTCTTTCTGGGGGGTGGGTTCAGCACCTCGAAGGTGGAGGATAACTTCCTGAATGCGGCCTCCAAGCCGACGCCCCTGGGTCGCGCGGTCATGGCCCTGGATGTCTACACCGGCAACGTGCTGGCCAGCGCGGACCTGAGTGCTGCCACTGGGGGCGGCGCCTCTGTGGGTCCTGTGGGCGCCGGCGTGGTGCCCTTCGAGTTCATCCTCAACTCCGGCCTGGCCCAGCGCGCCTACTTCCTGGACTACCGCGGTGGCCTCTGGGCCTGGGGTTCCAATGCACTGTTCAAGCCCCCAGCCTCGTCAATACCCTCGCCCTACGAGAACTTCCGCGTGGACAGCTCCAAGGTTTCGGACTGGACGCTCCGCAAGGTCTATCAGGACGACGGCGGGAACAACGCCCGCTACACCACCCTGCCGGCCCCCTTCCGCCTGGGCTCCTTCCCCGGCGCAGCCTTCGACCTCAAGCACGCCGTCCCCGCGGCCGTGGGCATTGCCATGGTCAGTGGCGACCGCAACAACCCCCTGGATCGTTCCTACAGCACGGACAAGCCCAGTCGGCACCGGCTCACCGTGGTGTTCGACCGCCAGGACAGCTCCCTCTTCGACCTCGACCTCACGGGCATTACCTCAAGCACCAACCAGCTGAAGAACTTCACCGACAACTCGGTGTCCGGCACGAGCAGCCTCCCCTGTGTCATCACGCCCGGCTGCAGTGACTACTATCTGGCACCCAAGACAGGTGATACCGCCTTCGGCTACTACGTCAACTTTCCCGAGCCCAGCGGAGGCTTCGTTCCCAAGGGCATCAACCCACCCCTGGTGGTGGCTGGGAGCCTGTTCTACGCCATCTTCACGCCCACCGCTTCGGACATTTGCTCAGGCGGGGCTGGCAACACGCAGAGCTGGCTCATCCAGGACGTGTTGAAACCCCTCGTGACCGACACCCGGACAACGGTTTCGGCACGCAGTGGCCTCTCCTTCACCTGGCCCGGGGCGGCTTCGGATTTCATCCCCATGGGGACCCGGGGCGTCCTCCAGGGGGGCATGGCTGGGGGAACCGACAACCAGACCGGCACCCAATCGGGTGCGCGGCTCATCACCATCCAGGGCAACCCCGCCCAGCGCTTCGTGAGGCCGCGGGTCTGGCGCACCGTGGACTAGGATGAGCCCCTAGGCGGGGTGGCAGGCCGAGCCGTGTAACCTGAGAGGCAGCCCTCCCGCGGGGGGCTGTCCTTCTACCCTGGCACCCCGGCTGCGAACCATGTCCAAACCCACCGCCATCCTCCTCATCTCCTGCCCCGACCAGAGGGGCATCGTGGCGCGTCTGTCGACCTTCGTCTTCGAACGCGGCGGCAACATCGTGGACTCGGACCACCACTCGGACCTGCAGGCAGGTCGCTTCCTGGGGCGCATCGAGTGGGAGGATGACTCCGACGCTGAAGGCAGGTTGCTGCTCCGGCGGGAGCTGGCGGCCGTGGCGGATCCCATGGGTGGCCACTGGGAGCTGCACTTCTCGGACGTGGTGCCGCGCATCGCCATCTGGTGCAGCCGCCAGGAGCACTGCCTGCTGGACCTGCTCTGGCGCCACCATGCTGGCGAGCTGGGGGCGGAAATCGCCTGCGTGGTCAGCAACCACGACCTGCTCCGCCGCCACGTGGCGCCCCTGGGCCTGCCCTTCCACGTCTTCCCCGTCACGGCCGCCACCAAGGCCGAACAGGAGCAGAAGCAGCTGGAGCTGCTGCGCTGCGAGCGGGTGGACCTGGTGATCCTGGCGAAGTACATGCAGGTGCTCAGCGGGGACTTCCTGCGGGCCTTCCCGGATGTCATTAACATCCACCACAGCTTCCTGCCCGCCTTCGCCGGGGCCCAGCCCTACCATCAGGCCCACGCCCGCGGCGTGAAGATCATCGGCGCCTCGGCGCACTTCGTCACCGAGGACCTGGATGCGGGTCCCATCATCGAGCAGGACGTGGTGCGGGTCAGCCACCGCGACACCGCCGAGGATCTGGTGCGCAAGGGCAAGGACATGGAGCGTCTCGCCCTGGCTCGGGCCGTGCGTCTGCACCTGAACCACCGGGTGCTCACCTACGCCAACAAGACCGTGGTGTTCGAGTAGCCCATGTCCGAGTCCGGCGGCCGCACCCTCCTGCTCCGTGACGCCACCTGCGTGGCCACCATGGACGATGCGGGACGGGAGTTGCACGGGGCCTCCGTGTTCATCCGCGGCAATCGTATCGAGGCCATTGGCCCCGCCGTTGCGCTCCCCGCAACCGCCGACGAGGTCATCGACGCCCGGGGCCACCTGGTGCTGCCGGGGCTGGTGAACACCCACCACCACATGTTCCAGTCCCTGACGCGGGCGGTCCCGGCGGTGCAGGATGCGGAGCTGTTCACCTGGCTGCGGGGCCTGTACCCCATCTGGGCGGGGCTCACGCCGGAGATGCTCCGGGTGTCCACCCAGGTGGCCATGGCGGAGCTGCTGCTGTCCGGCTGCACCACCACCAGCGATCACCTCTACCTGTTCCCCAATGGCTGCCGCCTGGACGACAGCATCGATGGCGCCCGCCTCGCCGGCATGCGCTTCACCGCCACCCGCGGGGCCATGAGCGTAGGCCAGAGCGCTGGTGGCCTGCCGCCGGACTCGGTGGTGGAGCGTGAAGCCGACATCCTCGCCGACATGGACCGGCTGGTCGCGCGCTACCACGACCCCGCGCCGGGCTCCATGCTGCAGATCTCGCTGGCGCCCTGCTCGCCCTTCTCCGTGAGCCGCGAGCTCATGCGCGAGACGGCCCTGCTCGCGAGGCAGCGCGGCGTGCGGCTGCACACGCACCTGGCCGAGAACGACCACGACGTGGCCTACTCCCGGGAGAAGTTCGGCTGCACGCCCGCGCAGTACGCGGAGGAACTCGGCTGGGTGGGCGCGGATGTGTGGCACGCCCACTGCGTGAAGCTCGATGCGGCGGGTCAGGCCTGCTTTGCCGCCACGGGCACCGGCGTGGCCCACTGCCCCTCGTCCAACATGCGCCTGGCCTCGGGCATCGCCCCGGTGCGCGCCATGCTCGACGCGGGCGTGCCCGTGGGCCTCGGCGTGGACGGCAGCGCCAGCAATGATGCCGCGCACATGGTGGCCGAGGCGCGCATGGCCATGCTGCTGCAGCGGGTGGGCATCGCCGCGGAGCCCTACGGCTGCGACCGGGGACCGGGCGCCATGACCGTGCGAGACACGCTCCGACTCGCCACTCGGGGCGGCGCGCGCGTCCTGGGGCGCAGCGACATCGGGCACCTGGCGCCGGGCATGTGCGCGGACCTGGCCCTCTTCGATCTCTCGGCCCTGGGCTACGCCGGCGGCGCGGTCCACGACCCCGTGGGCGCCCTGCTGCTCTGCGCCCCCGCCCAGGCGGCCTACACCATCGTGGATGGGGTGCTGCGGGTGCGGGAGGGGCGGCTTGTGGCCTTCGAGCTTGAACCGGTTCAGTGTCGCCACAATGAGCTTGCGGCCTTGCTGGTGGCGAACTCGGCCCGGTGATGGGGGCTGGATTCCGGGTTGGACTACCTGGAAGTTGGTAATCAATCAAGCGTATATCGCTTGCCTGCATATTTTTATCTAATGGCCTATTGGAGTGGCCATGTTGTTTCAGCCTCAAGGTAGTGTCTACCTTTTGCCCGGCCGACTGATCACACAGTCCGGGGGGCCCGCCCTGGTCATGGACCTCCACCGCCGGCTCTACACCCCGGCCGAGGTGGACTACATCATCCCGGATGACGAAAACCAGGGTCAGAAGCTGCGCACCGCGGGGTTCAACGCCCACGCGAGCCGCTGAGGGTTCAGAACCTCAGGGTGGCGCCGATGATGAGCCCCGTGGCCTTGAGGTTCTGTTCCACTGGGCTCCAGAAGCCTCGGGCCTCGACCCCCAGCCGGGGCGAGAGCTGGTAGCCCAGACCTCCGCCGAGGCCCAGGCGGGTCGCGGACTGGGTCGAAGGGGCGGTGCCGTTGGCGGTCAGCCGCCACTGCTGGCCGCCCACGGAACCGACGAGGTAGGGGCCGTGGTCCGGGTCCTCGTTGGGGAACCACAGCAGGTCCAGCATGAGGTCCACGGACGTCACTGCGGTCTTGGTGCCGGGCAGGCCCGTCGTGTTGCCCTGGGGAATGTACTGCATGCCCAGCACGGGGCGGAGCACCAGTCCGCCGCTGTGGGGGATGGAGATGAAGACTGCGGCTCCCAGCCCGACCTGGTTGTTGGTCAGATCCTTCAGGTCGCCCATGGGCTGCAGGCCGTGGACGCGAACCCCGAAGGCGGCGTCCTGGCCCGAGAGGCTGAGGGCTGCGGTGATGAGCAGGACGGCAATCGGTTTCATCTCAGGCCCCGTACTTGCCCACGGTGTCGGCCCAGCGGCCCTGGGCCTTGAGTATCCGCTCGGCCACCAGCCGCAGCAGGCCCAGGCCACCGGGCACCTCGGTCACCCAGTGACAGGCTTCCTTCACCTCGGGTGCGGCATCCGAAGGGCAGCAGGCCAGGCCCACCCGGGAGAGCAGGGGCAGGTCCGGCAGGTCATCGCCCAGGTGCGCCACTTGGTCATAGGCCAGCCCGTATTTCGCGCAGAGCTGGTCCAGCACCGGGAGCTTGTTCAGGTGCCCCGCGAAGCAGTCCTCCACCCCCAGGTCCTGGGCCCGGTGCCGGGTGGCCGCGGCGTCCAGGCCGGAGATGAAGGCCACGGGAATGCCGGCCCGCTGCAGCCACTTGGTGGCGGCGCCGTCGCGCACGTTGAAGGCCTTGGAATGGCCTGCTTCCAGGCCATAGTGCAGGGCGCCCGTGGTGAGCACGCCGTCGATGTCGGTGCAGAGCAGGCGGATCTTGGCAGCGCGCAGGTCCAGGTCGTCCACGGGAATCTCCACCATCAGACTAGCAAGTCTCTGGCAGGGGATGACCTCCGTCACGTTCCCCCTGGAATTGCCAGTGCTGTGGAATGCTTGGTGGCTGGATGATCCGATGGGTATACAGTTCTTCATGGGAGCTGGTTTTTTTGACTTGACAAAAGTCAAAACTGAATGAATATAGTCGCATGGAGTTGATTCCATGAATCACCAGCTCAGCAATCCCATGATCGATGAAGTCAGCGGGCTCTTCAGCGCGCTGGGGGACGCCTCCCGCCTGAAGATCCTGCGGTCCCTGCTGGACTCGAAGGAGCCACTCAGCCAGGGGGCTGTGGCAGAGTCCGCCGGGCTCTCCCAGGCCAATGCGTCCAAGCACCTGGCCTGCCTGGTGCGGGTGGGTCTGGTGAGCCGGGAACCCGAGGGCAACGCCGTCTACTTCGCACCGGTCATGCCCCTGGTCGGAGACCTCTGCGAGCTGGTCTGCGGCCATGTGAGCGACCGGGCGCGGGTGATCTACAAGGCCTTGAAGTAGGGAAGACCGCTGGCTTCGGCCCCGTTTTTTTTATCCAGGAGTATTCCTTTATGAGTATTAAAAGAATGACAACTCTGGTGGGACTGCTGGCGGCTGGCGCGGGATTTGGCATGGCTCAGGAAGCTCTGACCGTGGCCCAGTCCATCCGGAAGGCCTGGACGGACCAGGCGGGCCTGCGGGCGGGCCAGGCCATGGTGGACAGCCGCCTGGCCGAGGCTGAGGCCAACCGGGACCTTCGCCTGCCCTCCCTCACGCTGAACGCCTACGGGACGCGCACGGACGAGCCCATGATGGCCTTCGGCATCAAGCTGAACCAGGCCCGGATCGGGGCGGCGGACTTCAACCCCCTGGCGCTCAACCACCCGGATCCCATTGGTGCCTATGGCGGCTCGGCCGTGGTACAGCAGCCCCTCTACACCGGCGGCCGCCTGACCGCCGCGAAGCGCGCTGGGGAGTATCTGGCCCAGGCCGAGCAGGCCAGCCAGGAGCGCCGCAAGCAGGAGACCGCCCAACTGGTCGTGGAGGCCTACTTCGGCACCCAGGTGGCGGAGCAGGCCCTGAAGTGGGTGGACGACACCCGCGCCTGGATCCAGGGCATGGAGGACTTCGTGGGAGCCCGGGTCAATCAAGGGCTCATGCTCGAGTCCGAGCTCCAGCGCCTCAAGGCCTTCCACGCCCAGGCGGACGCCCAACGGGCCGAGGTCTTCAAGCAGGTCCGCTCGGCCCGGTCCGGACTGGGACTGCTCACGGGGACGGGTCCCGTGGAAGGCCCCCTGGCCACGCCCCTGGAGTCCAGCCCGGCGGCCTCCGCCGACAGGGGTACCGCCTACCGCGGTGACCTCGTCGCCGCGGACCTCCAGGCCAAGGCCGCCCATGAGGGCGCCCTGGCGGCCCGAGGCAACACCCTTCCCGAAGTCGGGCTGGAGCTGGGTGTCGGCACGCTGCATCACTCCTGGTCGGACAAGGGCAACTGGACCTATGCCTCGGTCGGGGTGAAGTGGAAGGTCTTCTCGGCGCCGGACGCGGCCCGGGCCAAGGCGGCCAGGGCCCAGGAGCGGGCCGCGACCGACCTCCGCACCTTCAAGCAGCAGCAGGCGGAGCATCAGGTCCGTGTGGCGCGCGAGTCCGTCAAGGCCGCCGAGGCCCGGATCCTCGCCGCCAAGGCCGCCCTGACCGCCGCCGAGGAGTCCAAGCGGCTCCGGGAGGCCCGCCACCGTGAGGGCCTCACGCCCCTGATCGAGGTGCTCGATGCGGACGCGGCCATCCAGGGCGCCCGGACGCTGCTCCTCCAAAGCCTGTTCGAACTTCGCACCAGCCACGCCGGCCTCGATCTGGCCACCGGCAATCCCATCGAAGGAGTGAAGCCATGAAGACCGCCCTTTCCGCACTGGCCATGACCGGCATGCTCCTGGGGACCCTCGCCTGCGGCCACAAGGAGGCCCAGGTTGAAGCGAAGGTGCTGCCCAAGGTGGCGGTCGCGCTGGTGGCCCAGGGCTCGCCCGAGGGAGGCGCCTGGGTGGCCGGCACCCTCCAGTCCACCCGCACGGCCATGATCGCCACCCGCATGGCCGCCCAGGTGAAGCGGGTCCCGGTCCAGGAGGGTCAGCGCGTGACCGCAGGGGCCCTCCTGGTCGCCCTGGGCGACGAGGACCTCCAGGGACAGCTCAAGGCCGCCGAGACCGGCCTGGCCGTCGTGGAGGCCCATCACCGGCGCATCCTGGCCCTGCAGGCCCAGAAGGCCAGCACCCTCTCGGAGCTGGAGCAGGCCCAGGCCCAGGTGGCCCAGGCTCAGGCCGGCGTCACCGCCCTGAAGGCCAACATCGCCTACACGCAGATCCGGGCGCCCTTCTCGGGCGTTGTGCAGTCCCGCAAGGTGAATGAAGGTGACTTTGTCGGCCCCGGCATGCCCCTGCTGGAGCTGGTGGGCGACGGCGAGCAGGAGCTGGTCGCGAGCCTGTCGGAGGATGAGGCCAAGGGCCTGAAGACCGGCTCCAGGCTGAAGTTCGAGAGCGAGGGGGTCCAGGGCGAGGCCCAGATCACCGCGCTGGCCCCCGGTGGCGACGCCACCAGCCACAAGGGGACCGTGCGGGCCAAGGTGCTCAAGCCCAAGGGTCTCCGGCAGGGCTCCTTCGCCCGCCTATTGGTGCCCGGCCTCCAGGCCGCCCCGGGGCTGTCCGTGCCCCGCACGGCGCTGGTGCAGCGCGGGGAGCTGACGGGCGTGTTCATCGCCAAGGAGGGCCACGCCGAGCTGCGCTGGTTGTCCCTGGGTGAGGGCAGCGGCAGCTACCTGTCCGTGCGGTCCGGCCTGAAGGCCGGTGAGAAGGTCATCGACCAGCCGGGATCTCTCCAGGACGGCCAGCCCATCGAGCTCTCCAGCGGGGTGAGCCATGGCAAGTGAACCCCGGTTGGGCCTGGCCGGGACCCTGGCCAAGGGGTTCCTGCGCAGCAAGCTGACCCCCCTCATCGTCGGCGCCTCGCTGATCCTGGGCCTCCTCGCCGTGGTGCTGACGCCGCGGGAAGAGGAACCCCAGATCATCGTGCCCATGGTCGATCTCTACGTGCCCTACCCGGGTGCGAGCCCCAAGGAGGTCGAGAGCCAGGTCACCGCGCCCCTGGAGCGTGCCCTCTGGGGCATTCCCGGTGTGGAGTATCTCTACAGCATGAGCCGGCCGGGCATGGCGCTCATCACCGTGCGCTTCAAGGTGAACGAGCCCCAGGAGCCCAGCCTGGTGAAGATCCACCAGGAGCTAGCGGCGAATCCCCAGATGCTCCCGCCCGGGGCCATGAAGCCCATCGTGAAGCTCCAGACCATCGATGACGTGCCCTTCCTGGTCCTGACTCTGCATGGCCTGCCGGAGGCCTCCGCGCAGACGCCTGGCCAGCTCCGGAAAGTTGGCGAAGTGCTCGCCCGGGAGCTGTCCAACGTGCCCAGCACGGCCCAGGTGAAGGTGGTCGGCGGCGCGCGCCGCATGGTCCGCATCGAGCCGGACCCAGACCGCCTGCGCTCCCTCAACATGTCCATCGCCGAGCTGCAGCCCGCCCTCCAGTCCGCCGAGGCCCAGCTGCCTGCGGGCACCCTAGTGGACCACGGCAAGCGCACCGAGCTCGAGGCCACGGGCTTCGTGCTGCAGGCTGCAGAGCTGCGGCGTCTGGTCGTGGGCGTCCGGAACCAGAAGCCCGTCTATCTGGCGGATGTCGCGAGGGTGGTGGACGCGCCGGAGTCCGAGCCACCCCTCGTGCTCTTCGCCGAGGCGGGCCGGAGTGGCTTCGAGCCGGCTGTGAGCGTCACCCTCTCAAAGCGGGCAGGCACCAACGCCACGGCCCTGGCCGAGCAGGTGCTGGCCAAGGTGGAGGCCCTCCGGGGCAACCTCCTCCCCCGCGACCTGAAGGTCACGGTCACCCGCAACTACGGCGAGACGGCTGGTGACAAGTCCAACGAGCTGATCCAGCACCTGCTCATCGCGACCCTCAGCGTCATCACGCTCATCCTGCTGGCCATGGGCTGGCGCAGCGCGGTGGTGGTGGGCATCGCGGTCCCGGTCACCCTGGCCCTCACCCTGCTGATCACCTACCTGTTCGGCTACACCCTGAACCGCGTGACGCTCTTCGCGCTGATCTTCTCCATCGGCATCCTGGTGGACGACGCCATCGTGGTGGTGGAGAACATCCACCGGCACATGCACCTGCCGGGCCACCGCAAGAGCTTCGCCACGGTGGTGATCGAGGCCGTGGACGAGGTGGGCAACCCCACGATCCTGGCCACCTTCGCCGTCATCGCCGCCATCCTGCCCATGGCCTTCGTGCGCGGTCTCATGGGCCCCTACATGCGGCCCATCCCCGTGGGCGCCAGCCTGGCCATGATCTTCAGCCTGGTCATCGCCTTCGTCATCAGCCCATGGGCCAGCCTCATCCTGTTCAAGAAGGAAGCCCACCTGCCGGAGATCGACGAGTCAGGGCTGCACCCCGCCACCCCGGATAACCAGGCGCCGGAGCCGGTCCACGACTGGCAGGACAAGAACCCGGAGGTGGCTCCGGACTCGAAGTTCACCGTCCTTTACCGCACGGTCATCCGGGCCCTTCTGTTCAAGCCTGCGGTCCGCTGGGGCTTCTTCGGCGGCGTCGTGGTGCTGCTGGTGGGCGCCATGTCCCTGGTGGGCATCGGCTGGGTGAAGGTGAAGATGCTGCCCTTCGACAACAAGTCGGAGTTCATGGTGCAGCTGGATCTGCCCGCGGGCACGCCCCGGGAAGACGCGCTCGCTGTGGGCCAGGACGTCGCCCGGCGCCTGCTGAAGGACGCCACCGTCAAGGATGTGCAGGTCTATGCCGGTGAGGCCGCCCCGTTCACGTTCGTGGGCATGGTCCGCCACAGCTTCCTGCGCCAGGAAGCGGAGATGGTGGACGTCCAGGTGAACCTGGTGCCCAAGCACGACCGCAAGGAGCAGAGCCACGACATCGTCGTCCGCCTCCGGCCCGAGCTGGAGAAGCTTGCAAAGCCCGCCGGGGCGCGTATGAAACTTGTGGAGATCCCCCCGGGACCGCCGGTCATGGATACCATCGTGGCCGAGATCTACGGCCCCACCGAGGCCGAGCGCGCCCGCCTCTCCGACGAGGTCCTCAAGGCCTTCAAGAGCGTTGACGGCATCGTCGACGTGGACTCCACCCTGAACCCCACCGCACCCAAGATCAGCCTGGTGCTGGATCGGGAGAAGGCGGCCCTGCACGGCGTTGCCCCCGCCCACGTGATCCAGACACTCTATCTGGCGGGCCAGGGCCACCAGGCTGGGACCTTCCACGTGCTGCGCGGATCCAGCCAGGTACCCGTCATCCTGCAGCTTGCCCCCGAGAAGCGCCAGCAGCTGGACCAGCTCCTGCAGCTCACGGTTCCCGGAGCCCGGGGCATGGTCCCGGTGCGGGAGCTGGTGACCGTGAAACAGGGCGTGGAGGAAGCGCCCATCCACCACAAGAACCTGATGCCGGTCACCTATGTCATCTCGGATCTGGCGGGCACCATCGAGAGTCCGGTCTATGCCCTGGCGGCGCTGAACAAGAAGATTGACGCCATGAAGGGTACGGCCGGGTCTCCAGTCCCGCGCCTGGGTCTGGCCCACCCCGAGAACACCGAGTCCCTGGCCCTCAAGTGGGATGGCGAGTGGCACATCACCCTGGAGGTCTTCCGGGATCTGGGCATGGCCTTCGCGGCCGTGCTGGTGCTGATCTTCATCCTGGTGGTGGGCTGGTTCGAGAGCTTCCAGGTGCCCTGGGTCATCCTGGTGCCGATCCCGCTCTCGCTGATCGGCATCATTCCCGCCCACGGCTTGTTGGGGGCCTTCTTCACGGCCACCAGCATGATCGGCTTCATCGCGGGGGCGGGCATCATCGTCCGCAACAGCATCATCCTGGTGGACTTCATCGAGCTCAAGCTGCGCGAGGGCATGCCCTTGGCCCTAGCGGTGGAGGAAGCCGGCGTGGTGCGCTTCCGGCCCATGCTGCTCACGGCCGCGGCCGTGCTGGTGGGCTCTGCGGTCATGCTCAAGGATCCCATCTTCCAGGGCCTCGCCATCAGCCTCATGGCGGGTGAGGTCGCCGCCACCCTGCTGTCCCGCTTTGCCGTCCCCGTCCTGTATTACCTCGTCGCCCGCCGCGGCCGCGCCGCGGACCTGCAGCGCGAGGGTGCCGTCGCCACCGCCCTTCAACCGGAGTAATCCATGAACGTCGATCGCATCGTCCACACCGTCGCAGGGACCTTCATCCTGCTGAGCCTCGCCCTGGCGAAGGTCCACAACCCCAACTGGATCTGGTTCACGGTCTTCGTGGGCGCGAACATGCTGCAGAGTGGCCTCACCAACTGGTGCCTGATGTCCACCATCCTGAAGAAGCTGGGCGTGCCCGAAGGGGCTGGTGTGGGCTGCTCCCGATGAAGGCGACCGTGATCCGCTTCGCCCTGGGCCTCATCGTGGGCGGCGCCCTGGGTTACGGCTGGCACCGCCTGGTGGGCTGCAGCACCGGGGCCTGTCCCCTGACTGCAACGCCACTAAGGGGCATCAGCTACGGCGCGGTCATGGGCCTGATCTGGGCCCTCGGGAGAGCCTGATGCTCGAATACTGGATCTACCTCATCCCCATCGCCGCGGTGGGCTACGTGATCTGGAGCCGGCGCTCCGCTCCGGTGGGCGACCTGAAGGCCATGCTGGCCCGAGGCGGACAGATCGTGGACGTGCGCACCAAGGGCGAGTTCAAGGGGGCGCGACACGGCCGCGCCATCAACATCCCCCTGGACCAGCTGGAGGCCCGGGCCAAGGAGCTGGACCGCGCCCGCCCGGTGCTGGTCTGCTGCGAATCCGGCGCCCGCAGCGGCTCCGGCGTCGCGATCCTGAAGAAGGCCGGGTTCACCGAGGTGGCCAACCTGGGCTCCTGGCGGCGGATCGAGAGCCTGCTCGGCTGAACGGGGCGCCCCCTCAGGGGTGCGATTGGTGCCGCGCCACGATCCAGTCCACGACTTGATCGAGATTCATGGTGCTGGAGTCCAGCTCGGCGGCGTCTTCGGCCCGTCGGAGCGGGGCCACGGCCCGGGTGCTGTCGGCCAGGTCGCGGCGCTGGAGGTCCTGCAGCACATCCTCCAGGATGGGGGCCTGCCCGTTGGCCTGGAGCTCCAGGAAGCGCCGCCGGGCGCGGGCCTCAGGACTTGCCGTGAGGAAGACCTTGCAGCAGGCCCCGGTGAAGACCACCGTGCCGATGTCCCGACCGTCCACGACCCAGCGTCCCCGGGCCCCGATGCGGCGCTGCTGGTCCACCAGCACCTCCCGCACACGGCCGTCTGCGCTGACGGGGGTCACGAGCTGGGTGACGGCCTGACTGCGGATGGCCTCGCTGATATCCTCGCCCGCGAGGAAGATGCGGGTGCCCTCCTGGCTGAGGTCCAGGGACTGCAGGAGGGCCTCCAGCGCCGGGCGGTCTGCCAGGGCGATCCCGGCCCGCTGGACGGCCAGGGCCGCGGCTCGGTACATGGCGCCGGTGTCGAGGTAATACCAGCCCAGACGCTCGGCGACCCGCTTCGCGGTGGTGGACTTGCCCACCCCGGACGGGCCGTCGATGGCGATCAGGGGAAGGGCGGGAGCGGTCATCCCGTCATTCTGGATGACCGCTCCCTGCCATTCCATACCTACAATCCGAAGGTCTTGAGAATCTTCGGGTCCTTCTCGTCCTGGGCCAGGATCGTGTGGCAGGTGTCGCAGTCGCCCTTGATGGTCCGGCCGTCCGCGGCGGCATGGGTGCCGTCATGGCAGCGGAAGCAGCCCACGGCCTCTTCGTGGCCGATGTTGTTGGGGTGGGTGCCCCAGGTGATCTTCATCTCGGGGAACACGTTGCGCAGGTAGATGGCCTTCACGGCCTCGCCCGCGGCGTCCACCTGGGCCCGCTTGTGCTTGAAGATCTCGGGGTAGGTGTTCCGGTAGTATTCGGCCAGGGCCACGGGAATCTTGGCGGCCGCATCCTTCTGGTCGGCGTAGTCCACCTTCAGGAGCTCGACGGCCTTCTTCTTGATGAAGGGCAGCTCGGTGCTGATGCGCTTCTCAGAGAGCATCTTGTCCATGGCCCGGTCCGGCAGCTGGAAGGCGTGGGTGGGTCGGTTGTGGCAGTCGATGCAGTCCATCCCGCGGGTGGTGGCCTTGTCGAGTTTCTCCTTGGGGAGGTTCTTGAACTCGTCGCTCACGTATTCGACCGTCTGGCCGTTGTCATCCCGGTAGATGACCTTGGGGATCTCCTGGCGGCGGCGGTCGGTGGTGACGTAGCTGATGCGCTCCATGTTGTCGAGGTGCCGCCCATGGATGCCCGTGGTGCCATTGGGCGTGTGGCCGCCGATCTTCAGCAGGAGGATGTTGGTCGAAGCCGTGTTGGATTCGTCCTCGGCGTAGTGCGTGCGGACGATCAGCTTGTCGTTGGTGAACTTCTGGGGCCAGTGGCACTGCTCGCAGGTCTCGCGGGCGGGACGCAGGTGCTCGACGGGGCTGGGAATGGGGCGGGAGTAGGTGCCGAAGGCAACGGCGAAGAGCTGCCGGGTGCCGGAGATCTTGGCCCGGACCAGGGCCGGAGCCCCATGGCCGATGTGGCACTGGGCGCAGCCCACGCGGGAGTGGGGAGAGCCCAGGAACGCCGTGTATTCCGGGCTCATGACCGTGTGGCAGGTCAGGCCGCAGAACTGGTTCGAGTCCATGTACTCCACGCCCTTGAGACCGGCGGTGCCCATGATGCTGACGTTGATGAAGGTGAGAACGCCCACGACCGTGAGGAGCCGACGCACGGCGGGCTGCTTGAAGTCCACGGCCTGGAGGGGCTGGGGCGCTTCGCCGGCGAGCCTGCGCTGGCGCCGCAGGCGCATGATGCCCAGGGGGATGAGCACCAGACCGACGATGAACAGGGCCGGGAGGATGAGGAACAGCAGGATGCCCGCATAGGGGTGGACAGAGCGCGGGCTGGTGAGCTCCATGAACCAGAACCAGACCAGCACGAAGGCGGAGCTGGTGGTCAGGGCCGTGCCCGTGAGGGACATCCAGTTGTTGCCCAGTTGGAAGGCCAGGCGGGTCAGGTCTCTGACGCGTTCTCCCAAACTCATGAACTCACCTCTGCAATAAGGTTGCGACACTTGACGCTTGTGTAGGAAATGTCTACCTTCACCCTAATTTCCTCCCAGGAACTGTGCAAGCCGGCGATGCCGCCTCCACCGGATAAACCGTTATGTATCAATGGGGGCGGTTCCGGGTTGTGACAGATGTCCAGGGCCCTTCAACGAGCCAGCAGCCGGAGGAAACTTTCCCCATACTGCTGCAGCTTTTTCGGCCCCACGCCGCTCAGGGCCAGGAACTCGGCCTCGGTGGCCGGCTGGAAGCGGGCCATCTGCTGCAGGGTGGCATCACTGAAGATCACGTAGGCGGGGACGCCCTTGGCATCCGCGAGGCGCTTGCGCAGGGCCTTCAGCTCGACGTAGAGCGCTTCCTCGCCCTCCACCGGGGCCTGGGTCAGCGGGGGGCGGCTACCCCGGGGCGAGCCGCGCTTGGCCTTGCCAGGCGCGGGCGCGGCGGCCAGCGGGTCCGAGCCGTCACAGCACTCGCAAGACGTGCCGCAGGGCTCCATGCGCTCGCCGAAGTGGGCCAGCAGGGCCTGGTGGCGGCACCGCGGGGACTCCGCCAGACGGAAGAGATCACGGGTCTGCCGCTGCTGCGCCTGGGCCAGCTCGGCGTCGAGTCCCTCGGTGAAGCGGTCGTAGCTGAGCACGTCTCCCCAGCCGTAGAACATGATGCAGTCGGCGTCGGCGCCATCGCGGCCCGCGCGGCCGATCTCCTGGTACCAGCCCTCGACGCTCTTGGGCATGTCCCGGTGGATGACGTAGCGGATGTTGCTCTTGTCGATGCCCATGCCGAAGGCCACCGTGGCCACGATGACGTCCACGTCGTCCCGCTGGAAGGCTTCCTGGGCGGTGGAGCGGGCCGCGCTGTCCATGCCCGCGTGGTAGGCCGCGGCGCGGACCCCTTCCCCGGACAGGAAGGCTGCGGTGGCTTCGACGCTCTTGCGGGAGAGGCAGTAGATGATCCCGCTCTCGCCGCGCCGGGCCAGCACCAGCCGCAGCAGGGCCTCGCGAACCGGGGGCAGCCCCTCGGCGCCCTTGCGGTAGGCGCTCACCTTGAGGTTGGCGCGGTAGAAAGAGCCCTGGACCTCCAGGGGGCGCCGCATCTCCAGCTGGGCGACGATGTCACGGCGGACTTCGGGCGTGGCCGTTGCGGTGAGGGCGAGGACGGGCACGTCCGGGAACCGCCGCTTGAGCCCGGCCAGGGTCCGGTAGGCCGGCCGGAAGTCATGGCCCCAGTGGCTGATGCAGTGGGCCTCGTCCACGGCGATGAGGCGCAGGTCCACCTCCCGCAGCAGGTCGGCCAGGTAGAGGTCCAGGCCCTCGGGAGCGGCGTAGACCAGTTCCAGCTCCCCGTTCTTCAGGGCGCGGATCCGCTCCCGGCGGGCCTCCAGGGTCAGGCTGGAGTTCAGGAACGTGGCCCGGAGCCCGGCCTCCGTGAGCGCGTCCACCTGATCCTTCATGAGCGCGATGAGGGGTGACACGACCAGGGTCACGCCGCCCAGGAGGCGGGCGGGCAGCTGGAAGGTGAGGGACTTGCCGGCCCCCGTAGGCATGATGCCCACCACGTCCCGGCCCGCCAACACGGCCTCGATGATGGCCCGCTGGCCCGGCCGGAAGCCGCTGTAGCCGAAGGTCTCCTTGAGCGCCGCCTCCAGGTCCGGTGGGGACTCCAGCTCGGTGGCAAGCCGCCGGAGCGCGGCGATGGCTTCGGGTCCGAAGGCCCCGGGCGCCTGCCGGTAGCGGTTCCGCAGCGCTTCCAGCCCCGACCGGCAGGCGGTGCGCTCACCCCGGGTGAGCAGGGCCTCCAACCGGCCGATGTCCTCCAGGATTTCGGACAATCAACAACCGCCGTTGAGGAGGGGGCCGATGGCGCTCCAGAAGGCCTGCATCTCCTCAGGCTTCCCGTAGGTGACGCGGACATGGCTGGGCAGGCCATAGGCGGTCATGGGGCGCACGATCACGCCCCGCTGCAGGAGCTCCCGGAACAGGTCCTTGGCAGGGAAGGCGCTCTCCAGCAGCACGAAATTGCCGCTCGATCCCGAGAGCTGGCAGCGGTGCTGCGCGGCTTCCAGGGCGAAGGCGACACGGGCATCCGTGTTCTTCTGACGGGAGAAGGCCTCGAAGGCCAGGTCCTGCACCGCCACTTCCGCGGCGACCTGGGCCAGGTGGTTGGTGTTGAAGGGACTGCGGACGCGCTCGATGCAGCCCAGCAGCTCTCGGGAGCCGAGGCCGTAGCCGATGCGCAGCGCCGCCAGGGCGTGGATCTTCGAGAAGGTGTGGAGCACCAGCAGGTTGGGGCGCTCATTCAGGTAGGCTGCGGCGTCTGGGTAGTCGGCGGGGTCCTCGTATTCCGCGTAGGCCTGGTCCACCACCAGGACGATGTCCTCGCGGAGCTGGCGCACCAGCCGCTCCAGAGCCGATTTCTCCAGCCGGATGCCCGTGGGGTTGTTGGGGTGCCCCAGGTAGACGAGGCGGGTGTCTTCGGCGACGGAACGCAGGATGTCGTCCACGTCCAGCTCGGTGGCCGTGGCCCTGGACTCGATGACCCGACCGCCGGCGGTCTGGGTGGCGATGCCGTAGATGGCGAAGCTGTGCCGGGGAATGATCGAGCTGCCCCCGTCCAGGAAGGCGGCCTTGGCCACCAGTTCCAGGAGCTCACTGCTGCCGTTGCCGAGGACCACGCATTCCAACGCCACGCCCTTGCGCGCGGCGATGGCCCGGCGCAAGTAGGGACCGTCGCTGACCGGGTAGAGGTTCAGCCCCTCGGTGTCGGAGCCGGCGATGGCTGCGGCCACCCGGGCCTTTACCGCCTCGGTGGGCCCCCAGGGGTTCTCGTTGGAAGCCAGCTTGACGATTCGGGTCAGGCCCATCTCCCGCTGCACTTCCTGGATGGGCTTGCCTGGCACGTAGAGTGGAATCCGTGACAGGTGATCGAATCCATGGATGGTGGGAAGGCCTGGGTTCATCAGGCCGGCCGTTCGGACAGGACCTTGTCCACGATGCCGTATTGGAGGGCTTCTTCGGCACTCATGAAGTAGTCGCGGTCCATGTCCTTCATGACCTTCTTCAGGGTCTGGCCCGTGTGCTTGGCGAAGCTCGCGGACAGGTTCTCCTTCAGTCGCTGGATCTCCTTGAAGGTGATCTCGATCTCTGTGGCCTGGCCCTGGGCGCCGCCGCTGGGCTGGTGGATCATGATGCGGGCGTTGGGCAGCGCGAAGCGCTTGCCCTTGGTGCCGGCGGCCAGCAGGTGGGCGCCCATGGAAGCGCACTGGCCGATGCAGTAGGTGACGATGTCATTCTTCACGAACTGCATGGTGTCGTAGATCGCCAGGCCCGCAGTGACGCTGCCGCCGGGGCTGTTGATGTAGATCTGGATGTCCTTGTCCGGGTCCTCGCTCTCGAGGAACAGCATCTGGGCCACGATGGCGTTGGCCACGCTGTCGTCGATGGCGGTGCCCAGGAAGATGATGTTGTCCTTCAGCAGGCGGGAGTAGATGTCGTAGCTGCGCTCGCCGCGCGGAGTCTGCTCGATGACGATGGGGGGATAGTAGCTGCTGGGCATGGACTCTCCTGCGGGACGGTCAGGATACCAAGAAGGCGCCTCGCGGCGCCTTCTTAGCAAGGGCTGGGACAGACTATTGCTTGAGGGCCTTCTTGGCCTTGGGCTTCTCGGCGGCGGGAGCCTCAGCCTCCGGGGCCTCCGCGGCCTTGCGGGAAGCCTTCTTCTTGGGCTTGGTCTCTTCGGCCTCGTGATCGTGGTCACAGTCAGGGCCGTGGACGTGGTCTGCGGGCGCGACGGCAGCGGGTTCGCCGCCCTCCTGGCCCTCAAGGTCGCCACCCTCCACGCCGCCAGCGTCGAAGCGGTTCACCGGGATACCGGCCTCGCGCTTGCGCTCCAGCTCGACGAGAGCCTCGAAGGCCTCCTTGTCGAGGAGTTCCTCGGTGACCTGGGCGGTGCTGAGCAGGTGGTCGAAGATCCGGTCCGTGCGCAGGCGACCCTTGATCTCGGTGGTGTTGCCGCGGCGGTCCATCTCGGCCTTGAATGCCTCGAAGGGCTGTTGCACCTGGTTTTCGGCCATGAAGGAACGGATCTCCGCATCGATGTCAGCCTCCGGCACCTCGATGGACTCGGCGTTGCCGATGGACTGGAGGAGGTAGCCGCTGCGGACCGCGCGCTCGGCGTCGTTCAGCCGGTACTGGCGGTAGGCCTGCCAGTTCACCTTCTTCGGATCCATGCCCTGGCGGGACACGTGCTGCGCGAACTCCTGGCAGTAGTCGTCGAGCTGCAGGATGACCATGGAGCGGGGCACCTCGAAGGGCACGGCCTCCAGCAGGGTGTCGAGCAGGTTGGCCTGGAGGCGGGCCACGGCGTCGCGGTCGGCGGCCTCTTCCAGGTCCTTCCGGACCGCGGCCGTCAGGGCCTCGAGGTTCTCAAAGTCGCCCATGTCCTTGGCGAAGTCATCGCTGAGGGTCGGCACTTCCTTGGTGCGGATGTCCTTGACCTGGACATCGTAGGCCAGCACCTTGCCGGCCAGGACCGGGTTGTTGTCATCAACGGGGTGGGTCAGGGTGAAGCTCTTCTTCTCTTCAGCCTTGAGGCCCACCAGCTCGGCGTCGAAGGGCCGGGAGCTGTCGATCTCCAGTACCTGGTCCTTGTAGGTCTGAGCCTTCAGCCCCTGGGGCTTCACGCGGATGTCGCAGGTGGCCACGAGGCCCTGGGCCACGGCGCCATCCTCGACCGGCAGGTACTTGACGGCGCGCTGGCGGAGACCCTCGAGGTGCTCGACCACGGTGGCCTCGTCAATGGCCCGCTTCTTCTTGGTCAGGACCATGGTCTTGTAGTCGGGAAGCACCACTTCCGGGGCCACATCGAAGTGGGCGCGGAACACCGCATCCGTGCCTTCCTTCAGGTCCAGCTTCTCCAGCGAGGGGTGGGAGATGGGCAGGGCGCCAGCCTCCGTGGCGGACTTCCAGAAGTGCCGCTCCACGAGCTGCTGGGCCACGTCCGATTCGATCTCACGGGCATACTTCTGCACCAGCACCGTGCGTGGGGCCTTGCCGGGCCGGAAGCCGGGGATGCGGGCCTTCGGAGCGATCTTGGCCACCACCTCATTGAAAAGGGCGCTGACTTCCGCCGCGGGCACCGTCACTTCGACGGTCTTGCGGGTGGGGGACTGGTGCTGGAGTGTGACGGACATGGATGCTCCTGGTGTTCCGGGGGGGATGCGGGGCTGTGGGGAGGCAGTCATTGGGCCCTTTTTTCCTGCCTTCTGAATCGCCGAGGCGATTCAGAAGTGGTGCGAACGGTCGGACTCGAACCGACACGGTGTGAACCGCTGGAACCTAAATCCAGTGCGTCTACCAGTTCCGCCACGCTCGCCAAAGAACTCAATTGTCAACCGGTGGTGCGCCCAGAGCGACTCGAACGCCCGACCCTCAGGTTCGAAGCCTGATGCTCTATCCAGCTGAGCTATGGGCGCACACCGAATCTTCTAGTCTACCTGGAAGACGCGATCACTTCGACCCCCGGGTTAGGACAGGCACCAGGCGTCTTCGGCGCCGTGCCGGCGGAGGGTCGCCAGGTCATCGTCCGTCAGGCCCATGGCTTGGGCGGCTGCGGCCTCGGTGGTCAGGTTGCAGGGGATGACCCCGGGGTCATCGGTGCCCAGGGCGCAGCGAACGCCGGCGGAAAGCATCCGGGGGAGAGGATGCGGGCTGACATCCGAGGCCAGGGCGCCATTGGAGCTGGGGCACACGTCGACGGGAATGCCGCGTTCCGCGAGCAGGGCGAACGTGGCCTCGTCGGCCCGGAGGCCATGGACGATGCGGGCGACCCCGCCTTCCAGCACGGCCTCCCGGACGTTGGCTCCCGGGCCATTCTCCCCGGCGTGAGCCGCGATGCGCAGGCCTGCGGCGCGGGCCCGGTCGAAGACAGGGACCCACTCCCGGAAGGGCGAGCCCTCCAGGCCTCCGGTGGAAAAGCCCTTCACGAAGGGCGGCAGCTCGGGCAGCACCAGGTTGAGGACCGAGTGCCCGTGCTTGGGCCCGAAGTGGTTGACTGCATCCAGCACCACGCAGCTGGCCAGGCCCCAGGAGCTTGCTTCCGCGAGGCCTTCCTCCAGGCCGAGCCAGAAGTCGTCCAGGGTGATCTGAGCCCGATGGACAACCAGGAAGTGGGGGGAAACCCACAGGTCGAAGCCTGCACCACCCGCATCCCGGGTGCGTCGCGCGGCGGCCAGGGCTGCCTCCCGCACGGCGGACCGGCTGTCCAGCAGGGCCGCGCCAAACAGGAAGGCCTCGATGAAGCCGTCGAAGGGAGCCGCGGCGCCCTCCCACAGGCCGAGCAGGCTGCGGGGTACGGTGCTGCCGCGACGCTCGGCTTCGGCTCGCACCCAGACGGGATCAAGGGACCCCTCCAGGTGCGTATGGCGGTCGATGAGGGGCGGGATCGCGGGGTGGCTCACCGGAACAGTATGCTCGTCGCTATGGTGGGCCCGGCTACTCGTCGTAGTCGTCCATGCGCAGGTCGCCCGGATCAAAGCCCTCGCCGCGGCCGCCGCGCTCGATGGCCACCCCGCTCTCGGTGAAGGTCTCTTCGAGGTTCTCGGCTTCCGGCTCGGGGGTGAAGTCGTCCTCGATCACGTGAACGGTCTTCTCCTTCTTGACAGCCTTGGGTTTGGCGGGCGCAGCCTTCTGGTTTGCCCCGCACTTGGGACAGAGAGCCTCCGGCTTGTCGAAGTCATAGAACTTCGCCGCGCACTGAAAGCAGGTGTACTTCTTGCCAAGATTTGCCATGCCCATGTCCTCGTTCAAACCCAAAAGAACATGGTTATACCAGGGACCACCAGGGTTGTCACCCGGTGGCGCCGGCCTGACTCAGGCCCAGGGCGCTGAGCCAAGCTTGCTTGCGTCGTCGTTGCAGAGTTGGTGGATAACGGTGTTGGTAAAAATACGGTAATTATTTTCAATGTCTTCGCCGAAACGGTCTACGAAGGTAGCCCGGCTGCGATCCAACTCGGGCCGGAGCAGCGGGTAGAGGTTCCCATGGGCCCGAGCCTGGGTGACCTGGGCCGGGAAGTAGAGCTCGAGATCCTCCACGAGGACCCTCGCCAGACGCTCCGCCGCAGCCCGGGTCTGCGGGTCGAGGATGGTCGAGGGCGGGGCCTCCGGCACCCTGGCCTCCTCCTGGACAGGCGCTGGGGCTGGTGGGGGAGCTGCCGGGGCAGCCTTGGACTCTTCTTCCTTTCCCGCCGCCAGGGAAGCCAGCAGGGCCGAGGTCGCCAGGACCAGGGCCCGGACCAGCTCGGGGTGGGGCAGGCGCGGGAGGAGGTCACTGTCCACCAGGAGCAGGGCCACGGTCTTCCTCCGGTGCCGGAGCGGGAAGATGGCGATGTCGGCGGCCTCGAAGGCGCTCAGGGTGCTGACCAGGGCGGTGTAGCCGGGGCTGCGGTGCCGGACTGACGGACTCCTTCCCTGGATCAGGTCCTCGAGATCCGGTGTCGGGGGCACCCCGGCAGCCTTGGTTGCGGCCTGGTCTTCGAAGCCCTGGTGGGAGTAGAGGCAGGGCTGCCCCTGCCGGAGGATGTAGATGGCGGAGCGGGGGGCGAGCGGGGCCAGGGCCTCCAGCAGACGTCGCAGCAAGTCTCCCTGGCTGGTGGCGCACTCGACCAGATCCAGGGCGGTCGCAAGACGTTGCTCGCTCAAGACGGGGGACGTGGCGGGCGGAGTGGTTTCGCTGAGCAGCTCCGCCAGCAGGGCCTCGTCAGGGCGGAGCCGGGACAGGGCGCTCTGCCAGGCAGCCGTCGCCTCCTCGAGGACGGCCTGACGCTGCCGTTCGAGCCAGGCCTCCAGCCTGTTGCGGAGGGCATCGCGCTGGGACTGGTCCGTAGGGCGGGGATCGCTCATGGGAGGGCTCGGCATGGGTTGGCCTCAAGGGTAGCCGAAGCGCCCCCCGGAATGCGGCCGGGGGCATCTGGACAGGAAACGGGGTTGCCTCAACTACCCGTTGAATGCTTGGACAGGTTCGGAAGGAACCGCTAGGATGGCCGAAGTTCCTTGGAGTTCTCGAATGGCGGATCTTTCCATCGCGGTAAGGCACATCGGCGATGTGGCGGTGATCCTTCCCACCGGATTCATCAACGCCCACACGGTGCGGGAATTCGAGGAGGCTCTGGAGGGCCAGGTCCAGCAGGGGCGCTACAAGATCCTCCTCAACTGCAAGGATCTCAATTATATAAGCTCTGCTGGCCTGGGAGCCATCATGGGGCTCATCGAGACGGTGCGGGAGAACGACGGCGACATCCTGCTCTCCAACCTGCAGGAGAACGTCTTCGCCATCTTCGACACCCTCGGTTTCACCCAGCTCTACCGTGTCTTCGGCGAGGAGGACCAGGCCCTGGCCGCGGTCGCCCCGGAGCGGAAGGTCTGAACGTGGCAGCCAAGGTGGACCATGCCCAGTTCCGGCTCGTGATCCCGAGCCAGACCCGCTACCTCAACCTGGTGACCGGTCTGGCCAAGCGGGCCTCCCTGGTGGCGGGCCTGGACGATGCCACGGCAGCCAAGGTGAGCATCGCCGTGGACGAGGCCGTGACCAACGTGATCCTCCATGCCTACCATGGCGAGGGCGAGCACAGCGTGGAACTGGAGCTGCGCTTCACCGAGAAGGCCCTGGAGATCCACATCTGGCACTCTGGCCAGGGCATCCGCAGCGACCAGCTGGTCCTGCCGGATCCCAAGGAATACATCAAGCACCCCCGCAAGGGCGGGCTTGGCCTGCTGCTCATGAGCCGGTTCATGGATGAGGTCCAGTTCAAGGCGGATGCCGTGTCCGGTCGCAACGAGTGCTGCCTGATCAAGAAGATCAGCT
Source organism: Holophagaceae bacterium (assembly GCA_013334395.1). Taxonomy (GTDB): domain Bacteria; phylum Acidobacteriota; class Holophagae; order Holophagales; family Holophagaceae; genus Geothrix. The sequence continues at coordinate 23,131 of JAAXXS010000002.1, read as the reverse complement.
GAACCGCCCGGTCTGACTGCGATGCAGAGCCATCCCTTCGACCGCCTCCGCCAACTGGCGCTGAAGATCCCCGAGGGGGCGCAGGAACTGCTTCCCCTCATCGACTTCCTGGAGACCTTCCCGGATCAGGGGAGTGAGGAGGATCTGGTCCACCTGGTGGGCACCACGGCCATGGGGATCGCCAAGGCGCGGCATGGCGGGCTCTGGGATGGCGGGAAGTGGCTCTTCCTCCGGGGCACCGCACCGGCGTTCCCGACCCACCCTGGGGAAGGCTGGCAGGTGCGCCCCTGGCAATACGGCGAAGAGCGCTACGGCCACCTCGTGCTGCGCACGGAGGACCTGCCGGCGGCGGTGCCGCTGCTGTTGACCATCAGTGCGCCGCTGCTGGCCTGGCGGCGGGCCGAGGCCGTGCGGAGCTCGCAGAACCAGACGCTGGCGCTGCAGCTCTCCCGGCTGAACACCGTGTTCGAGCTCACCCGGAACCTGGGCGAGGTGGAAACGGGCCGCGACCTCATCCGCCTCATGGCGAACACCCTGATGGGCGAGTTCCGCATCATGCGCCTGCTGGTGGTGGACGCCCAGGGTCAGGTGCTCCTGGCCAAGGGCCTGGGCGCGCTTCCTCAGTATCTGGACGGGGAGCTTCTGCACGAGGTCCTGCAGGCCCGGTCGCTGGTGCATGCCATCGAGCTGCTGGACCAGAACCACAGCCACGGTTTCGCCTACGTGGCGGAGCCCGCCGTGGGCCAGTTGTCGGAGGACGACCTCATGTTCCTCCACACGCTGCTCAACCTGACCTCTTCTCAGCTCTCGAGCCTGGAGCTGCGCGAGCAGCGCATCCAGTCCGAGCGCATGGAGAAGGATCTGGAGCTGGCGCGGAACATCCAGCGCAGCCTGCTGCCCAAGGCCCTGCCGGAGCCCGAGGGCTGGCAGTGCGCGGCGGCGAACCTGCCCTACCAGGCCGTGGGCGGGGATCTCTACGACCTGTGGATGGCCCAGGACGAGGCCCACGGGGCCCGCCTGCACCTTGCGGTTGGCGACATCTCGGGCAAGGGCCTGCCCGCCTCGCTGATGATGACGCAGCTGTCCGCCTTCCTGCGGGCCATGGCAGACCAGCGAGTGCGGAACTGGGGCCACCTGGCCGAGCGGGTCAACCGCCGAATGAACGACGTCCGGGACCGGAACCGCTACACCACGCTGTTTGCAGGGAGCCTCAATCCCCTGAATGGCGACCTCCGCTACGTGAACGGTGGGCACAACCCGCCGCTGCTGGTGCGGGCCAACGGTGACGTGGCGCGGCTCTCTCCCACGGGGCCCATGATCGGCCTGCTGCCGGGCGTGTCCTTCACCGAGGGCCATGCCCACATGGAGCCGGGGGATGTGCTGGTGATCTTCACCGACGGCATCGTGGAGGCCGAGGACCCGGCTGGCGAGGATCTGGGGGACGGCCCGCTGGCCGACGTGGTTCGGAGCCGCCCCCAGGCGGGGGCGGACGAGCTGTTCGAGGCCCTGCTGGTCTGCGCCTTCCAGCACCTGGCTGAGGGTCGGTTCCGGGATGACGTGACGCTGGTGGTCATCAAACGGATGGGTGCTTGAGCCCCTTTGTATTCTGGAATCAGGAGGTCGCTTCATGAACCAAGCGAAGACCTTGCTTCTCATCGTCGCCATGACCGGGCTGCTGGTCTGGATCGGCGACCTGTTGGGGGGCCAGTCCGGCATGGTGCTGGCGCTGGCCTTCGGGCTGATCCTGAACGGCGTCAGCTACTTCTTCTCGGATAAGATCGTGCTTGCCAGCTATGGCGCCCAGCCCGTGAGCCAGGCCGAGGCGCCGCAGCTCCATGCCATCGTGGCCAATCTCGCCCAGCGAGCCGGGCTGCCCATGCCCCGCATCGCCATCATCCCGGAGGACACGCCCAACGCCTTCGCCACCGGGCGCAACCCGGAACATGCGGTGGTCGCCGTGACCGAGGGGATCATGCGCGTACTCAGCCGCCCGGAGCTGGAGGCGGTCATCGCCCACGAGCTGGGCCACGTCAAGAATCGGGACATCCTCATCGGCAGCCTGGCGGCGGTCCTGGCCCAGGCCATCATGTTCCTGTCCCGTATGGCCTTCTGGATCAGCCCCCGGGACGAGGAGGGCCGCTCCAACCCCCTGGCGGGCATCGCCATCATGATCCTCGGACCCATCGCTGCCATCCTGCTGCAGATGGCCGTAAGCCGCTCCCGGGAATACCTGGCCGATGACTACAGCGCCCACCTGACGGGCCGCCCCGACATGCTGGCCTCGGCCCTGGAGCGCCTGCATGCTTACAACCAGCAGCTGCCGATGCAGTCCGCTGAGCCTGCCACGGCCCACATGATGATCGTGAACCCGCTGAGCGCGGGAGGGCTCATGGGCCTGTTCTCCACCCACCCGCCCATGGCCCAGCGGGTGGAGCGCCTGCGGCACATGCCCATCGAGGCCCGCTAGACTCCTGCCGGGATTGAATTGTCCGGAATTCCTGCCGATAGATCCCCCATGCGGGAACGGCTTGGAAAATTCGAAGTGATCCGACTCCTGGGCAAGGGCGCCATGGGGGAGGTCTACCTGGGCCGGGACCCCCGACTGGGCCGGGAAGTGGCCCTGAAGGTGATCTCCGAAGGCTCTGATTTCGGGGACGAAGCCGAGGCCCGCTTCGAGCGGGAGGCCCGGGCGGCGGCGCTCCTGAACCATCCCCATATCGTCACGGTCTATGAGTTCGGCGAGGATGAGCGGGTCCACTACCTGGCGATGGAATACATCCAGGGCGAGGATCTCGAGGCCCTCATCCGGAGTGGGCGGAGTCCAAAGGCTGAGTTGTTGAAGGTGCTGGTGCAGGTCTGCGAGGGCCTCGGCTATGCCCACGAACGGGGTGTGGTCCACCGCGACATCAAGCCTGCCAACATCCTGGTCGCGCGGCACGGCAAGCGCCTCGAGGCCAAGCTCATGGACTTCGGCGTGGCCCAGATGGGTCCCTCGGGTCTCACTCAGACCGGAACTTGGATGGGCACCGTGAGCTACATGGCCCCCGAATACCTCGATACGAGCCGGGCGACCAGCAGCTCAGACCTCTTCGCCCTGGGGGTGATCCTCTACGAGATCCTCACCGGGGGGCGGAAACCCTTCCACGGGGACACCACCACGAGTGTGCTGAACCGGATCCTGCTGCACGCCCCCGAGCCCATCCTTCCCCCCGACCTGGAGGGCATCCCACTGGAACTCTTGTCCGTGGTGGAGCGGGCCCTGGCGAAGCGCCCAGAGGACCGCTACCCCGATGCGGAGACCCTGGGCACGGCGATCCGGGAGGCCCTGAACAGGCCTGTGGAAGCGACCTCCAAAGTTCCCAAGGCTACACCCGAGACCGGTCGGTCTCAGCGGGACATCACCGGGAAGCAGATCCGGGTGGGCAAGGGCGGACTGGGGCAGTGCCTCAGCCTGAAGGTGGCCCTGCGCCAGGCGCTCCCAGGTACCGAGATCATCCTGATGCCGGGGATCTATCGTGAATCTGTCGTGGTGGACAAGGGGGTGGCGATCCTGGCGCTGGGAGAGCCGGGCGAGGTGGTCCTGGAGGGTCAGGCTGGTCCGGTCCTGTTGCTGCGGTCGGCCGGGATCAGCCTGCACGGTCTCACGGTTCAGGCTGGAACGGGACAGGTGGCCGTCCGGGTGGAAGCCGGTTCTGCCCAGATCGAAGCCTGCGAGATCCTGGGTGGCACCGTCTGGGTGGATTCCGGTGCGCAGGTCTCCCTGCATGGCTCCCGCGTGAGTGCGGAGCGCGGGGTGGGCCTGAAGGTGCAGTCTCGAGGCCAGGCCCTCGCCGAGACCTGTTCGTTCCAGGGCCAGAGCGGGGCCGTGGAATTGGAGGAGAGCGCCCGACTCCAACTCATCAGTTGCAGCCTCATGAACAGTTCCTTCGCGGGGCTCCTGGCCCTGGAGCAGAGCCATGCGGTGCTGGAGGACTGCGACATCGGGGGCCACGCTTGCGCGGGCGTGCACGTACTGGCCGGCGCCAATGTGGCCCTGCGCCAGTGCCGCCTGGTGGGCAATGCCGGCTTCGGGTTGTCGGTCATGGACCGTGGGCTGGCCACGCTGGAAGGCTGCACCGTGCAGGCCAACGGCGGCTCCGGCCTGCTGATCCACCACGGCGCCACGGTCCAGGCCCGGAACAGCGCGTTTTCCGAGGGGAAATCGCTGGGCGTGGACTGCGCGGATGGCGGCCAGGGGGTGCTGGACACCTGCGACATCTCGGGCAATGCGGGCGTGGGGGTCCAGGTGGAACCCGGGGGCAGCCTGCTGCTGGTGCGCTGCACCCTGAAGGAGGGCCGGGACACGGGGCTCCTGCTCTTGGAGGACTCCCAGGTGACGTTGGAGGAGTGTGTTGTGCACCGCAATGCCCGGGGGGGCATCCTCCTGGCCAAGGACGCGGCCGACCCCATCCTTCGGGGCGGCAACCGCATCGAAGACGGTCTTCAGCGCGTGGACGGAGGCGGCAACCTCGTGCGGGTGGCGCCGGTCCAGGGCGGCTAGCGAAGGGCGGGCTCCGCCCGATCCGAGTGCGGGGGTTGGGACTAGATCAACCCTGCCAACTCGTCCAGCTGGAAGGGCCAGGAGGGGTCCTCGACCGTGGGCCAGGGGAGGGAAGGGAAGATCGGGTCCAGCAAGTCGGGGGCCCCTTCACCATGGGTAAGCAGGACCACCTGCAGCTCCTTGCGCTCACCCAGTTCCTGCTGCAGGACCTGGAGGTCCCCCACGGAGGTGCTGCCGTCCGGGCCGAGCTCAAGCAGCACCATAGGCAGCGTGGCGCCCTGATTGGAGCGGAGGTCCGCCAGGGCCTGATTCACGGAGTCCAGGGTCTCCAGGCGCAGGAATCCCTGAGCGCCCAGGGCCCCGCAGACCTGTTCGCGATCGGGTCCGGGGGCCATCACGAGCAGGAGCCGAGTGCTCCGGCGGCCCAGCTGCCGCAGGGCATCCGGGGTCTGGCTGCCGGCCGGGGAGATTCGCGTGGCGGGGCCCTTTGGCTCCGCTGGGCTCCGGGGGCTGCCGTCCCGGGGGGCCTCCCCGGGAAGCCCGGGGGTGGATCGCTGGACGAGGTCGCGCAGGTCGAGAACGGCCTGCAGCTCTCTCAGCTCGTCTTCCCCCAGCTCCCCGAACTGGATGCCCACGATGGTCTCCCCGCCGCGCTCGTAGGCGTTGGCGAGGATGCCACGGGCCTCGAAGGCGGGCAGCTTCGGCAGGTCGCGGATCTTGAGCATGGGGAAGGCCTTTCCCCGCTCGAAGAAGCCTGGTCCCGGGGTCACGCGCAGGTGGTCATCCAGGCGCATGACGCGGTCAACGCGGAAGGCGAGTCCGCCCAGGGACAGGTTCACCAGGGGGCCCGAGAGCCCGTGGCCGGGAACGGTCCCGTCCTGAACCACCACATAGGCCTTCTCCCGGGGGCGGAAGGGATAGCGCTTGTGGCGGCGGCGGTCCGAAGGAACCATCTGGCTGGGGATGGCAAACCGGTAGAGCAGGTAGGCTTCCCGGCCGTGGAACACGGTGGGCGCTTCAAAGCGCTGCTCGCCCACGGAGAAGACCATCTCGAAGAGCGCCCCCGCCGTCATCTCGTGGGGAAGGGGCCGGATGAGCTTCAGGTGGAGCATCCCCTGTTTGGCGTCGAGGTGGGCGATCCGGGCGGTGTAGGGCAGGGTATGGGTGCCCTCCACCTTGATGGGGAACTCCGCCTCCGACTGGACCAGGTCCAGCATGGTCTGCTGGATCTGCGCAGGATCCTCCATCGGCGCGCCGCGCCCCGATCCAGCCCCTGCTTTGCCCTGGTTCATCCATTCGCCTCACCCTTGGCATCGGGCGGGAGGCCGCGGGTATTGAGTCCTAGACGTTAAATAGGAAGTTCATCAGGTCGCCGTCCTTCACGATGTAGTCCTTGCCTTCTGTCCGCATTTTCCCGGCATCCTTGGCGCCCTGCTCGCCCCCGCACTGGATGAAGTCGTCGTAGGCGATGACCTGGGCCCGGATGAAGCCCTTCTCGAAGTCTGTGTGGATGACCCCCGCGGCCTGGGGGGCCGTGTCCCCCTGGTGGATGGTCCAGGCCCGGACTTCCTTGACGCCCGCCGTGAAGTAGGTCTGGAGGCCCAGGAGGTCATAGCTCGCGTGAATCAGCACGTTGAGGCCCGGCTCGGCGAGCCCGGCCTCCTCCAGGAACAGCGGGCGGTCCTCCTCGGGCAGGTCCTGGATCTCCGCTTCGAGCTTGGAGCAGATGGGGATGCAGGGAGCCTGGCGGGCGGCGGCCAGAGCCTGGAGGCTCCGGTAGTGGGGGTTGGCTGCGGGATTCCGGATGTCCTCCTCCCCAATGTTCCCGACAAACAGCGTCGGCTTCAGGGTGAGCAGGCCATAGGACTTGACCAGGGCCTTCTCGTCGGTGCTCAGGCCGGCGGTGCGGGCCCACTGGCCGGCGTCCAGGGCGGCGAAGACCCGCTCCAGCACCGCCACCATGGCCACGGACTCCTTGTTGCCGGTCTTGGCCACCTTCCGGTGGCGCTCGAGGCCCTTCTCCACGGCATCCAGATCCTTGATGACCAGCTCCGTCTCGATGATGCTCAAGTCCCGCTCCGGGTGGACGCCGCCCTCCACGTGCGTGACGTTGCTGTCCTCGAAGCAGCGCACCACCTGGACGATGGCGTCGGTCTCCCGGATGTGGCCGAGGAAGGCGTTGCCGAGCCCCTCGCCCTTGCTGGCCCCTCGGACCAGACCGGCGATGTCCACGAATTCCTGGGCTGCGGGGAGCACCCGCTGGGGTTTCACGATCCCCGCGAGCACCGCCAGCCTCGGGTCGGGTACATCCACCACCCCCGTATTTGGCTCGATGGTGCAGAAGGGATAGTTGGCCGAGGCCGCGCCAGCGCGGGTTAGGGCGTTGAAAAGGGTGGACTTTCCTACGTTGGGCAGACCCACGATGCCACAGGCGACAGCCATTCAATCCTCCAAGCCTTCCAGTATCACCTACCCGAGATGTGACGAAAAGAACGGGTTCTGCCCCTTGCGCAGTCCCCCCATGCGCCATACTCTCCCCGCCAAGGTCGCAGAACAGGTGAAGGGGGACAGAATGATCGTGAGGGCGGAATGGCCGGGCTACGTGGTGGATGTTCTCGTCCGCCCCGGCCAGGAAGTGGAAGAGGATGAGCCCTTGATGATTCTCGAGGGCACGGATTCTTCCCGCACCTCGTTCTACATCAATGCCCCGGAAGGGGGGAAGGTGCGGGAGGTCCTCATCGAGGAGGGCGACTTCGCCTACGAGGATGACGACCTCGTGGTGATCGGGGACTCCGACCGGGACGAGTAGCTGGCTACACTGGGGCCAGACGTCCTTTGCAAGGGGTGCTGATGGCCATGCTGCGAGCTGAGGTGGCAGGGAAGGTGCTGGAGGCCTGCAGGGCCGAAGGCCTGAATACGGGGCCAGGCAGGGCCCTCGCTGGGTTCGAGCTGGCCTGATGGAGATCCGGGTCGAAGCGCTTGCCGGTGAAGACGAAGGCATCATCCTCCTGGGCCTGGACCGTCCTGCGGCGAAGAACGCCCTCGGACGGCAGCTCATGGCGGAGTTCCGCGAAGCCGTGGCCAGACTGCGGGTTGATCCCTCGGTTCGGGTGGTGGTCCTCCACAGCCTGGTGGACGGGGTCTTCTGCCCGGGCGCAGACCTGAAGGAGCGGGCGACGCTGCCCCAGTCTGAAGTCGCCGGGCTGGTGCATGGGCTGCAGACCGCCTTCACCGACCTGGAGAGCCTGCCCGTTCCGGTCATCGCGGTGTTGGAGGGCGTGGCCGTCGGCGGGGGGATGGAGCTCGCGCTCGCGGCGGACCTGCGTGTGGCGGGGGCTGAGGCGAGCCTCGGCCTGGTGGAGACGGCCCTGGCCATCATTCCCGGCGCCGGGGGGACCCAGCGGCTGCCCCGGCTCATTGGCGCCTCCCGGGCCAAGGAACTGATCTTCACCTCCCGCCGCATCGGTGCCGCCGAGGCGGAGCATTTGGGCGTGGTGGACCGGGTGGTGCCTGCAGGGACGGCCCTGAACGCCGCCCTGGACCTGGCCCGGAAGATCCTGCCCAACGGCCCCGTGGCAGTGCGCCTGGCCAAGGTGGCCATCAACGCCAGCCAGAACATGGATCTGGCCGCGGGACTGGCCGTCGAGCGGGCCTGCTATGCCCAGGTCATCCCCACCCGGGACAGGCTCGAGGGTCTGGCCGCCTTCCGCGAGAAGCGCAAGCCCCGCTACCGGGGGGACTGATGAGCCACTCGCATGGCCCCACCACCACCGGGAGGCTCGGTCTCAGCTCGCTGATCTTCGGCCTGAACTTCCTGGTCCAGGGGCTGGGGGGCGTCTGGACCGGCTCCCTGGGACTCGTGTCCGACAGCCTGGAGAACCTGAACGACGCGGTGGTGAACCTGCTCGCCCTGGGCAGCATCCGGGTCGCGAACCGCCGGGAGCCTTGCGACCGCTGGACCTACGGCTGGCATCGGATCGAGATCTTCAACACCCTGTTGGGGGGCTTGCTGCTCGTGGTGCTGGCGGTTGCGGTGCTGGTGGAAGCCTGGGACCGCGTGCGGCATCCGCACCCCATTCTGCTGGGTTGGGCCATCGGCTTCTCGGCACTGGGCCTGCTGCTGAACCTGGCGGCTACCCGGGTGCTGGTGCCCTCGGAGGGCTCCCGGCAGGACCGGGATCTCAACCTGCGCAGCGCCTACCTCCACGCCCTGGGGGACAGCCTGGCCAACTTGGCCGTGATGCTTGGCATGGTGGTGATCCGGTTCACAGGCTGGCGCTGGGTGGACCCCCTCCTGGCGGCGGCCATCGCCGCGCTCATCCTGCGCGGGGCCTACCTGCTGCTGCGGGACGCCTTCGGGATTCTCATGCACCGCGCCGCCTTCGACCATGAGGAGGCCAAGGCGGAGCTGCTGCGGCTGCCCGGTATCGTCGGGGTGGAGGACCTCCGCTCCTGGCGCGTCTGCAGCCACCTCACGGTCTGCACGGCTCACGTCATCGTGGTAGCGGAGCAGCTCGTGGACACCGAGGCCCACCAGCACCGCATCGAAGACCTGCTGGCGGAGCGGTTCGACGTGCGGCACCTGACCCTGCACTTCGAGACCCCGGCCATGGCGGAGCGGCACCACCACCGCTTCCTGCACCAGCACGACCAGGAGGTGCCCGGGCACCACGAGTGCGGCGGACATCACTGAGGCGGCTTGCGCCGCCTCAGATGTGAAGAGAAATCAATCCATGAATCAGCTGCCCATGCCGTGCTTCTTCATGATGACGGCGCGCTGGCCATCGTATTCGGCCTGGTTGATGAGCTGGCCGTCGAAGAGCTCCTTAAGGTCTGTCAGTTCGTCCTTCAGCGACTTGGCTGGGATCGCCGGGGCCGGAGCGTTACCGCCGGGGAAGGGCTGCTGCCCCATCTGCTGGGCGGCTCCAGTCATCTGCTGGCCCATCACGTTGCCCATGCCGAAGCCCAGGCCCACGCCCATGCCCATGCCCGCGATGCCGCTGGGATTCTGGGCGGCGAGGGGAATGGCATCGGCGACCTGCATCTGGGTGTAGGCGCCCATGACCGGGGCCATCATGCCCACACCGGTGCGCTTGTCCATCATGGCTTCCACTTCCTCGGGGAGGCTGATGTTCTCCACGAAGAACTTGGACAGCTCCAGGCCCATGGTCTTGAACTCTTCCTGCAGCTTCTGCTTCACGAACTCCGACAGCTCGTCATACTTCGCGGCCAGGTCCAGGGCGGGGATTTTGGCCTCGCCCAGGGCGTCCGTGAAGCGGCTCATGATGGTCTTTCGGAGCTGCTCGGAGATGTCGGGCACGGTGTAGACGCCGTTGGTGCCCACCAGCTGCTTGAGGAAGGTTCCGGCGTCCACCACCTTGATGGAGTAGATGCCGAAGGCCCGGATGCGCAGCATGCCGAAGTCGGCGTCCCGCATCATGATCGGGTTGGAGGTGCCCCACTTCAGGTCGTTGTAGAGCTTGGTGGAGATGAAGTAGACATCGCTCTTGAAGGGGCTCTCGAACCCGTACTTCCAGCCCTTCAGGGTGGCCAGGATGGGCAGGTTCTGGGTGGTCAGGTTGTGCGTGCCGGGCTTGAACACGTCGGCCAGCTGGCCTTCGTTGATGAAGACAGCCTCCTGGCTTTCCCGGACCACCAGCTTTCCGCCGTTCTGGATCTCCTGCCCACGCATGGGGAAGCGCCACGCCAGCGTGTCGTTGGAATCATCCAGCCACTCGAGGATGTCGAGGAATTGGGCTTTGCCCCAGTCCATCAGACCCATGTGTCAGTCTCCTAGTGGCATCGGCCACGGGTATGATTCTAGGCCCGACTGTCAACTGACGCAGGGCCAGAGATGGGAAAAACCGGTGAACCGCCCGTGGGGACCGGGCAGCGCCCTTCAGCCGGTGCCCTTGACCACTCGGATAGAGCCTTCCGGCCTGCCCTTCGAGCCGGGCTGCTCGATGCGGGTCTTGCTGAGGACCGTGTGCGTGTCCGCGTCGATGATGCAGCGCCAGCCCTTGGCTTCGCGGGGCATGTGCACCTCCACTTCCCAGCCGCCCGAGGCGCCGTTCAGGGGGATGCGCCGGGCCGACGTGGCCTTGCCACCGGTCTCCTGCTCGGCAATGGTCTTGGCCTCCTTGGCCGACCGGATCGGCCCGGGGCCGTTCTTCCGAGCCTTCGGGGTGCCCGCACTGAAGAGCAGTGCGGGCAGGAACAGGGCTAAGGCCAGAGGGCGGCTTCGCATGGGATCTCCGGGGGGACGAGGTATTCTAGATCGGCCGTCCACCCTGGCAAGGCTTTAGGTGCGATAAATGGCCGCGCCCCAGTGAAGTCCAGATCCGAGGGCCGTGAAGGCCAGATTCATCCCTGGGCGAATGAGGCCGAGGGTGCGGCACTCGTGGAACAGGATGGGCAGGGTGGCTGCGGTGGTATTGCCCCAGCGCTCGATGTTGTGCGGCACTTTCTCGGGCGGCAGGCCGAGGACCTTCTGCACGCCTTCGATGATGCGCATGTTGGCCTGGTGAACCAAGAGCAGGTCCAGGTCCTCGACAGCGATGCCGGAGGCCTCGCAGACCTCCCGGACGGCCTGGGGCATGAGGGTCACGGCGGACCGGAAGACCTCCTTCCCGGACATGAAGGGGAGGGTCTCTCCAGTCTGGATCTGATCCACGCTCACGAAGGGGCGGCGCTTGAAGCTGGCCCCGTGCATGGTGAGCACGCCCGCCCCGGTGCCATCGGTGTGGAGCCGGACCACGCCCAGGCCCGACTCGCCTTCCCGGGCCTCGATCACCACAGCCCCGGCCCCGTCCCCGAAGAGTACGGTCCGGTCGCGGGTCAGGGTGTTCTCGGCGCGCTCTGCCGCGGTGATCTCCCGGGTGGACTGGCCGATGAGGGTGTCCCAGCCCAGGTGCCAGGGCATGAAGCCCGTGTGGACCTCGGCGCCCACCAGCAGGACCCGGCGATATCGGCCGCTCTGCAGGAACAGGTCCGCCAGTTCCAGGCCGTAGAGGAACCCGCTGCACTGCTGGCGGATGTCAAAGGTGGGAACGTCTCGCAGACCCAGGGCGGTCTGGAGCAGGGGGCCGTTTCCCGGCAGCAGGTGGTCCGGTGTCATGGTGGCAAAGAGCACAGCGTCAATGTCGGTTGGGGCGAGACCCGCATCGGCGATGGCGTTGCGGGCTGCCATGACCCCCAGGTCTGTGGAGCCCTGGCCGGGGTCTGCGTAGCGCCGCTCCTGGATGCCGCTGCGCACCCGGATCCACTCGTCGGAGGTGTCCATGAGCCGGGAGAGGGCCTCGTTGGTGACGACATTCGGAGGCACACCAATGCCGGTTCCGGTGATGACACTTCGCATGGAGACTCCTGGGGTTGCGCGGATAAGCATAGCGGGAAGTGGACTTGAGTGTCTGATCAGCTTTGCGGGGGCGCCGTTGCTTCCTCCAGGCCAAGTCTATGCAGCAGCTTCGCCTGCTCGGTGGGTCTCTCCACCCGCAGCCCCTGGGCCTTCAGGGTGTGGAGGTTCAGGGCGCCGTCGGCAAACCCCAGCAGCAGCCCATCCCGGGTCTGACGGAAGCAGCCAGTCGGGCAGGGCTCGGCACTCGGCAGGGCCCAGGCGACCTTCACCGTGCCCAGCGGGGTCTCCAGGAAGGCGTTCGGCCAGGGGTCGGCCACGGCCCGGATCTGATTGAAGGCCTCCTGGACCGTCATGGCGGCGTCCAGGCGGGAATCCGATGGTTTCCGGCCGCCGAAGTACGTGGACGGGCCGAGGGTCCGCTGGTCAATGCGCGGGATGGTGCCATCCACCAGGCCCGGGATGGCCCCGGCCACGAGGTCCCGTCCGGCTGACGCAGCCTTGGCCGTGAGGCTCAGGGCCGTCTCATCCCAGGCGATGGGCAGGCGGGTCTGGGCCACGATCAGGCCGTCATCGGGCTTGGGAGTCATGGCATGCAGCGTGATGCCGGTCTCGGTCTCGCCCTTCACCAGCACCCAGTTCAGGGGTGCCCGGCCCCGGTATTTGGGGAGCAGGCTGCCATGCAGGTTGTAGGCGCCCAGGCGGGGGATGTCGAGGATGCGGGCCTGGATCATCTCGCGGAAGTAGAAGCTGAACAGAAAGTCCGGCTGGTGCGCCAGGATGGCCGAATAGACGCTGTCCTCGTTGAAAGCCGGAGCCTCGTGGACCGGAATGCCGTGGGCCATGGCCACCGCCGCCGGGGGCGTGAACCAGAGCTCGTCTGCGCCCTGGGGGTAGGTGTAGAGGGCGCGCACCTCGACCCCGGCCTGCAGCAAGCCCTCCAGAGCAGCCGTGCCCACACTGGAATAGGCGCACACGACAGCGCTTGGGCTCGGCATAATCCCTCCAACTTCTCCGAGCATCTCATAATCCATGGATCTCCCTGCCCGTAGACGTATGTTGGATCGGAGATTTCCATGCATCTGCGAGTGCTGCCGTTCCTCCTGAGTTCGCTTCTTCTTATCTCGGGAGAGGATCCCTTCGAGGCCCCGCGGGAGCTGCAGGCTTTCGCCCGACAGCAGACCCTGAACCAGCCGTCGGTGACAGGAAAGGTCGGTGCCCTGCTCAGGGCCTTTTTCGCTCCTCCCGAGGAGGGCGGGCTCGGCATCACCTACGACAACAGCTTCACCCGCACGCCCATCGAGGCCTGGCGGGATCGCAAGGCCAACTGCCTCTCGCTCACGGCCCTCTGTGTGGCCGCCTGCCGGTCCGTAGGTCTGGAGGCCCGCTACGGGGAGTCCCTGCGGATCAGCCGCTGGCGAAGGGTGGGTACCACCATCCGCTACGAGCGCCACATTGTCGCGGTGGTGCCCACGGGGGCCATCGGGCAGGAGATCGTCGCCGACTTCCTGCCGGAGGTGCGTCGGAATGCCACGCTCGTGGCACCTCTCGAGCCCCGGCGGGTGGTGGCCCTGTTCTACAGCAACCGGGCCGTTGAGCTGCTGGAAGAGACCAAACAGGAGGAGGCCCGGGAAGCCGCATTCCGGTCCATCCAGGTGGATCCGAAGCTGGGCGTGGGTTGGAACATCCTGGGGGTGGTCCAGCGTGCCCAGGGCCAGGATGCCGAGGCGGAGAAGTCCTTCCTCAAGGCCATGGAGGCGGACCCGCGGGACGGCGCCCCCTGCGGCAACCTGGAGAACCTGCTGAGGGCCCAGGGGAGGGATGCGGAGGCGCAGGTCTATCGGGACAGGGGGCTGGAGGTGCGGAAAAAGGATCCCTTCTTCAATGCCTTCCTGGCAGAGGAAGCCCTCGCCGATAGGCATTTCGAGGAGGCCGAGAAACGGATCAAGCAGGCCATCCGGCTGCTGTCCCAGGAACCGGATTTCCACTTGATCCATGCGCGGGTATGCCTGGCGCTGGGCAAGTCGAAGCAGGCCATCAAGGCGCTGGAGCAGGCCCGGAAATGGGCCATGCCCGAGATGCAGGCCCGGCTCGACGCCAAGCTTGCCCTGCTCAAGGGCGACAAGCCCTAGCCCTGCAGGCAAGCCGCTGACAGCCGACAGCTGACAGCTTCAGTTCGCCTCCAGCTCCGCCAGATGGGTCTGGGCCTCCAGGCTGTCGGGATGGTGCAGCAGGCACTCCCGGAGGTAGCGTCGGGCTCCTTCCAGGTCCTCGAGCTCTCGCCGGGCCTCGGCCAGGTGGATCAATGTCTCCTCCTCCTGGGGCTCCAGCTGGAGGGCCTTCCGCCAGTGGCTCTCGGCGCGGTCCCAGTCCCCGAGCTCGGCACAGGCGTGACCGGCATCGAGGAGGTAGCGCAGGGTCTGGGGGTCCATGCGCACCGCTCGTTCCAGGTCCAGCCGTGCGGGCAGGCCTTCACCCAGGTTGGCATGGGCCAGGCCGCGAAGGTGCCAGAAGGATGGCCGCTCGCGGCAGCTCTCACCAAGTCCCTGGAGGAAGGGCAGGAGCGCTTCCCAGGCGTCCATGCCAAGCAGGCATTCGGCTTGGAGCAGCAACAGATCGGGATCCTCAGGGCTCGCCTGCAGAAGCGTGACCACCTCGGCATAGGCGGCCTCGAACTGGCCTTCGGCCACCTGGATCTGGAGGCGGAGCGGGGGCTGGTGGTCCCCCCGAGCCTCGGGAGGAACCGAGGCCAGCAGCTCCCGGGCAAAGGCCGGGTCGTCCTCCCACCAGAAGGCGAACTCGGCGCGCCGGAGATACCACTCCTCCTGGAGCGCCGCACCCTCGGCTCCATTCGGAATGGTGGGCCAGGCCATGTCCAGGCTGCGGCGGGCCTCTTGGTCCCGGTGGAGTTCCAGGGCGATCTGATGCCGCTCGAGCCAGAGCCGGAAGGAATCAGGCTGCTCCGCCAGGGCGGCTTCAATGACCTGCCAAGCCCCTTCCCGGTCGCCCAGGCGGCGCCGGGAGACGGTCTCCACCAGCCAGAGGGCGGGATGGTCCCGGCGGTGGGGAGGCAGCCCCTGGACGAGGGCCAAGGCCTCCGCTGGGCGGCCCTGGCGCAGCAGATACATGCCTGCGGCGCCCCGGTCCCAGGGGATCCTGCCGTCTCCGTGGCGAGCGCGGAGCACTGCCAGGGCCTGTTCCACCATGTCCTCCCGGCCATGCTGGAGCCCCGCCAGCATCAGGTCTTCAAGGACCAGCGGGTCCTCCCACGAGAGCGGAAGCGCTGCCTCGAAGTGCTCCCAGGCTAGGTGCAGGGCCTCCGGCCTCGAACTCCGGAGCAGGAGGATGCCCTGCAGGTGCCTGAGCCTTCCCATGCGCGGGGCCAAGCGGATCAACCGCTCCCCCCAGGTCAGGCGGCGGGCCGTGGGCGTGTCCCTACCCTGGCGAAAGGCCCAGGAGAGGAGCCTGTGTTTCCACCAGGCTTGGCGCACCAGCTGCGCATCGAGGAAGTCGAGCCAGGCGCGTTCCCTGTAGCCGAGGGAGGCGTTGGCCAGTCCCCGCAGGAGGCGGATCCGGTAGCCCAGCTCCCCCCGCGCCAGGGGGGCGCGTCCCAGGAGCTCCGCGACCTCGGAAGCCGGGGCAGAGGCCGCCCAGCGGGCCTCTGCCCGAGCGAGCAGGCCAGGGTAGATCCAGACCTGCCGGATGGCCCAGCCTAGCCAGCCTCCGAATACCAGGGCGCCCGCCAGAACCCACCCAGAGCCTGCCCCCAGCAGCCAGCCTGAGCCTGCAAGCAGGGCCACCACCAGCAGCAGGAGGGTGCCCAGGACCGGACGCGTGAGCGGGAGGAACTTTCTCATGGCCTCAAGTATGAAGCCTCGGGCCGGGGCTCTGCCGGCAGATCCCTTGAGGCCTTGTTGACGTTGGCCGCCTGGTGGAGTTCCGACCCCTGCACAGCTTAGTTGCCTTACAGGGGGATCTGGGTGTGGATTCGACCCCATCCCGGGTTGGACCAATCAGGCGGGTGCCCCGCTCATGACAGCGCATTCAGCACTGTCCGTTCGCGACCCGCGTGAGGGTTGATGCTCTTCCCTTCAGTTCCCCTGCTGAATCTCCTTGGCGATCACGAGCCGCTGGATCTGATTCGTCCCTTCATAGATCTGCAGGAGCTTGGCGTCGCGCATGCACTTCTCGACGAGGTAGTCGCGGCTGTAGCCGTTGCCGCCAAGGATCTGCACGGCGTCGGTGGTGACTTCCATCGCCGTGTCCGTGGCGAAGGTCTTGGCCATGGCGCTGTGCTTGGAGTTCTTGACGTTGTTGTCGGTCATCCAGGCGGCCTGCCAGGTGAGCAGGCGGCTGGCTTCGATCTTCTTGGCCATGTCCGCCAGCATGAAGCTGATGGCCTGGTTGGCGAAGATGGGCGCGCCGAACTGGATGCGGGTCTTGGCGTAGTCCAGGGCAATCTCGAAGGCGGCCCGGGCCACGCCCACGCCCCCGGCGGCCACGGCGGCCCGGGTCTGGTCGAGGGTCTTCATGGCGATGATAAAGCCCATGCCTTCCTTGGCCAGCAGGTTCTCCACGGGGACTTCCGCATCGTTGAAGTAGAGCTCCACCTGGTTGCTGGCGCGCTGGCCCATCTTGTCCAGGGCCTTGCCCACTACCAGACCCGGCGTGTCCCGTGGGACGACGATGCAGCTGGCGCCCCGGGCGCCCTTGCTGGGATCGGTGCTGCAGAACAGGGTGTACCAGTCGGCGTAGCCGCCGTTGGTGCAGTAGCACTTGGTGCCGTTGATGATGTACTTGTCGCCCTTTTTCTCGGCGCGGCAGGTCATGCCGCCGGCGTCGGACCCGGCGTTGGGCTCGGACAGGCTGAAGGCCGCGAACTTGGGCTCTTCCGCGATCATGCCCAGCCACTTTTTCTTCTGCTCAGGGCTCCCGGCGATGAGCACGGGCGTCATGGCGAGGCCGTTGGCCATGATGGAGGTGTAGAGACCCGCGCAGCCCCAGGCCAGTTCCTCGCAGACCACGACCTCTTCCATCTGCGAGGCGCCGGGCCCGCCGCAGTCCTCGGGCACCATGGCCTGGAGGTAGCCGAAGTCGAAGGCGGCCTTGTAGACGTCTGTGGCCCACTCTCCGGTCTCGTCATACTTGCGGGCCACCGGGCGCATGATCTTCTCGGCGAAGGTATGGGCGCGCTCTTTCTCAGCCTGCAGCTCGGGAGGGAGGGTGAAACCGAACATGGATGCCTCGTCGAAAGGGGAGGAAGGTGGGAAGTCGGGATGAATCCGTTTGGGCCAGTCTATCGCCAGCTCCGGTCCGGGGCAGGATGACCCGGGTCACACCCCTCCAACGCGCTAAACTGGACCACCGGAGTGCCTATGACCATTCGCATGTCTGACATCAGCAAAGCCGTTCTCGCGACCGAATACGCGGTCCGGGGGGCCATCGTCGCCCGCGCCGGGGAGCTGGAGAAGCAGGGGCGGAAGATCATCTACTGCAACATCGGCAACCCGCAGTCCCTGGGGCAGGCCCCCCTCACCTGGGTCCGCCAGCTGCTGGCCCTGTGCGAATACCCGGCCCTCATGGAATCCGCCCCAGGGGCCTTCCCCACGGATGTCATCGAGACAGCACGGGCGATTCTTGCTGGCACGCAGCACGGCCTCGGCGCCTATAGCGAGAGTCGCGGGGTGCGGTCCATCCGGGAGGCCGTGGCGGAGTTCATCCTGGAGCGCGACCACATCGGCGTGGATCCGGATGCCATCTTCCTGACGGACGGGGCGAGCAAGGGCGTGCAGACCGCCCTCCGCATCCTGATCTCCGGCCCCGGGGACGGCATCATGATCCCCATCCCCCAGTATCCGCTCTACTCGGCCAGCATCACGCTGTACCGGGGCCGCATGGTGCCCTACTTCCTGGATGAGGCCGATGGCTGGAAGGTGAGCCGTCCCATGCTGGAGGACTCCCTGGCCAAGGCCAAGGCCGAGGGGACCCATGTCAAGGCCATCTGCGTGATCAACCCCGGCAACCCCACGGGCGCGGTGCTGGACGAGGCCACCATCGCCATGATCATCGACTTCGCGAAGGCCCACGGCCTCTCGATCCTGGCCGACGAGGTCTACCAGGAGAACATCTACAGGGCCGGCGATTCGTTCGTCTCCTTCGCCAGGGTGCTCCATGAAAAGGAGGTGAAGGACGTCTCGCTCTTCAGCTTCCACTCCTGCTCCAAGGGACTCCTGGGCGAGTGCGGCCACCGGGGCGGCTACTTTGAGTTCCGTAACGTTCCGGACGACGTGGCGGCCCATATCCTCAAGCTGCAGAGCATCGCGCTCTGCGCCAATCTGGCTGGCCAGGTCGCGGTCCATGCCATGGTGTGTGCCCCGAAACCGGGCATGCCCTCCCATGCCCTCTACATGGCCGAGAAGCAGGCGATCCTTGACACGCTGAAGCAGCGCGCCATCCTGCTGGTGGAAGGCCTGAACCGCATCCCTGGCATCTCCTGCAACACCATCACCGGGGCCATGTACGCCTTCCCAAGGATCACCCTCCCCCCCGGCCGCACCGACTCGGACTACGCCATGGCCCTGCTCGAGCAGACGGGCATCTGTGTGGTCCCCGGCTCCGGCTTTGGCCAGGTGGAAGGCACGGCCCACTTCCGCACGACCATCCTCCCGCCCACCGATCAGATCCAGAAAGTGGTGGATGCCATGGGCGAGTTCCACCGGACTTTCCGGTAAGCCGCAGGGAAGTGCTCTCTGCAGGCATTGCGCCAGTGAAGGCAGGTTGAATTAAGCCATCGGAGGAAGACCCATGCGTCCCGAACATCCCATCGTCCTCATCACCGGCGCTTCCAGCGGCTTCGGCGCCGCCATGGCCCGGCTGCTGGCCGCCCAGGGCTGCCACCTGGCACTGGGTGCCCGTCGGCTCGACCGGGTGCAGGGCTTGGCGGATGAGCTGGCCAAGGCCCACGGCGTGCAGACCTTCGCGGGCCAGGTGGACACCCGGGATACCGCCAGTGTGAACGCGTTCGTCGAAGCTGCCGCTGCGGCCCTGGGCGGCCTGCACGTGCTGGTGGCCAACGCCGGTCTTGCCAGCGGCACCTTCAAGCTGTGGGAGACACCAGACGAGGACCTGGAAGCCATGATGCGCACCAACATCGAGGGCGTCGTGAAGACCATCCGCGCCGGTCTCCCCCATGTGCGCAAGGCTGGCTGGGGGCACGTGTTCTTCATCGGCTCCGTGGCGGGTCACCAGCCCTATGAAGGTGGCAGTGTCTACTGCGCCAGCAAGATGGGCCTGAGGGCCATGGCCCACAGCCTGCGCCTGGAGCTGAACGGCGAGCAGATCCGGGTCACCGAGGTGGATCCGGGCATGGCCGAGACCGAGTTCTCCAACGTGCGGCTCAAGGATGATGACAAGGCGGCAGCTGTCTACAAAGGGGTGAAGCCCCTGACGGCCCAGGATGTGGCCGAGTGCGTTCGCTGGTGCCTGATGCTGCCGGACCACGTGAACATCGACGAGATGCTGGTCAAGTGCGTGGACCAGGCGGCGCCGCACAAGCTGCACCGCAGGGTCTGAGTCAGTCCCGGCTCATCCGCAGCGTCAGGGGCAGCACCGCGAGCAGGGCGAGGGCGCCCAGGCCCCAGCCCAGGCGGTAGCCGTAGTTGCCGATGACCCAGCCCAGGCTGAAGCTGCCCAGGCCGATGCCGGCATCGAAGGCAAACAGCAGGGCGCCGAAGGCCGAGCCGCGCCGCAGGGGATCCACGGACTCCAGCAGCTTCGCGTTGAGCAGGGTGTGCAGCATGCTGTAGCCCGCGCCGTAAAGCAGCGCCGAGACCACATGGCGGACCGTGCCACCGGGCAGGAAGGCCAGCAGCGCGAGGCCCGCGATGGCGCCCAGGAGCATGGCAGGCAGCTTTCGGATGGGCCGGCTGCCGAAGCCCCGCCGCAGCATCACGATGCGCATGAGCACCATGCCGATGGCCATGCAGGACAGGAAGGCCGAGGGCAGGGGCAGGCCCAGAGCCAGTGCCTCCTGCGCGGTGTAGGTCCCCAAGGCACCGTAGCCCAGGGCCACGCCGAACAGGACCACGCAGGGTCCAATCACGGAGGCGTTGGGCCACTGGAAGCCCTGGGCCCGGCCCTGGGGATGGTCCTCGGGCAGGGTGGTCGCCAGGGCCCCAAGGAGGAGGAACAGGCCCGCGAGGTACCAGCCGATGGGTGCGAAGCCCCAGCGCTGCTGGATCCAGAGGCCCAGCAAGGGACCCACGATGACCCCGCCCGGGCTGGCCAGGCCATAGAGGCTGAGCCCGTCGGCCCGGCGCTCATCCGGGAGCACGTGGGCCAGGGAGGCCATGGTGGCCGTCAGGAGCCCCGACCAGACGATACCGTGGGGAAAGGCCATGAGGTAGAAGCCCCAGCGGGTCGGCAGGAAGGCATAGGCGGCCAGGAACCCGGCGTAGCCCACGGCGGAAGCAATCACCAGGCGCCGGTGCCCCATGCGGTCGCCCAGGTGCCCCGTGAAGAACGCGCCCAGGGCGCTCCCAAGGGTGAAGAGGGTCATGAACCGTCCGCTCTCCGCCAGGCTGGCGCCGAGCTCCCGCAGGCGCAGGGGAACGGTGGGAAACAGCTGGAAAGCCGCGAAGAAGGTGATGAAGGTCAGCGCCCAGACGAGGGCGAACTGGCGGGTCAGGAGCCGCGGACGAGGGTTGGAAAGAGCCTTCATGGCTCCAGGATGGCAGAGGGGCCGGTCCCGGATGTCATGGTCCGGCTCTCCCGCGCGATGCGCCGGGCCGCGGGCATGGCCAGCGCCAGCAGGACGACGCCCGCTGCCCAGCCCCAGCGGAAGCTGGTGAGCTCCATGCCCCAGCCCAGGCCCAGGGCGCCGAGGGCGGTGCCCACATCAAAGGCGAAGAAGAGGGCCCCCACGCCAGCCCCTCGCTGGTCCTCCGGGCAGGTGTTGATGATGTGCATGAAGAGGAGCGTGTGCACCATGCCATAGCCGCCGCCATAGACGATCCCGGCCGTCAGATGCCGCGCCGCACCCCCCGGCAGGAAGGCCAGCAGGGCCGAGCCCAGGGTCGCCACGCCCAGCATGAGGGGCAGCAGGGCCACCGGGCGCCGACCCATGCCCGTCAGGCTGAGCAGAGCCCGGATGCCGACCATGCCCAGGGCGAAGCAGGTGAGGAAAGCCGAGGGCCAGGCCAGGCCCAGGGCCTTGGCCTCCTGGGCGCTGTAGGGGGGCATGGGGCCGAAACCCAGACCCAGCAGGAAGAGCAGGACCACGGGCGCCCAGATGCCACGATCCGGCAGCGTGAAGGAGGCCCGAGAGGCCACTTCCCGCGCGGCCTCCCGGGGCAGGCTGCCGATGAGCAGGTGCAGGACCGCGAACACCGAGGCGAGGATGGCCAGCATCCATGCGAAGCCCAGGTGGGGGAGCAGCCAGAGGCCTGCAAGGGGGCCCAGCGCCACGCCCCCGGGGCCGGAGAGGCCGAAGAGCGACATGCCCTGAGCCCGGTGCTCCGGCCTGAGAATGCCCCCCACCTTGGCGACGGAGGCTGTTCGCAGCGCGGACCAGAGCACGCCATGGATGGGTGCCAGGAGGTAGAAGCCCCAGCGCACCCGCAGCAGCGCATAGGCCGCGAGGATCAGCACCAGGAGCAGGGAGGACAGGCGCAGGACCCGCCTCGGGCCGAGCCGGTCACCCAGGGGCCCGGTGAACAGCGAGCCGATGCCGGAGCCGAGCATGAAGGCGGTCTGGAACCGGCCGCTCTCCGCGAGGCTGGCGCCCAGGTCCCGCAGGTGCAGGGGCACCACCGGGAACAGCTGATACCCGGCTGCGAAGACCAGGAAGTAGAAGGCCCACAGGATGAGGAACGGACGGGTGAAGATCCCCTTCGGCTCTGCTTCTGCGACCTCTGCCATCCCTCCAGGATCGCCTACTTGTCCCGGAATTTGGCGTGGCAATCCACACAGGTGGCCTTGAGCTCGCCCAGCCGAGTCTTGATCACGGCTTCATCCCCGCCCGCGGCGGCATCCGCTACCGCCTTCGCCAGATCGGACACCTTCTGGCTGAGCGCCTTGCGTTCGCCTTCGATGCCCCCTGCGACCTTGGCCGCCTGCTTCGAGAGCTCCTCGGCATCCTTGCCCACCTCCGCGAGGTTCTTGGCGGCCAGGTTCTGGTTCATGGCCTTCATCCACCCGGCCCGGGCCTGCATGAGCTTCTGGATGGGGCGCAGCTCGGTCTGGGCCGTGGCCAGGGTGGCCAGACCGGCCAGGATCAGCGAGATCGGGGAAAGGTAGGTTTTCATGGGTGCGTTCTCCGACAGAGGGTATCGCTGTGCACTTCACGTTAGGCCTGGGCGCGGGCCGGTGAACCCTCCGGTCCTGAGATGGGTGCCAGTCCGGTGGGGTCACTGGCCGTCGTTTTCCCCGACCCCAACCCTCCCTGCGCTATGCTTCCGGACACCCTTCCGGAGGCAGACATGTTCCGACGCGTGGAGGACTTCAAGTCCATCTGGCAGCAGGAGGCAGAGAAGACTCTGGCCGTGTTTGCGGCCATCCCCGATGCCGCGGCCCATCAGGCCGTGGATGCCCAGCACCGCGACCTGCGGCGTCTGGCCTGGCACCTAGTGGAGACTATCCTGGAGCTGCCCCAGAACCTGGGACTCAAGGTGAGGGGTCCGGTGGCCCTCGGTCCCGATGGCTTCATAGGCGCGCCGCCCCCGACCATGGCGGAGATTGGCATCACCTACCGTGCCGTGAGCGAGTCGCTCCTGGATCACATGGGCAGCTGGAGCAATACGGAGCTGGGCCGCAACTTCACCCTATACGGTGAGACGTGGACCGGCGCCTTCGCCCTCTATGTCCTCGTGTCCCACCAGACCCACCACCGCGGCCAGATGACGGTCCTCATGCGGCAGGCGGGCCTAGCCGTGCCTAGTGTCTATGGTCCGACCCGGGAGGGCTGGGCTGACTTCGGGCTGGAACCGCCCAAGGTTTGAAGGGCCAGTTCTGGGGGTAGTTAAGAAAAAATCAATTGCTTATGGTAATAAAGTTTAGTTCTTACGTTGCTCTTCAAGGTTTAAATCAGATTTTTGGCTTGGGCGGATGGCTCGATGGTGGCTGACCCGCAGTGGTGCTGGCCCTTAGCCTGTTTCCGGCGGTCGGCAGGATTGGGCGCAGGGGCCGCCTGCGGTCGCCTGAAAAATTCTGGACGAATTCATCCCTGGGCTTACGCCTGA
>JAAXXS010000174.1 GCA_013334395.1 Holophagaceae bacterium | reverse complement strand
CGCCGCCGCTGAAGATCACGATGCGGCGGCCCCCGAAGGCGCTGCGCACCACTTCCTGCACCCGCTCGGCGAGGGTGGCGGTGGGGATGGCGTACTTCTCGAAGACCTTCTTGGCCTCGCCCTGCTCCAGGTGGGCCGTGGGGGGCTTCACCTTGATGATGTGGGCACCCAGCTGGGCGGCGATCTGGGCAGCGTAGCCCGCCACGTCCACGGCGGTCTCGCCCTCCTTGGAGAGGCCGGTGCCGCGGGGATAGGACCAGACGATGCTGGGCAGACCCACGGCCTTGGCCTCGAGGATCAGCTCGCGCAGGGCCTCGTACTGCTCATTGCGGGCGCCGCTGCCGGGGTAGATGGTGTAGCCGATGGCGGCGCACCCCAGGCGCAGGGCGTCCTCTACGCTGCCGGTGATGGCGCTGCAGGGCTCGATGCCCTTGGCGAGGCCGTCGCTGTTGTTGAGCTTGAGGATCAGGGGGAGGTCCCCGGCGTAGTCGGAGGCCACGGCCTCGATGAAGCCGAGCGGGGCGGCGTAGGCGTTGCAGCCGGCCGCGAGGGCCAGCTCCACGTGGTAGCGGGGATCGTAGCCGCCGGGGTTCGGCGCGAAGCTGCGGGCAGGGCCGTGCTCGAAGCCCTGATCCACGGGCAGGATGACGAACTTGCCGGTGCCGGCCAAGCGCCCCGTGTTCATGATGCGGGCCAGGTTGGCCTTCACCCCCGGATTCTCGGAGCTGTACCAGGACAGGATCTCGCGCACTCGGGCCGTGGCCATATCAATCCTCCACCTTGGGAAAGGGTTGCTGCTGCCTGGAAGGGATCAAGCCTTGTTGTAGTCGTAGAAGCCGCGGCCGCTCTTCTTGCCCAGCCAGCCGGCGTCCACGTACTTGATGAGAAGAGGGCAGGGGCGGTACTTGGGATCGCCGAGGCCGTCGTAGAGCACGTTCAGGATGGCGAGGCAGGTGTCCAGGCCGATGAAGTCCGCCAGGGTCAGGGGGCCCATGGGGTGGTTCATGCCCAGCTTCATGATCCCGTCGATGCTCTCCACGGTGGCCACGCCCTCGAAGAGGGTGTAGATGGCCTCGTTGATCATGGGCATGAGGATGCGGTTGGCCACGAAGCCCGGGAAGTCATTGCAGGAGATGGGGGTCTTGCCGAGGCGCACGGCGAGGTCCATCACCGCCTGATAGACGGCGTCGGATGTGGCCAGGCCGCGGATGACCTCGATGAGCTGCATGACGGGCACGGGGTTCATGAAGTGCATGCCGATGACCGCCTCGGGGCGCTTGGTGACGGCGGCGAGCTTGGTGATGGAGATGCTGCTGGTGTTGGAGGCCAGCAGGGCGCCGGGCTTGCAGACCTTGTCCAGGGTCTCGAAGATCTGCTTCTTGATGACCCAGTTTTCGGTGGCGGCCTCCACCACGATGTCGCAGTCGGCCAGGTCCTCGAGCTTGGTGGTGGTGCGGATGCGGCCCAGGATGGCGGCCTTCTCCTCCGCAGTCATCTTGCCCTTGTCCACGCCGCGCTGCAGGTTCTTGTCGATGTTGGCCACGCCCTTGGCGGCGAAGGCCTCGCTGATGTCCTGCATCACCACGGTCAGGCCCGCCTGGGCGGAGACGTGGGCGATGCCGTTGCCCATCTGGCCTGCGCCGATGACGCCGATGCTCTGGATGCTCATGGAAGTCTCTCCTTGATAGGGATAAGGGCGGAAGGTGCGAAGCTGATGTCGAGGTGATGAACTCCCTCAATCTTAGCGTCCCGCCCCCCAGGATTTCCTCCGGTTTTCTCCGCTTCCCCCGCGATCTCTGCGAGTGTAGTTTCTCCAGGACCAAGCCCGGAGCCCTCCCATGCTGCGCCCACCCCACCACCTGATCTTCGCCTTCGACGCCGAGTGGGTGCCGGATCCCGCCACGGGCCGCCGGGTGCTGGGCCTGCCCCGGGACCTGCCCGATGAGGACGTGATCACCCAGATGTGGGCCTATGGTGGCGCCACGGAGGCCGAGCCGCGGCCCTACCTGAAGACCATCCTCTGCCGGGTGGTCTCCATCGCCGCGGTGGTCCGCACGGTGAAGGGGGGCGAGGTCTCGCACCGGCTCTTCGCCCTGCCGGACGGGCCGGAGGCGCTGCCCGAGGACGAGCTGCTGCGGCGCTTCCTGGTGGCCATCGGGGACCGGAAGCCGCAGCTGGTGGGCTTCAACTCCCGGGACGCGGACCTGCCCATCCTGGTGCAGCGGGCCATGGTGCACCGGCTCTCCATCCCGGGCCTGGGGCGGAGCGCGGAGAAGTGGGCCAAGGACGACTTCTTCGATCGCTACGGCAGCCAGCACATCGACCTTCGGGAGGCCGTGGGCAGCTGGGGGAAGGCCTCCTCGACCCTGCACGAGCTGGCCACCGCCTGCGGCATCCCCGGAAAGCTGGGCACCGACGGCAAGAGCGTCATCGACCTCTGGCGGGCCAGGGATGTGGCGGGCATCGTCCGCTACAACCAGTTCGACGCCCTGACCACGTTCCTGGTGTGGCTGCGGGGGATGACCCTGTCGGGGCACCTGACCCCGGAGCAGCTGGAGGCCGAGGAGGCCCAGATCCGGGCCCTGGTCCGCCAGAAGGCTGCCACCGACCCCTGCTTCGAGCTCTTCCTGGACGGCTGGAGCCAGCTGGCTTCCTGAAACCGGGAAGCCTTGTGGGCAACAGGATAAAACTGGCACAGATTGAGCAAACCCAAGGTTGGGCCGATAGACTGTTGACCCTAGGAGTCGCCATGAACCAGGAGATCCGCCCCGAGGACCTCATCGTTACCGAGCAGGATGGCACCCGCCGGATCAACCACGACGTCATCGAGAGCTACGGCCTGTTCAACCTGCCCAAGGCCACCATGCGCCAGGCCCTGATGGTCTACTACGACAACGCCAGCCGCATGGGCCGCGGCCCCGCCCAGACTGTGCGCACCTTCATCACCCTGGCCAGCGCCATCACCCGCTTTCCCCGGCAGGTGGCCATCAACTTCACCCGCGGCGCCGCCTATCGCAGGAACATGCGGATGCTCAGGCGATATAGCCGCTGACTGCTGAAATCGCTGCGCGATTTCAGCAGGGAAAAGACAAAAGCATCAGAGCGTTCTTATGATCCGCTCGATGCTGGTGGCTTGGCGGCCATCGGTGGTGATGAGGACGGCGTGGAGCTGGGCGTCGCCGAGGGCGACTTCGTAGCGGGGGCGCTGGACGTTGAGGAAGCGGCCCAGGCTGCACTCCTTCTTCATGCCGATGACGCCGTCATAGGGCCCGGTCATGCCGATGTCCGTCACGTAGGCCGTGCCGCCGGGCAGCACCTTGGCGTCCAGGGTGGGCACGTGGGTGTGGGTGCCCAGCACCGCCGCGGCGCGGCCAGCCAGGTGGTAGCCCATGGCCTGGGCTTCGCTGGTGGCCTCGGCGTGCATGTCCACGAGAACCAGGTCGGCGCGCTCCTTCTGGAGGATGCCGTCCACGCAGCGGAAGGGGCAGTCGCAGGGGGACATGTGCACCCGCCCCATGAGGTTGATGACCAGTACCTCGGCGCCTGACTTGGTGTGCAGCTTCACCCAGCCGTTGCCGGGGGTGGCGGGCGGGTGGTTGGCGGGCCGGAGCAGGCGTGGCTCCTGGCGGAAGTAGCTCTCAATCCCCTTCACGTCGAAGGCGTGGTTGCCGGTGGTGATGACATCCACTCCCAGGTTGTCGAACCACTGCCGGGCGATGGCTTCCGTGATGCCGTGCCCGTGCGCGGCGTTCTCGCCGTTGATCACAACCAGATCGGCGCCGGTCTCCCGGCGGAGGCTGGGAATGAACTCCTCCACCAGCCGCCGGCCGGGTTCCCCTACGACATCGCCCAAGGCGAGAATTTTCAGCTGTGTGCCCATGGCTCAAGCCTAGCAAGAAAAAGGGCGGCGCCGAGGCGCCGCCCTTTTGGTGGAGGAGTTCGAGCTAGAAGGCGAAGCGGGCGCCGACCTGGACCTGGCGGGCAGAGCCAAGCCAGTTCTGCTGCTGGGTCAGGTTCAGCGCAGAGTTGGCATCCACCGTGGCCGGGGTGACCGGGGAATTGTAGGAAACCCGGGTGGAGAGGTAGGTGTCCTGGCGGTTGAGGACGTTGAAGACATCCGCGGACAGGGTCAGCTTGGCGGTCTTGGTGATGGCGAAGTCCCGCCGGAGGCCCAGGTCCATGTAGAGGACGGAACCCGCACGCTTGGTGTTGCGGCCGGAGTCCACGCCATTGGCGTAGTAGCGGTCATTGCCGCCGTTGCCATCACCGTTCACATCGGCCCCGTAGGTCAGGGTGTAGGGGGTGCCGGTCTGGTAGCGCACCGACAGGGAGCTGCGGATGCCGCTGACCTGGCTATCGAGGTAGCTCATGTAGCCGGTCAGGACCTGACGGCGGTCCGTATCGGCGAAGCCCCACTGGGAACCCAGGTTGCTGACGTCCTGGATGCTGACGCCCGAGTAGTTGCGCTCGTTGGAGTCGCTGTCCTTATTGATGGCGTAGGTGTAGAACATCTGCGCGTCGAAGTCGCTGCCTTCCTTGTGGTACTTCACGCTCAAGGTATAGGCGTGGTAGAGGCTGCTGGCATCCGACAGATACATGCCCATGGTGCCGTAGCTGGCGTTGGGGCGGACCGGCGTGTACTTGCCGCTGGCCACGGTGCTGGGATAGATCAGGCGGCCGTAGGCGTTGGCCACGGGCGTGCCGAGGTTCACGTCCGCGGTGCGCTCGAGCTGGTTGGCCTTGGCGTAGGTGGCGGACACGCCGACCACTACGTCATGGAAGGGCCGCTCGAAACCGAGGTTGGCGCGGTCCGTGTAAGGGTTCTTGAAGTCGGGGCTGAACGTCCAGATGTTGAAGGGAGGCACGGTTGCACCGGCAGGGAAGGAGGCGATCCAGTAGGGGTTGCTGGCATTGAAGGCCGCGCCCGTGGGGATCCCGTAGGTTACTGCTTCAGCTGCGGTGAAGTCCTTGGAGCCTGTGCGCTTGCCGTTGGCAGCGAAGACCTGGTAGAGGAACACGGCCGGGGTGGTGCTGACATAGCGGCCCAGGCTGCCGCGGACGACCGTCCTGCCCTGGTCGGCGGCGGGCGTCCAGGTGAAGGAGAGGCGCGGGGAGATCTGGCTGTCGTTGGGGATCTTGGCAGTCACCGGCATGGAGGCGGCCAGCTTGTTGCTCATGTCCAGGATCGGGTAGTCGGGGTTCTGCTGCCGGTCCCAGCGGATGCCGAGCCCGATCTTCAGGGTGTCGGTGGCGCGCCAGTCGGCCTGGATGAAGACAGCTTCCTGC
>JAAXXS010000018.1 GCA_013334395.1 Holophagaceae bacterium | reverse complement strand
CAGGAGAGGGAGCCAGGGCTGGTTGGAGCCCCGAACCTGGCAAGGGTACCCGGCCGGCCGGGAGAGTCCCCTGACTGTCATGAGGTCGGGCGGTGGAGCCTTCCGGGCTTAGTCGCTCGGGAGACAGGATGACCGTGAGTGCCTCCCCGAGTGCGAGTATTGTCGCGACACGGATGGTTTTCCACGTCGGCTTTTCCGGGGGGAGGATCCCTTCCTGTGGGTTCTCCCGTGGCTCTTGGCGGGGCAGGAACGAATGGGGGCCGCCAGGCACTTCATGGTCACAGGGGGGTCCGAGGGGGCCGTCTGTTAGGCTCATTCTTTCCCGGGAACCCCATGAAACTGGCCTCTGTCATTGCCCTGCTGTCCGTGGCGCCGCTGCTGGCCCAGGCGCCTGCCACGCTCGGGGTCGCCGAGATCCGCGCCGGCATGAAGGGCCAGGGGCGCACGGTGTTCCAGGGCGGGAAGATCGAGCGCTTCGAGTTCGAGGTGCTGGGTGTCCAGAAGAACGCCGCGCCCGGCCGCAGCCGCATCATGGTCAAGGCCGCCGGGGGACCCCTGGCCGAGACCGGCATCCTGGCGGGCATGAGCGGCAGCCCCTGCTACATCGACGGCAAGCTCATCGGCGCCCTGAGCACGGGCATCGTGTTCGAGAAGGACGCCATCGGGGGCATCACCCCCATCGCCGAGATGCTCGACCAGCTGCGGGACATCCCCGAGCTGGCCCCCAGCCGCACGCCGCTGATCCTGCCCAAGCTCGAGCCGCCCAGGGTGCTGAAGGCCGCCCTCCAGGGCCAGATGCTGGACTTCCAGAGCCTGCTGGGCGAGACCGACCCCCAGGCCCTGCCCATGACCCTGATGGGCAGCCCCCTGGGTGCCGAGGCCCAGCGGCTCTTCGCCGGCTGGCCCGTGACCTTCGCCGCGGTGCCCACCCTGTCCGGAGGCCGGGAAGAGGCCAGCCCCCTGGAACCCGGGGGCATGGCCGCCATCATGCTGATGCAGGGGGACCTCGATCTGGCCGCCTCCGGCACCATCACCTACGTCTCAGGCAAGCGCGTGCTGCTGCTTGGCCACCAGCTGTTCAACCTGGGGGCCGTGGACCTGCCGCTCTGGTCGGCGACGGTGGCCACCACGGTGGCCAGCTACCAGAACTCGTTCAAGCTGGCCATGCCCGTGGCGCCCGTGGGCGCCCTGCGGCTGGACCGGAACTCCGGCGTGGCCGGCATCCTCGGGGCCGAGGCCCGCATGGTCCCCCTGCGCATCGGCCTGAACCTGGGCGGCAAGCGCACGCTCAACTTCCGCTTCGAGATCATGGACCACCCCGTGGCGACGGCCTCCCTGGCGGCCCTGGCCGTGGCACAGACCCTCGAGGCCCACACCCGGGGCTTCGGCCTCCAGAGCCTGTCCATGCAGGGCAACATCAAGCTCACGGGCCACCCGGCCATCCAGATTGAGAACGTCATCGCCGACCTGAACCCCAGCCGCATGGCCCAGTACGTGGGGGGCATGCTCCAGGCGGTCTGCCTGAATCCATTCGAGAAGCCCGCCTTCGAGGGCATCTCGCTCACCATCAAGGCCGAGGAGCGCCTGGACCTCACTTCCATCGCCTCGGTGCGCCTGCTGAAGGCCCGGGCCAAGCGGGGCGAGGTGCTGCCGGTGCTGGTGACCCTGCAGAACATCCAGGGCGTCCGGGAGACCTCCACCTTCAACATCCAGGTGCCCTCCTCGGCGACCAAGGGCAAGGCCACCCTCATGGTCGGGGACGGCTACAGCCTGACGGCGGCGGACCCCGACGAGCGGGTGATCGAGATCGCCTCCCTGGGCGACATCGTGCGGGTCCTGAACGGCGCCCTGCGGAACAACCATGCCTACGCCCTGCTGGTGCAGGCGCAGCCGGGCGCGGGCCTGCGGGGCAGCCGCATCGAGGGCATTCCCCCCACCGTGGCCAGCCTCGTCGGCGGTGATGGCGCCAGCAGTGACAACCGCCTGCAGCGGCGGATCGTGGGGCGCGCGGTGCTGCCGCTGGAGCGCGAGGTGCGCGGCCTGGCCCAGCTGGAAGTGGAGATCGAGTAGATGCTTTCCCGAGGAAGAGGTTCTATGCGCTGGATGACCTTGCTGCTTGCCGCCGCCCTGGGAGTGACCGCCCTGGCGGACCAACCCACGGCCACCTTCTCGGGCTTCAACGACTGGCTGGGGTCCGAGACCCGCGGCGTGCGGATCGGCGCTGACGGGCGGCTGCGGCTGGCGCCGAACCTCCGGCGCGTGGGCCAGCTGCCCGAAGGGGTCATCTGGGCCGCCGTGCCGGATGGCTCCGGCGGTGCCTACCTCTCCGCAGGTACCGACGGCAAGCTGTTCCACTACGTGGGCGGCCAGATGAAGCCCCTGGGCCAGGTGAAGGGCGGCATCGTCTTCGCCCTGGCGCGGCTGGGGCAGGACCTGGTGGTGGCGCCCACGGGTGAAGGCAAGCTGCTCCGTGTGACGCCCACGGGCGAGGTGAAGCCCTTCGCCGAGATCGATGCCCGCATCGTCTGGGCCCTGGCCGTGGAGGGGGACGCCGTCATCGTGGCAGGCGGAGCCGAGAAGGGCGCCGTGCTGGTCCAGGCCCGGGAAGGCAGCAGCCGCCGGCTGGCGGAGCTGGGCGACGAGACGGCCTTCACCGCCATGGCTTCGGACGGGCAGGGGGGCTGGTACCTGGGCAGCCATGGTCGGGGCCTGGTGCTGCGCTACAGCCGCCAGGGCGACCGCCTGGAGACCCTCATGGACACGCCCTTCGAGGAAGTGCGGGCCCTGGCCCTCGCCGAGGGGCAGCTCTACATCGGCGCCGACAATGGCCTCACCCCCAAGTTCAGCACCGGGCTGCTGGAGCGCCGGGAGGGCTACCTCCAGACGGACACCAACACCGCCACCCGCTCTGCCGTCATCCGGCTGGACAAGGACCGCGTCCCCGAGGTGCTCTGGCAGAGCGCCCAGAGCCAGGTCTATGCCCTGGCCGTCTGGAAGGGTCAGCTGCTGGTGGGCACGGGCAACCGCTCCCGGCTTTTCGCGCTGCCCCTCGGCAAGGCCCGGGACGGGGATCCCTTCGCCGTGGTCCAGGAGCTGGGCACCGCCCAGGCCACCGCCTTCCTGCCTTCGGGCGGGGATCTGCTGGTGGTGGGCTCCAACCCCGCCGAGCTGCACCTGCTCTCCGAGGCCCAGGCCACGGAAGGCACCCTGGAGTCGCGCATCCTGAAGGGCGCCCCCATCGCCGACTGGGGCCGCGCCTACCTGGATGCCGAGACGCCCACGGGCACCGGCGTGGAGCTGCAGTTCCGCATCGGCAGCACCGAGACCCCGGATGCCACCTGGAGCCCCTGGACGCCACCCCTGCGCAGCGGCGAGCGTCCGGCCCTGCCCGCGGCGCGCTTCGCCCAGTTCCGCCTGCGCCTGAGCAGCACCCGGGGCGGCGCCACGCCCATCGTCGAGGTCGTGAGCCTGTACTGGGCCCACCGCAACCTGGCCCCGGTCTGGGAGGGCGTGGACCTGATGCCGCCGGGCCTGGTCATCACCCGAACGGCCCCGCCGGAGGACATCGGCATCGAGCGGGTGCCCCTGGAGACCCAGAAGCTCATCCCCGCCCTGGGCTACCTGGGCGCCGAGAAGCGCAGCTTCCGCCGGGGCAGCCAGAGCTTCGTGTTCCGGGTGAACGATCCCAACGCCGACACCCTCCAGTTCGCCATCCGCCTGGTGCCGGACCGGGGCGCGCCGATCACGGTCGAGAAGACCTGGAAGGAGAAGTTCTTCAGCTTCGACACCCTGCCGGTGCCTGACGGCCGCTACCGGCTGGAGGTGACCGCCTCGGACGCCCCCAGCGCCGCCTTCAACGCGGTCCTCACCAGCACCTGGCGGACGGCCCCCTTCCTCGTGGACCACACGCCGCCGGTGATCCTGGACCTGAGCGCCGTGCCCGAGGGCGAGGGCATCCGGGTGCGATTCCTGGCCCGGGACGAGACCTCCATCCTGAAGGAGGCCGCCGTCAGCGCCGATGGCGAGCGCTGGCTCCAGCTGGTGCCCGAGGACCGCGTCTTCGACCAGAAGGAGGAGCGCTTCGACGTGCTGCTGCCCCGGGACGTCGTCCGCGGCGACCGCGTCCTCGTCAAGGTCGTGGACCAGCACAACAACGAGCAGACCGCGGCGGTCACCTTGGGGGCGGCGAAACGATAGCCGTTCCCTGCTCCATAAAGAGCGGGCCAGTTGGCCCGCCTTTGTTCTGGAGCGGGGGAACGGCCCCTAGAGTCCCTTGAACGCCGCCGGCCGCTTCTCGAGGAAGGCGCCCGTGCCCTCCTGCATGTCCTGGGTGGCGGCCAGCAGGCCGAACATCGCGGCCTCGTACTGGAGGCCCTGGTCCTGGGGCATCTCGATGCCTTCGTTTACGCAGGCCAGGGCGCTGCGCAGGGCCAGGGGGCCCCGGGACAGGATGGTCTTGGCCAGCTTGGTGGCGGCGGCCTTGAGGTCAGCGGCGGGCACCACCCGGCTGACGAGGCCCATGCGCAGGGCATCGGCGGCGGGCACCATGTCGCCGCTGAGGATCATGTCCAGGGCCACGCCCTTGCCCACCAGGCGGGGCAGGCGCTGAGTGCCGCCGTAGCCGGGGATGAGGCCGAGGCTCACCTCGGGCAGGCCGAAGCGGGCGGTCTCGCTGGCGATGCGGATGTGGCAGGCCAGAGCCAGCTCACAGCCGCCGCCCAGGGCGAAGCCGTTCACGGCGGCGATGACGGGCTTGGGCAGGGACTCGATGCGCTGGTAGACGGCCTGGCCGCGCAGGGCCTGGACCCGGGCGCCGGCGGTGTCGAGGGTCCGGAGCTCGGCGATGTCCGCGCCGGCCACGAAGGCCTTTTCGCCCGCGCCCGTGAGCACCACGACGCCCACTTCGGCATCCTGCTCCAGGTCGGCGAAGATCCCTTCCAGTTCTTCAAGCACCTCGTTGTTGAGGGCGTTGAGCTTCTCCGGACGGTTGAGGGTGACCCAGGCGATGCGGTCGGCTTTCTCGACGAGGGTGAAGGTCATGGGGGCTCCTGGTTTCCGATCATTGTACGCTGAAGGCGGAGTGACTGATGCACCAACCCCCGCACCCCGAGACCTACCGCGACGCCCTCCGCGCCTTCCTGCGTGAAGACTGGGGCACCCAGGACTGGACCACGGCCGCAGTGCCGGACCGGCCCATGACCGCCCGGGTGGTGGCCAAGGCCGACCTGGTGCTGGCCGGACTGCCCATGGCGCTGGAGGTCTTCCGCATCTCAGAACCTGCGCTGGTCATCAGAGCCACGGCCCGGGACGGACAGCGGGTGTCCAAGGGCGCCGAGCTGTTCTGCGTCGAGGGCTCGAGCCACGGCATCCTGCTGGCGGAGCGGGTCATGCTGAACCTGCTGCAGCGGCTCTCGGGCACGGCCACCCTGACCCGGCACTTCGTCGATGCGGTCGAGGGCACCGGTGCCCGCATTCTTGACACGCGCAAGACCACCCCGGGCCTGAAGCTGCTGGAGAAGTACGCGGTGCGCTGCGGCGGCGGCGTGAACCACCGGCTCACCCTGGGGGATGGCGTGCTGCTGAAGGAGAACCACCTGGCCGCGGCGGGTGGGGTGCGCGCGGCGGTGGAGGCGGCCCGGCGGGTGGCGCCGAACCTCGTGAAGATCGAAGTGGAGGCCGAGACCCTGGGCCAGCTCAAGGCCTGCCTGGAGCTGCCGGAGGTGGACGGCGTGCTGCTGGACAACATGAGCCTCGATCAGCTGCGCGAGGCCGTGGCCCTGCGCGACCGCAGCGGGCGGCGGCTCTTCCTGGAGGCCAGCGGCAACCTGACCCTGGACCGGGCCCGGGCCGTGGCCGAGACCGGCGTGGACTTCCTCAGCGTCGGCGCCCTCACCCACAGCGCCCCCGCAGCCGACATCAGCCTGCGCTTCAACTGAGCGGGCTTCCTTCTCGGTTCCCTCTTCTTCGACAGGGCCTAGTTGCCGCCGGCCTTCTTGAACTGGGCGATGATGTCGTCAACGCTGTCCTTGCGGCTGTCGGCCTCGAGGCTGGTGTCGAAGATGTGGTCCTGGGTGGCGACTTTGCGGTCGGCGAAGACGCCTTCGTTGGCATCGCCGGCGTTGATGTTGAAGATGACCAGCAGGCGGTTCAGGCCGCCCTGGAACTGCTTCAGCAGGGTCACGACCTTCTCGATCTTCTGCCGGGTGATGTCCTGGAACTGGAGGATGTTCAGGATCTCGAAGGACTCGTCGCTGACCGTCTGCAGGAGGCGCTTGGCGGGGGCCAGGTCCTCCTCGGCGCTGGGTGTGGCCAGCTGGTGGGCGAAGAGATACTCCAGGATTTCCTGGGCCAGGACGTTGGGGTCCTCGCCCCCAGCGGCGCGCTCCAGGAAGGCCGACACCGAAGTGTGCAGGTTCGCCTGGTGCTCCTCCCGCTGGCGGCCCGCCTCCTGGCAGGCCTGCAGGGCGCGGGTGGCCTCATCCGAGGCGGCCATGAGGGCGTCCAGGCGGTTCATCACGCTCTGGGTGGCTTCCTCGGTGTCCGTGGTGATGGCATCCAGCTGGGAGGCGAGCTCCGGAACCTGGGTGCTCTGGTGCTTCACCGAGGCATCGAGCTGCTGCAGATTCAGAAGGGTCTGGTTGATGCTGGTGACCAGGGCGCCGAGCTCGCCCTTCGCCTCGATGTCGACCTTCTGGTAGACCCGGCCATTGGCCATGTCCTGGGCGGCTTCCGCCAGCCGGTGCAGGCTGGCCTGGGAGTCTCCCTGAAGCTCGCTGCGGAGGTCCCCGATGAGCTGCTCAAGGCTCAACAGCCGCTGGTCGAGGCGCTCCCGGCGGGCCTGGAAGTCCGCTACCAGGTCCTCAGGCGGGTCTGTCTCGGGCGGCTCGGTCCCGAGCGGATCGGTCTCAGGCAGGTCGGTCTCGGGCAGGTCGATCGGGGGCTGATCTTCGAGGGGCTCAGTCATGGCGACTCCGGTTTGACCTCAGGGTGCGGGCCTCACATTAACAAGAGACCCTTCGGTCAATCCCCAGGCCTCCATAAGTTCTCGTGGGACAGCCAACTCAAAGTCCGGGAGCCCCAGCTGAAAGGTGACCCGCTCCACCGCAGGCCCCTTG
This sequence comes from Holophagaceae bacterium, assembly GCA_013334395.1. Lineage (GTDB taxonomy): Bacteria > Acidobacteriota > Holophagae > Holophagales > Holophagaceae > Geothrix. The sequence goes on along the minus strand of JAAXXS010000018.1, from coordinate 17,670 downwards.
GGCCAGAGCACGCGCAGGTGCTGGATCCCCCGCTGGTAGGGCCCCATAGCCGTCCAGGACGTCTCCAGGGATTTCGGGAGCTCCAGGTGGCGGGCCTTCCGGAAGAGGCCAGCTTTCAGCGGGACCACCCGGACGCTGACATTCGGGTCGAGGACTTCGAGCCTCCCGGCGTCCCGGAGGACCGAGGCGGCCTGCCGGACGGCCACGTCATGGTGGCCTGAGACGCTCATGACGTCCTGGAAGTCCCGGTAGCCGTCGAACAGGGGGATGATCTTCCGGTCCTCGGCGAACAGCTTCAGCCCCTGGAAGAGCTGCGGGGCCGGCAGGGTGGGCCAGGGCACCGCCGTCAGGTCGGGGAAGATGGTGTTCAGGCGGCGGCGGCTGTCCTGCAGGCGAACCGAGTCCATGAGCAGGTCCGGCACTGTGCGCCGGATGGAGACGGGCGTCTGCACCTGGGTGGTCAGGAACTCGAACTGCCCCGAGGCCCATTCCAGGATCTCGAACGCCGCCAGCTCGCCCTGGGCCGAGAGGGTCTCGGCATGGATGACATTGCCGGAGGAGAAGTAGAGCACCCCGCTGGCCCGGCCGCAGCTCACCTGGAGCATGCCGGTCTTGCGGTTGGCGTTCAGCAGCTGGGCCACATCCAGGAGGGAGATGCTGTCCAGGGTGCCCCGGAGGTTGCTCATGCCCGGAACTCTCCCATGGCCTGGAGCATCTCCTGGACGGCCCGCTCCAGCCCCACCAGCACGGCCCGCCCGATGAGGCTGTGGCCGATGTTCAGCTCCTCGATCTCCGGGATCGCGCCCACCGGACCCACGTTCTGCGGGCTGAGGCCGTGTCCGGCGAGCACCCGCAGGCCCAGGCGGCTGGCCAGCCGGGCGGCGTCGCGGAGGCGGCCGATCTCCAGCGAGGCGTCGGCGTCCATGGGCAGCTCACTGTAGGCGCCCGTGTTCAGCTCCACGGCGTCCGCCTCGAGCTTGGCCGCCATCTTGACCTGCTCGAGGACCGGATCCACGAAGAGGCTGACCCGGATCCCCGCACTGCGGAGCTCGCGGACGACAGGCTTCAGCATGCCCTGCAGGAAGACGGCGTCGAGCCCGCCCTGGGTGGTGAGCTCCTCGCGGCTCTCGGGAACCAGCGTCACCCAGGTGGGCTTGACGGGAACCACCGCCTCCAGGGCTTCGGGCGTCGCCGCGCACTCCACGTTGAGGGGCACGGCCAGGACTTCCTTGAGGACGCGCAGGTCCCGCTCCTGGATGTGGCGGCGGTCGCCCCGGAGGTGCACCGTGATGCCGTGGGCGCCAGCGCCCTGGGCCAGCAGGGCCGCCATGACCGGCTCGGGCTCATGCCCGCCCCGGGCCTGACGGAGGGTTGCCACATGGTCGACGTTCACACCAAGCCTGAGGTTCAAGGCACGCTCCGAAGGAATCTCTGTCCTAGCTTAACCCTTGGCGGCTGCTCCCGCAGGGCTAAGACGCAAAAAAGAGTTGCAACACCTAATACGATCTTTGATCATGAGTCATGAGCGATTCCGCCGTTCTTCCCTCCCTCTTTATCGCGCACGGCTCTCCCATGCTCGCCCTGGAGGGCGGTGCCTGGGCGGAGCGGCTGGGCGCCCTGGGCCGCGGGTTGCCGGAGCCGCGCGCCATCCTGGTCTGCTCCGCCCACTGGGAGGCGACCGGGCCTTTCCGCCTTTCGGCGGCCGAGGTGCCGGGGGTCATGCACGACTTCGGCGGCTTCCCCGAGGAACTCTACACGCAGGACTACCCGGCCCCCGGGGCGCCGGTCCTGGCCGCGGAGGCGGCGGCCCTGCTGCGCGGGGCGGGCCTCGAGGCGGTGCTGGATCCCGAGCGGCCGCTCGATCACGGCGCCTGGGTGCCGCTGCGGGCTTTGTATCCCGAAGCCCGGATCCCGGTGGTGCAGCTCTCGCTGCCCCGGCCCCGGACGCCCGAGCAGCTGCTGGCCGCCGGCCGTGCCCTGGCCCCGCTGCGCGAGCGCGGGGTGCTGCTCCTGGGCAGCGGTGGCGTGGTGCACAACCTCCGGTTGCTGGATTGGGCTGAGGCCACGGGCCCCCGGCCCTGGGCCCTGGCCTTCGAGGGCTGGGTGCGGGAACGGCTGGCCGCTGGTGAGTCCATCGCGGACTGGAAGCAGGCCCCCGGCGCCGGCGAGTCCGTGCCCACCTCCGAGCACCTGGATCCCCTCTTCGTGGCCCTGGGCGCGGCGGGCGGCACCCCCCCCAAGGTGATCTTCGACCAGTGGCAGCTGGGGAGCCTCAGCCTGGCGAGCTTCCTGTTCGGCCAAGCCGGGGCCCCCTGAACCTTGGCCCAGCCAAGGCCAGGCACAAGATTCACGATGCCGGCATCATCAACCGACCAGTAGGTGGCAGGACCCGGTCGGTTAGATGCGTCCAGCGGTGTTGCACGGGTTGGGGGCCTGCAGGTCAGGACCCTCCACTTTGCACAGATCTTGTGTAATCAACAGAAAGGACCCCATGGCAGCCCTCTCCCTCAAACGCCAACTCATCTTATCCACCGCCATCACCCTGGGCTGCCTGTTCATCAATGGGGCCCTGGCCATGGGCTTCATGTGGGAACTGGGGCAGCTCCAGGATGAGGGTGCCACCAAGGCCATCCAGGCCCAGATGGCGGAGGAGGGCGCGGGCATGGGGCCCAGGCTGTACTTGGTCATCGCCGACGCGGTGATCAACCGCGATTTCGCCGACACCGAGAAGAAGTGGAAGGCCGTCAAGGAGGAGAGCCTGCAGGATTTCGCAGCCCTCACCAAGGCCGCCGGCGACCCGAAGCAGACAGCTCATGGCGCGGCGGCCCAGAAAGCCTGCGAGGAGCTGGTCCTCCACTTCGAGGGCAAGGTGCTGCCCAGCCTGAAGACCAAGCGGACCGATGACCTGGGCGCCGACATCCGCGCCCTGGACGATGAATCCGACAAGCTCGTGCAGGGCATCACGGGACCCATGGCGCTCCTGGCCCAGGCCAAGCGAGAGGAGGCCAAGGCCGCCGACACCCACTTTGACGAGGTGCGCTTCAAGGCGGTCCTCTGGTCGGTCCTGGTGGGTGCGCTGGCCATCCTCGGGGGCACGGCTTCGGCCCTCTATCTCTACCGGGGCCTGCGTCGGCAGATCGGCGGCGAGCCCGCCTACGCGGCCCAGATTGTGGGCCAGGTGGCCCAGGGCGACTTCACCGTGGCTGTGGCTGTCCAGGCGGGGGCCGAGGAGAGTGTCCTCGCCGCCATCCGCAACATGGAAGGCCAGCTCCGCACCACGGTGCACCGCATCAATGGCGAGGCGACCCAGGTGGCCAGCGGCTCCACGGAACTCTCGGCTTCGGCGGCGGAGCTCTCCGCCACCACTTCCTCCATCGCGCACACCACCGAGGAGCAGAGGGCCGGAGCGGAACGCATCGCCGCCGCCATCACTCAGTTCTCAGCCTCCATCGAGCAGGTCTCCCAGAGTGTCCGCAGCGCCGAAGCCCAGGCCCAGGACGCCGTGAGGGCCACTCAGGATGGCAACGAGGCCGGGCAGGCCACGGTGGCATCCATGCAGTCCATCACCGAGGCCACGGGGCGGATCATCCAGGGCGTGCAGGTCATCCAGGACATCGCTCGCCAGACCAACCTGCTGTCGCTGAACGCGGCCATCGAGGCGGCCAAGGCCGGCACCATGGGCAAGGGTTTCGCCGTGGTTGCGGAGGAGATCCGCAAGCTCGCCGAGCGTTCCGCCACCTCCGCCAAGGAGATCTCAGCCATCGTCGAGGGCACCCAGGAGGCCGTGGACAACGGCCAGACCACCGTCGAGCGGGCCGTGCGCGCCCTGAGCCAGATCCAGGGGTTCATCGGCTCCCTCTCCAGCATGATGCAAGAGATCCAGGCGGCCACGGACGAGCAGACCCGCACCAGCCAGGAAGTGGCCCAGCAGATCGAGCAGAGCGCCCTGCATACCGCCCAGACTGCCGGTGGCATCCGGGAGGTCTCCCTCACCGTGGACGAGATCGCCCGCACCGCCTCGGACCTGGCCCGCATCGCCGAGCAGCTCTCGGGGCTCATGCGGCAGTTCAAGGTCTAGGCCATGGTCTTCCGGAAGCGCCCCGCGGCGAGCACCAGCATGGTGCCGCCCAGGGCCGCCAGGGCCAGCAGCTGGGGCCAGAGCACCTGGGGTCCCAGTCCCTTGAGGAACACCCCCCGGATGATCACCAGGTAGTAGCGCAGGGGATTCAGGTAGGTGAGCCACTGTACGCCCTCGGGCATGTTGGCGATGGGATACACGAAGCCCGAGAGCATGAAGGCCGGCAGCATAAAGAAGAAGGCCGTCATCATGGCCTGCTGCTGGGTGGCGCTCACGGTGGAGATGAACAAGCCCACGCCCAGGGTGCTGAGCAGGTAGAGTCCCGTGCCCAGCAGCAGCATCAGGGGATTGCCGAGCAGGGGCACCCGGAACCAGAAGACGGCGACGAAGGTGATGAGGGCCACGTCCACGAAGCCGATGAGGGCGAAGGGGATGGTCTTGCCGAGGATGAACTCCAGCCGCCCGATGGGCGTCACCATGATCTGCTCCATGGTGCCGATCTCGCGCTCGCGGACGATGGCCATGCTGGAGAGGATGATGGAGATCACCGCCACCAGCATGGCCAGCACGCCCGGCACAAAGAAGTTGCGGCTGTCGAGGTTGGGGTTGAACCAGGCGCGGGAGACCAGCGTGACCGGTTCCGCCTCCAGGCGCGGGCCCGCGCTCCGGGCAAAGCGCTGCTCCATGCGGGCGCGGTTGAAGTCGGCGGCGATGCGGGAGGCGTAGCTCAGGATGACGCTGGCGGTGTTGGAGTCCGAGCCGTCCAGCAGCAGCTGGGCCTGGGCCGTGCGGTTGCCGTCCAGGTCCTCGGCGAAGCCCCGGTTCAGGCGGAGCACAGCCTTGGCCGCGCCCGCGTCCAGCACTGCCTGGACCTCCTGCTCCGAGCCGATGCGGCGCACCACGTCAAAGCAGCCGGAGCCCTCGAAGCGGGCCAGGAGGTCGCGGCTGGCGGGGGTCCGGTCCAGGTCGTAGACGGCCAGGGGCACGTGGCGCACGTCCGTGTTCACGGCGTAGCCGATGACGAGCACCTGCACCACGGGCACGATGAAGATGACGGCCCGCATCCGGGGGTTCCGGAGGACCTGGATGAACTCCTTGATGAGCATGCGGAGGAGGCGTTCGAGCATGGGCGGGTCCCTCCTCAGTCCAGGCGTTTCTTGAAGGTGCGGAAGGCGAGCAGGAGCATCAGGACCGCGAAGGCCACCATGAGCAGGCACTCGGGCCAGAGCTCGGGGATGCCCGCCCCCTTGAGGTAGAGGCCCCGGAGGATGGTCACGAAGTAGCGGGCGGGGATGAAGTAGGTCACCACCTGCATGGGCTTGGGCATGTTCCCGATGTCGAACATGAAGCCCGACAGGAGGAAGGCCGGCAGGAAGGTGGCCACGAAGGCCGCCTGGCTGGCCAGGAGCTGGGTCTTGGCCATGGTGCTGATGAAGATTCCCAGGGCGAGGGCGCCCACCAGGAACACGGCGGACACGCCGAAGAGCAGCAGGAGGCTGCCCCGGATCGGCACGTCGAAGAGGAACCGGCCCGCCAGCACCGAGAGCAGCATGTCCACCATGCCGATCACGAAGTAGGGCGCGAGCTTGCCAAGGATCAGCTCGTGGCCCCGCACGGGCGTGGAGATGAGTTGCTCCATGGTGCCTGTCTCCCATTCGCGGGCGATGGTGAGGGAGGTCAGCAGGGCCGTGATGAGCATCATGATCACGGCGATGAGGCCGGGCACGATGAAGACCTTCGACTCCATGTCCGTGTTGAACCAGGCGCGCACCCGCAGCTCCAGGGGCAGGGCGGGGCTGCTGCCGGTGAGGCGCCGGACCTTCGCCACCAGGATCCCCTGGGAGTAGCCGCGGACGATGGTCTCGGCGTAGGCCAGGGCGAGGGTGGTCGTGTTGGCGTCGCTGCCGTCCGCCAGCACCTGCACCTGGCTGGTCCGCTCGGCGGCCACGCGCCGGCCGAAGTCCACGGGGATCACCAGGGCCAGCATGGCCTGGCCCCGGCTGAGGGCGGTCTCGACCTCGCGGGTGTCGGCGGCCTGCGCCACCACCGAGAAGTAGCGGGAGCCCTCGAAGCGGGCCACCAGCTCCCGGCTCTGGGGCGTGCGGCTCTGGTCCAGCACCGCCAGCGGCACGCGGTCCAGGTCAAGCGTAAGGGCGTAGCCGAAGATCATGAGCATGATCATGGGCAGCACGATGGCGATGCCCAGGGCCCGCCGGTCGCGCAGGACGTGGAGGAACTCTTTCCGGGCGACGGCCGCCAGGCGGCGGAGGGAGAGCAGCCGCGGCGCGCTCATGCGGTGAACTCCTGCTGGGCGCCGTCAGCCCGGTCCCGGGCCTCGATGAGGGACACAAAGACGTCCTCCAGGGAGGGCTCGATGCGCTCGGTGCGGTCCACGCGGAACCCCGCCTGCTCAAGCGCCTGCCGCAGCACGGGGGCCAGGGCCTCGGCATCCTCAGTGATGAGGTGCAGGTCCCGGCCGAAGAGGGCGGCGTCCCGCACCCCGGGCACCGCCGCAGCGATCCCCAGGGCCTCGTGTGAGCGCTCGCAGGTGACGGCCACCACCTGATCCACCATGAGGTGCCCCTTCATCTCGGCGGGGGTTCCGAGGGCCGCCAGCTCCCCCCGGTAGATGAGGGCCAGGCGGTCGCAGTATTCGGCCTCCTCCATGTAGTGGGTGGTGACGAAGACGGTCACGCCCTGGTGCGCCAGCTGGTGGATGAGGTCCCAGAAGCTGCGCCGGCTCAGGGGATCCACGCCGGAGGTGGGCTCGTCCAGGAAGAGCACCTCGGGCTCGTGGAGCAGGGCGCAGCCCAGGGAGAGGCGCTGCTTCCAGCCGCCGGGCAGCTGGCCCGTGCGGTGGCGGCGGTGCTCCAGCAGGCCCGCCAGCTCCAGCACCCAGGCTTTCCGTTCCGCTTTCTTCGCCCGGGGGATGCCGTAGATGCCGCTGTAGAAGTCGATGTTCTCCTCGACGGTGAGGTCGTCGTAGAGGCTGAACTTCTGGCTCATGTAGCCGATGCTGCGCTTGATCTGCTCCCGCTCGGTGCGGATGTCGAAGCCCGCCACGGTGCCGCTGCCCCCCGAGGGCTCCAGCAGCCCGCAGAGCATGCGGATGGTGGTGGACTTCCCCGCGCCGTTGGGGCCGAGGAAGCCGAAGATCTCGCCCCGGCTGACATCGAGGCTGATGCGGTTCACGGCCACGAAGTCCCCGAAGCGCCGCTCCAGGTCCCGCAGGGTGACGGCGAAGCCGCTCATGCGCCCCCCGCCGGAATCGCCGAGGTGAACACGTCTTCCAGGGTGGGTTCGATGACCCGCAGCTCGTGGGCGGCGATGCCCGCGGCCCGGAGCACGGCCTCGATCCGCGGCTGGGCCGCTTCCGCCGACTCGACCAGGATGTGCAGGCGGTCCCCGAAGAGGGCCACGGTGCCCAGGGCTGCTTCGCGCAGGTGGGTGGCGGCCTGCCAGGGGGTGTCGCAGCGCAGCTCCAGGAGGGTCCCCTTCAGCAGCTGCTTCACGCCGTCCACGGTGTCGCAGGCCAGGAGCCGGCCCTGGTGCAGGAGGCCCACGCGGTTGCAGCGCTCGGCCTCGTCCAGGTAGGCCGTGGAGACGAAGATGGTCACCTTCTCCTGCTGGAGCTGGTAGAGGATGCGCCAGAAGTCGCGCCGGGAGACGGGATCCACGCCGTTGGTGGGCTCGTCCAGGAAGAGCACCCGGGGCGTGTGGATGAGGGCGCAGGCCAGGCCCAGCTTCTGCTTCATGCCCCCGGAGAGGTTGCCCGCCTGGCGGCGCTTGAAGGGGGTGAGGTTGCTGAAGGCCAGGAGCCGCTCAACCCGCTCGCTGCGGCCCGCCCGGGGCACCTCATAGAGGTCCGCGTAGAAGTCGAGGTTCTCCAGCACCGTGAGGTCCGGGTAGAGCCCGAAGCGCTGGGCCATGTAGCCGATGCGCTCCTTGATGGCCTCGGCCTGGCCCTGGACCGGGAGCCCGTCCACCCAGGCCTCGCCGGAGCTGGGCTCCAGGATGCCCGTGAGCAGGCGCATGGTCGTGGTCTTGCCGGCCCCATCGGGACCCACGAGGCCGAAGATCTCGCCCTCCTCCACGGCCAGGCTGAGGCCGTCCAGGGCCACGAAGTCCCCGAAGCGGCGCGTCAGCGCCTGGGCCCGGATGGTCTCCATCAGCGGGCGTCCAGGACGATCTCGGCGTCCACGGGCATGCCCGGCTTCAGCTCCATGGCCGGGTTGGGGAGTTCGATCTTGATCCGGTAGACAAGCTTCGCGCGCTCCTTGCGGGTCTGGACGCTCTTGGGGGTGAACTCCGCCTCGGAGGAGATGAACGAGACTCGGCCTTCGTAGCGCTTCCCGGGATAGGTGTCCGAGGTGACAAAGGCCTTCTGGCCCACCTTCACGCGGCCCAGGTCGGCCTCCTCCACATAGGCGCGAAGCCAGACCTGGCCCAGGTTCGCCAGGGTCACCACGGCGGTGCCGGGGGCGACGTATTCCATGGGCTCGACGTTCTTCGACAGGATCACTCCTGCGGTCGGGGCCACGAGGGTCGCGTAGCCCAGCTGGGTCTGGGCCAGGGCCAGGCCCTGGCTGGCCGATTCGAACCGGGCCCGGGCCTGGTCGATGTCTTCTTTCCTGGGCCCCTTCTTCACGAGGGCGAACTGCTGCTCGGCTTGGCGGACCTTGCCGCGGGCGGCCTCGAAGGCGGCCCGGGAGGCCTCGAAGTCCCGCACCGAGAGGATCCCCTTCTGGTAGAGGTCCCGGACCCGGGCCTCATCGGGCTCCAGGCGGCGGAGGTCGGCGCTGGCCTGCTCCAGGGCGGCCTTGGAGGCCTCGACCTCCTCGGGGCGCGAGCCCGCGAGCAGGGCGTCCAGCACGGCCCGGGCCGTGGCCACGTCCGCTGTGCGGCCGGCGGCCTGCTGCTCCAGGTCCCGGGCGTCCAGGCGGGCCAGCAGCTGACCGGCCTGCACCACCTGGCCTTCCTCCACGGGGCGCTCCAGCACCTTGCCGGCCACCCGGAAGCTGGCGCTCACCGAGACCACCTCGATGTTGCCCGAGAGCTGGAGCCGGGCCTCCGGGTGGCTGCGGCAGGCGGTGGCCAGCAGCACCGTGCCAGCGAGGAATGTCATCCGGGCGAGGGCGGGGTAGCGCATGGGAGTCCTTTCAGACCAAGGGGGAAGGCAGCGTGGGCAGCGGGGCGGAGGCATCCAGGGCGACGCCCCGCCAGAGGATCTCCAGCCAGGCGCGCATGCCGGTGAGGACCGCGCCCTCCGGCGGCAGCTCCGTGAGCAGGGGCAGCACCGCCGGGAGCACGTCCAGGATCTCGAGCTGCATCTTGGCCAGGAAGAACGTGGCCAAGAGCGGCTGGACCTCGGGGCGGACCTCGCCGCGGGCGATGCCCTGCTCGAAGATCTGCCGGATGGACCCGACCATGGGCCGGATCTGGTCCTCGATCAGGTGGCCGAGCCCCTCGGCCCCCCGGACGATCTCGCCGCGGATGAGGGCGCGGATGCCCGGGTCGTCCTTGAAATACCGGTGGTAGATGAGCAGCACGTCCCAGAGCCGCAGGGGGGTGGGCCGCAGGTCCGTGGGCTCGGCCAGCCGCGCCATGTCGCGCAGCAGCGCGGGGAAGCGTCGGTTCAGCAGGGCCAGGAAGAGGGCCTCCTTGCTGGCGAAGTGGTAGTAGATCAGGGCGGGATCGCAGCCCGCCCGGCGGGCGATGGCCCGGAGGCTGGCGGCCCGGAGCCCCTCCTCGGCGAAGACCGCCTGGGCGGCGTCCAGCAGGTGGTCCGGGTCCACCTTGGTGGGCTTGGGACCGCGGCTTCGGGAGGGCAGGGGGCTGGGCATGAAGGTCCAATTCAACAGATGTTGAATATTGGTGCCTCCAAGCGCAGAGCGCAAGGGCTATTCCACAGTCAGTTCAATTGACTCAGGAAAAGCAGAAGGCCCCCAGGAAAGGGGGCCTTCTGCATTTCCTGAGCGGAACTACTCGCTGGAGATCGGCACGACCACGGTGTCGTCGAGGGGGATGACTTCCGCTTCCTCAAAGGCGATGCGGTTCTCTTCGACCTCGGCCACGGCCACCTGGCCCCAGAAGGAGGCCAGCTTGGGGGCATCCTGGGCCTGTCCGTGCTTGTTCACGGGGACAACCACCTCGACCTTGGGGAAGGCGCCGCGCTGCAGCTGCTCGCAGCGCTTGCCCGCCACGACGACGAAGCGGTACTTGTTGGCGATCTCATCCGGGACACGAACGATGGTGCGCTGGGTCATGGGCTCTCCGAACCAGGAAGCATAACACCGGATCGGGGTTCAATCAATGCGTCTGGAGTAGGATGGAGGGTCCCGGGAGCCCGACCCATGCAGATCATCCTCGGCATTACCGGCGGCGTGGCCGCGTACAAGTCCGCTGAGTTGGCCCGCTTGCTGGTCAACCAGGGGCACCGTGTGCGCTGCATCCTCACCGAGGCGGGCGCACGGTTCATCACCCCGCTGACCCTCTGTAGCCTGACCGGCGAGCCCTGCTACGGCGCCAACCCCGACCAGGGGGAGTGGCGCGCGAACCCCAGCGTCGAGCACATCGAGCTGGCCCGCTGGGCGGACCTGGTGGCCGTGGTGCCAGCCACCGCGAACAGCCTCGGGAAGACCGCCAACGGCCTGGCCTCGGACCTGCTGAGCACTGTCCTGCTGGCGACCCGCGCCCCGGTGCTCTGGGCCCCGGCCATGAACACCGGCATGTGGGAGCATCCCGCCGTGCAGGCCAACCTGGCCCGCCTGAAGTCCTTCGGCCACGCGGTGGTGGAGCCCGGCTCGGGGCTCCTGGCCTGCGGCGAGGAGGGGGCGGGCAAGCTGGCGGAGGTCGCTGTCATCGCCGAGGCCATCCAGGTGCATGCGGCCCCGAAGCTGCGCGGTCTGACGGGCCGCCGGGTGGTCATCACCTCGGGCCCGACCCGGGAGGACCTGGACCCGGTCCGCCTGCTCACCAACCGCAGCACCGGGGCCATGGGCGTGGAGCTGGCCCGGGCCTTCCGGGATGCGGGCGCCAGCGTCCAGCTGGTGCTGGGCGGCGACCTGCCCGCTCCCTGGGGTGTCGAGACCATCCGGGTGCGTAGCGCGGAGCAGATGCTGGCGGCCTGTCAGGCCCGCTGGGCGGATGCCGATGGCCTGGTGGCCGCCGCGGCGGTGGCGGACCAGCGGCCCGAACAGACCGCCCCCGAGAAGGCCAAGAAGGGCGAAGGTCCTGAGACGATCGTCCTCGTGCGGACCCCGGACATCCTGGCGACCCTCGCCGCCGCCCGCCGGCCGGATCAGTGGGTGATCGGCTTCGCGGCGGAGAGTCAGCACCACCTGGAACACGCCGCCGCCAAGCTCCAGAAGAAGGGGCTCGACGCCGTGCTGGTCAATGATGTGCAGGCCGGCCGGGCCTTCGGACCCCAGGCCAACACCCTGACTCCGATCACTCCCCAGGGCGCGCACCACCCCTTGGGACCGCTGCCCAAGGATCAGCTCGCGCGGGCCGTGGTGCAGTGGTGGAACCAGCGCCTCGAGGCCATGGACAGCGGCCGGTAGGACTCAGAGTCCGGGATCGAGCCAGGGCAGGACTTCGCTGGGCCGCCCGGCGACGTTGCCCAGGCGCACGGCCACCAGGACGAGCCAGCCCTGGGGCCGCCGGAGGGAGGCGAGGTCCAGCAGGAAGGTCTCGCCCGGTCCGGGCAGGTCCGGCCGACGCCGCTCCAGCACCACCTCGCCCCGAGTGAAGACCTCGTCGGGCGTGGGCTTGGTCAGGCCGAGTGGCAGGTAGATGACCCGCACCAGTTCCACGCCCGCCAGAGTGTCGCCCGACACATCCCTGGAGGGCACCACCACCCGGGCCTTGCGGAGGCCTTCGAGGTGGGCCTGCACAGGCAGCGCCGCCGCCCGGGGCCGCGGCAGTGGGTCACCCCGCCGACCGCAGGCTAGACCGAGAAGGCAAATGGTGAAGATGACGAGGGGGTTTGCTAGGCTGGAGGGACGCATTGCCATCCATCATGCCTGAATCCGAGGTCCACTTATGCCTGTGACCAAGATCCTGATTGCCAACCGGGGTGAGATCGCCTGCCGGGTCATCCGCACCTGTCGGGAAATGGGCATTCCCACCGTGGCGGTGTATTCGGAGGTGGACCGCGGCGCGCTTCACGTGCGCATGGCCGACGAGGCCTACTGCATCGGCCCCGCCCCGGCGCGAGAGAGCTACCTGGTGCTGGCGAAGATCATCGACGTCTGCCGCCGCAGCGGCGCGGACGCGGTGCACCCCGGCTACGGCTTCCTGTCCGAGAACGCCGAGGCCGCAAGGGCCTTCGCGGCTGCGGGCATCACCTTCATCGGCCCCCGGCCCGAGTCCATTGAGAGCATGGGTTCCAAGACGGCGGCCCGGGTCGTGGCCATCGAGGCTGGCTGCCCCGTGGTGCCGGGCATCCAGGAGACCATGGCGGACGAAGCCCTGCTGGAAGCCTCGCTGAAGATCGGCTTCCCGGTAATGCTCAAGGCCGCCATGGGCGGCGGCGGCAAGGGCATGCGCCTGGTGCACAACCCCGAGGAGTTCACCTCGTCGCTGGCGCGGGCCCGGGGCGAGGCCCTGTCCTCCTTCGGCGATGACAGCGTCTACGTCGAGAAGGCCATCGTGCAGCCCCGGCACATCGAGATCCAGATCTTCGGGGACAATCACGGCAACCACGTCTACCTGCATGAGCGGGAGTGCTCGGTGCAGCGGCGGCACCAGAAGGTCATCGAGGAGGCCCCCAGCCCCCATGTGACCCCCGAGATGCGCAAGGCCATGGGCGAGGCCGCGCTGAAGGTCGCCAAGGCCGTGAACTACGTCGGCGCGGGCACCGTGGAGTTCCTGGCGGACATCCACCGCAACTTCTACTTCCTGGAGCTGAACACCCGCCTGCAGGTGGAGCACCCGGTCACCGAGTGGATCACCGGCCTGGACCTGGTGAAGTGGCAGATCCTGGTGGCGCGCGGCGAGAAGCTGCCCATGACCCAGGAGGAGATCCCCCTCAACGGCTGGTCCATCGAGTGCCGCGTCTATGCCGAGGATCCCGACAAGAACTTCATGCCCAGCCCCGGGAAGATTACCTTCCTCCGCACCCCCAGCGGTCGCAACGTGCGCGATGACGGCGGCGTCTACGAGGGTGCCGAGGTGCCCATGTTCTATGACCCCATGATCAGCAAACTGAGCACCTGGGGACCGACCCGCATCGAGGCCATCGAGCGCATGCGCGCCGCCCTCGGCGAATACCGCATCGGCGGCATCCGCCACAACATCGCCTTCCATGAGGCACTCATGGAGCACGGCCCCTTCCGCGAAGGCGCCCTGCACACGGGCATGCTCGACCAGCCCTTCTGGAAGAAGACGGGTCATGGTCCCGACCTGAAGTTCGCCGTGGCTGCGGCGATGGTGCACGAGCTCGAGTCCGAGCAGCGCCGGGCCGCCCAGCCCGCCGCCAATGGCGACGGGAAGCCCGATGTCTGGAAGCAATGGGGCCGGTTCAACCGGCTGTAGGAGAGTCCAAGTGAAACGCACCCTGACCCTCGGCAAGGAATCCAAGGACGTGGAACTCATCCACCTGGATGGCGTCACGACGCTGGTCTGGGAGGGTGAGAGCCACCCCGTGGACATCCAGGAAATGGAACCCGGCTGCTACTCGATCCTCATGGACTCGCGCTCCGTGGAGGTGCGCTTGGACCAGGCCAAGTCCCTGGATCCGGAGAGCCACGCCTACCGCGCCATGCTCTATGACGGCGCCTACGAGTTTGCCCTGGTGGACCCCCGCCGGGCCCTGCTTGGGGCTTCCGGTGGCGCGGGCGCCAGCGGCGGCGTCCTGACCTCCCCCATGCCCGGCAAGGTGGTGAAGCTGCTCGTGGCCAAGGGCGATACTGTCCACGAAGGTCAGACCCTCGTCGTCATGGAAGCCATGAAGATGCAGAACGAGCTGAAGACCAATCTGGCCGGGACCGTGGCGACCGTGCACGTCCAGGAGGGCGCCACCGTCGAGACCGGGGCTGCCCTGATCACGGTGTTGGCGCCTCCCGAGGCTTGATCAGAAGGAACGCCAAGAAGACACCAAGAACCGGGCTGCTGTCCCGTTCTTGGTGTCTTCTTCGTTTTGGCTGTGCCGATACCGAGGAACGCCGGAGCATGCCGAGGGTGCGAACCCACCGGGGGGCGAAGGGCCAAAGAAGGGGGGACCCGACCTGACGATCTGAACGGTTGCTTATAAATTAGAAAATATCATTTTACTTATCGAAAAATAACAAATCATCGATTACCCAAAAGTAGGCAATGAAAAGACTTGGGTCCATAAAATAGGAAAGCAAAACTTGCGTAAATAGACCTTTCATGCCTACCATGTGACAGAAGTCACATGACCTGTCTCTGGAGGAAACCCATGAAAAGAACGCTCCTTATCCTGATCGCCGGCAGCGCGCTCAGCCTCTCTGCCCAGCAGGGCACCGCCTGGGTCACCGGCCACGTCGGCGAGACCCTGTTTGGCTCCGATGCCAAGGTTGGCGGCTTCGCCATGAAGGACCAGATCCACTTCGGATTGGGCGTGGGCCACTGGTACACCAACAAGTGGGGCCTCGACCTCCGCGCCATCCGCAACGATCTGACCCTCGAAACGCCCGGCGCTGGCACCGGCAAGCAGACCCACGCGCTGCTGTCAGGGCTCTACAACCTTCGTCCCAGCACGGACAACTGGACCCCCTACCTGGCTGCCGGTGTGGGCGCCACCAACGTCGGCACTCCCTACTCCACCAAGGGCGAGAGCACGACGCGCTTCAACTACCATGCTGGGCTGGGTGTCCAGGCCAAGCCTGCCGACAACTTCCTCCTGGATATGGGTGTGAAGGCGGTCCGGGTGGAGCTGGCGAGCCGGCGCACGGAATACCTCGTCTCCCTGGGACTCGGCTATGCCTGGGGTAGCGGCAAGGCCGCGCCCGCTCCTGTGTCCGCCCCCGCGCCGAAGGCGGCGCCTGCGCCAGCGCCTGCCCCGGCGCCCGCGCCCAAGCCCGCACCGGAGCCGGTGGCTCCCGCCCCGCCCCCGCCCGCTCCCGTGGCGCCTGCGGTGGTCGCCAAGCCTGTGCCCCCTCCGCCGCCCCCGCCGCCGGCCCGGATCGTCCTGGATGAGGCTGTTCTGCACTTCGCCAACAACAAGGCGGAGCTGGGTCCTGAAGCCATTGCTGCCATCCAGAAGGTGGCTGGCGGCCTGAAGGCCTACAAGGGTGACTACACCCTCACGGTCAGCGGCCACACCTCCTCCCTGGGCGGCAAGGCCCTGAACAAGGCGCTGGCCAAGCAGCGCGCCGACGCGGTGGCCAAGGTCCTCGTGGACGCCGGCATTCCCGCTGCCCGGGTCAGCACCGTGGGCGTGGGCCCCGATCAGCCCCTCGCTGACAACGCCACCAAGGCCGGCCAGGCCAAGAACCGCCGGGTCGAGATCGACGTGAAGGTGAGCGACGGCAAGGCCGAGGTCCGCAAGACGGTCACGGGTGTCGTCGAAGGTCCCGCCCCCAAGTAGTTCATTCGAACCCATAGGAACCGGCGGGGGCCCTGGCTCCCGCCGGATTTTCAGAGAGGACCGGCCATGTCGCTCAAGGATGAATTCAAGGCCTTCATCATGAAGGGCAACGTGATCGACCTGGCCGTGGCCGTGGTCGTGGGCGGTGCCTTCGGCAAGATCGTCACGGCCTTCGTGGACGGCATCGTGATGCCGCTGGTCAGCTACGTGCTGCCGGCGAACATCAAGTGGGAGGAGTGGGTCCTCGGCAAGTTCCGCATCGGCGCGGTGCTGGGAGCCACGGTCAACTTCCTGATCATCGCCCTGGTCATCTTCCTGGTGCTGGTGAAGCTGCTCGAGAAGGTCACGAAGAAGAAGGAAGAGGCCCCGGCGCCGGCCACCACCAAGGAGTGCCCCGCCTGCCTCGAGCAGGTGCCCCTCAAGGCCACCCGCTGCAGGCACTGCACCAGCCAGCTCTGAGCCGCGCCCATCCTGCCCGAAAGGACCCGGTCTCCGGGTCCTTTCCCTTGTGATGGCAGGGGTTCCGTGGTGAACTGGAGGATCAACCCCGGGGCGCTTGGGTGCGCCCCCCGACGCACGAGGGCGCCGATGAGCGAGCAAGCTCCGGTTAAGAAATACTCCGTATTCCTTCCGAGGACGGATTTCCCCATGAAGGCGGACCTGCCTCAGCGGGAGCCGAAGCGCCTGGAGCGCTGGAAGGCCGAGGGCCTCTACGCCCGCATCGAGGCGAAGCGGCGGGCCGACAACGCCGCCGGGAAGGGCAAGGGGCGCGAGGTCCTGCACGACGGTCCGCCCTACGCCAACGGCGCCATCCACATGGGCCATGCGCTGAACAAGATCCTCAAGGACGTGGTGGTGAAATCCCGCTGGATGGAAGGCTACGAGTCGCCCTACGTGCCGGGCTGGGACTGCCACGGCCTGCCCATCGAGCACGCGGTGGAGAAGGACCTCGGCCCCAAGCGCCGGGAGCTGAGTCGCGCCGAGTTCCTGCAGCGCTGCCGCGTCTATGCCCAGAAGTGGATCGATACCCAGCGGACCGCCTTCCAGCGTCTCGGCGTGCTGGGCGCCTGGGAGCGTCCCTACGTGACCATGGATCCCCTCTACGAGGCGGAGACCGTGCGGCACCTGGCCAAGCTCTTCGAGAGCGGCTCCGTCACCCGCAAGCTGAAGGTCGTGCACTGGAGCTACGGCGCCCGGACCGCCCTGGCCGAGGCCGAGGTGGAATACGCGGACAAGAGCAGCGCCGCCGTCACCGTGGCCTTCCCGGTGTTCGAGGCGGAAGCCCTGCGCATGGAGCTGCCGACGCCCCTGCTGCTGCCCATCTGGACCACCACGCCCTGGACACTGCCCAGCAACCTGGCCATCGCCATGCATCCGGACCTGGACTACGCGGTGGTCCGGGCCGAGGGACGGCACTTCGTGGTGGCCGTTTCGCTGCTGGAGGACTTCTCGAAGAAGTTGGGCGAAACGCTGCACACCGTTGAGATCCGACGCGGCAAGGAGTTCCAGACCCTGGTGGCGCGGCATCCCTGGCTGGACCGGGAAAGCCCGGTGCTGCTGGCGGACTACGTCACCGCGGACACGGGCACGGGCCTGGTGCACACCGCCCCGGACCACGGCGTGGACGACTTCAACCTGGCCCACCACCTGGGCCTGCTCCAGCTGGTGGGACCCGACGGCAAGTTCGTGGCCGCGGTGAATGACCCGGAGCTGGTCGGCAAGAACATCTTCGACTGCAACCCCCTGGTGGTAGAGCGGCTGCGCCGGGACGGCAGCCTGCTGCACGACGAGATCCTGGTGCACAGCTACCCCCACTGCTGGCGCACCAAGACCCCCATCCTCTTCCGCGCCACGGAGCAGTGGTTCATCACCATGGACTCGGAGCTGGCCGGGAAGGGCCGCACCCTGCGTGAGCTGGGCATCGAGGGCGTGGAGCAGACCCAGTGGGTGCCCGCCCAGGGCCAGAACCGCATCCAGGCCATGATCGCGGGCCGGCCGGACTGGTGCATCAGCCGCCAGCGGGCCTGGGGCTCGCCCA
>JAAXXS010000173.1 GCA_013334395.1 Holophagaceae bacterium | reverse complement strand
CTCTGGATGCCTTCCAGGTTGTAGCCCACGCTCATGCTGAAGTGGGTGCCCGGATCCTTGAGCCCCAGCTTGTGCGCCAGGGCGTGGATGAGCACCCAGGCGTTGAGGTACTCCGTGAAGGACTCCTCGAGCTTCAGCTCCTGGGACCACTCGCAGTTGTAGGTCTCGTCCGCCGCGTCGATGCAGGGGCGGCTCACCTCGATCTCGTCGAGGATCTGGACCGTCTTCAGCTCGATGAAGCGGGCGCCGCACAGCCAGCTGGCCACGATGTTCTGGGCCAGCTGGGTGTGGGGTCCCGCGGCCACGCCCAGGGGCGCGGCCACGGTGTGCCCGAACATCTCCCGGGCGAGCTTGGGATCGGGCACCTGGAAGTTCGCCTTGGGGATGCCCATGACGGCGTCCTTGCTGTCGAGCTCGCTGAAGATCCAGCTCGCCAGCAGGTCGATGGACGCGGAGCGAAATGCTTTTTCCATGGTGCCTTGCTCCCGGGAAATCGGAGGAGACGGTCTTGCCTTGGTACGGTCGAACTACTTGGTGCCCGCGAAGACGGTGGGGTAGCGGGCCAGGAAGGCCGCGCTGTGCTGGAGCTCGCGCTCATCCAGGCACTCGCCGATCTTGTGGGTGTTCTGCTCGATGCCCGTGCCGAAGCCGATCATGGCGGGGTGCTTGTAGACCCCGTTGTTCACCCACCGCTTCGCGGCCGCACCGGGGACGCTGGCGTCCTTGGGGATGGGGTAGCCGACGCCGTCGGTGCTGAAGACCCAGCGGTCCACGCGGGGCTCCTTGGTGAGGACACCGCCGGTGCCCACCTTGCCGTCCACGTTGGGGGAGATGACCTGCTTGTAGGCGGCCACTGCGGCCTGCACGGCGGGGTGCTCTTCAGGGGTGAGCCAGCCCAGGTAGACCTGGGGGTTGTTCAGGACGTAGCCCTTCCAGGAGGCGTCGGTGTAGGTGGGGATGGAGACCTCCACCGTGAGGCCAGCCTTGCGGGCGACGGCCACGGCGTCGAGGGCCTCGACGTCGGCGCAGGACTGCTCAGGGGTCTCGCCGATGGTCAGGCGACGGTCGAAGCGGAAGGTGAACTTCTCAGGCACGGCGCAGTCGCTGGGGGTGTCCAGCTTGGACCAGGAGGCGGTGCGGGTGCCGTGGCCCAGGAACTTGTCGTCCTTGAAGCCGATGCGCTGATCGTACTTGTCGGCCGCCTCTTTCAGGATGGCGCCGCCAAACTCCAGGGGGTTCTTGCCTTCCCAGGGCATGGAGCCGTGGCAGGACTTGCCCTTGACCGTGACCTCGATCTGCATGCGGCCGCGCTGGCCGCGGTAGATGCCCAGGGCGCCGTTCTTGGAGCAGCCGGAGCTGTCGGTGAGGATGACCACATCGGGCACCACGGCGGGCGCGGCGGTGGGGAAGACGTCGCGGTTGAGGTACATGGGGCCGGCGCCGTCGTTGTCCTCTTCGCAGACCGTGGCGTAGGAGTAGACGATCACGCCCTTGAGGGCGCCCTCGGCCTCCAGCTCGAGCATGATCTTGGTGGCGATGGCGGCGGAGATCACGCCACCCAGCTGATCCGCGGCGCCGCGGCCGAAGATGAGGTGGTTCCACTCACTCTCGGGGGGCAGGTAGCCCAGCTCCTTGTTCAGGAACTCCTTGTTCACCTTGGTGGCGTCGATGACGCCGTCGAAGCAGTCGATGCCGCCGGTGTTCTGGAGCCACTGGGCCCGGAGGGGCTTCACGGTGTCCGTGTGGCCGTCGATGTAGACCACCTTCTTCTGGTCCGCGGGGATGCCATCGTTGGGATCTTCCACCCGCCACACCAGGTTGCCGAAGTCGTCGAAGTAGGCGTCCTCGTCCTTCCGCACGGCCTTGATCGCCACGATCTTCTTGCGGAGGTAGTCGATGCGGGGGAACTCGTGGTTGGAGGTGCCGCAGAAGGGGTCGCCGCCCTGGTCCACGGGCTTTTCGACGTAGTCGGCGGGGATCCGGATGGCCTCCTTCAGCATCTCTGCCGCCAGGGGCAGGTACTTGGCAGCCAGTTCGGCGATGCGGGTGTCGAGGTTGGACATGGGGGGGACTCCGGTGGAATGAAGGGACGTGAAATCCGGTGCAGAGCAGCCGGTATGGGGTTGGTTGGGTTCAGGCCTTGTTCTTCTTGCCGAGCAGCTTCATTTCCTTCAGGGGCAGGGTCGTGCGACGGATGCCGTCGAGCTGGCAGAGGGCGTTGGCCACGGCCCCGGCGGTGGGGACCAGGCCGATCTCGCCCACGCCCTTCGCGCCGTAGGGGCCGACCGCGTCCGGCACCTCGATACCGATGATCTCCATGGGCGGCATGTCCTTGGCCTTGATGAGGCCCAGGTCGGACATCTTGAGAGACACCGGTCGGCCGTCCTTGTAGGGGAACTCTTCGGACACGGCGTAGCCCAGGCCCATGTGCAGCGAGCCCTCAATCTGGCCTTCGTAGAGGGTCGGATTCATGATCCGGCCCGCGTCGTGGGCGGCGGTGATGCGGGTGATCTTGCCCGTCTCATCCAGCTCGACCAGCTGGGCCGCGTAGCCGAAGGAGTAGTGGGTGACCACGTCGTAGCCGGGCTTGGGGGGCTTGCCGGGAGGCACGGTCCAGTCGCAGACCCAGCTGCCGCGATACTCCTTGCCGACGAGATCCTTCAGGCGCTTGCCCGAGGCCAGGTCCACCTTCAGGTCCTTGCAGGCGGCGATGACGGAGTTGGCCAGCAGCGAGGTGCCCCGCGACCCGGTGGTCATGCCGGACTCGGCCTCCTCGTTGGTCTCCACGATGACCTCGATGAAGGCCGGGTCGATGCCCGTCTCTTCCACCAGGGACTGGACGCCCATGGTGAAGTTGCCCTGGCCCATCTCGCACCAGCCGTGGTGGAGCTCCACCCGGTTCTCGGCGCGGATGATGATCTTGGCGTGGCCGAAGTCCGCCAGGCCGCAGCCGATGCCGGTGTTCTTCATGCCAGCGGCAATGCCAGCGTACTTGGCCGCGCGGAAGCGGTCCTTGAGGGCCTCCAGGCACTTGCGGACACCCACGCCTGACGTGAGGGTCTGGCCCGTGGCGATGGTGCGGCCCTCGGTGAGGGCGTTGTCCCAGCGGAACTGCCAGCGGTCGAAGCCGCCCTGCTTGCAGAGCTCGTCCAGGCAGGACTCGAAGGCGAAGTTGGACTGGTTCACCCCGAAGCCCCGGAAGGCTCCGCAGGGCGCGTTGTTGGTGACCACGGCGGTGCCGTGCACCTTCACGTTCGGCACATAGTAGGCGGCGGCGGAGTGGGACACGGCCCGCTCAATGACGGCCAGGCCGACGCTGGAGTAGGCGCCGCTGTCCGAGTGCATGGTGACCACCATGCCGGTCAGGTTGCCGTCCTTGTCGCAGCCCACGGCGTAGTCCATGACGATGGGGTGCCGCTTGGTGTGCATGCGCAGGGAGTCCTGGCGGGTGAGGCGCAGCATGGCCGGACGGCCCGTGGACCAGGCCAGCATCGCCACGTGGCTCTGGGTGGTGATGTCTTCCTTGCCGCCGAAGCCGCCGCCGTTCTGCACCTGCACCACGTTCACCAGCTCCTTGGGCAGGCCCAGGAGCAGCGCGACCTGGTGGCGGTCTTCATAGACGCCCTGGCTGCAGCTGTAGAGCTTCACGCCGGGCCGGCCGTCCTTCTGCCAGGGCAGAGCCAGGGTGGCCTCGGGCTCCAGGAAGGCGTGCTCGACGCGCTGGGTGGTGAAGCGGTTGCGGGTCACGTAGGCCGAGCCGGCCAGGGCCGTCTCCGCGTCGCCCACGGTCACCGAGGC
This sequence comes from Holophagaceae bacterium, assembly GCA_013334395.1. GTDB lineage: Bacteria > Acidobacteriota > Holophagae > Holophagales > Holophagaceae > Geothrix. The sequence goes on along the minus strand of JAAXXS010000173.1, from coordinate 1,496 downwards.
CCGGTGCAGCACGTTGCCCGGGAACATCGGATGGACCTGGTCGGCGCCCGGCTGCAGGGCCTCGAACACATCCGTGACGGGCGCCAGCACTTCGTATTCCACTCGCACCTTGGCGGCGGCGGCCCGGGCGATGGCCTCGGTCTCGGCGGCCACCGTGGCGAGCACATCGCCCACAAAGCAGGTGATCTCGCCCTCGGCCACCAGCACCGGCCAGTCCATGGTGATGGAGCCCATCTGGCGCTTGGCGGGGACGTCCTGGGCGGTGAGCACCTTGACGACGCCGGGCGTCGCCAGGGCCTCCGAGATGTCGATCTTCAGGACCTTGGCCCGCGGGTGGTCCGAGAAGCGCAGGGCCGCCCAGATCATGTCCGGTTCCTTCATGTCCCCCACGAAGACCCGCTGGCCCAGGACGGCCTCGCGGCCCGTGTACTTCGGGTGCCGGGTGCCGACCTTGCCGGTGCCGCCCGGATATTCCACGGCCTTGCCCTCGCGCAGGGCCTCGGCGGCGCAGGCGATGGAGTCCACCACCTTCTTGTAGCCGGTGCAGCGGCAGATGTTCCCCGAGAGGCCCTCGGTGATCTCCTGGCGGCTGGGATCGGGGTTCTTCCGCACGATGGCGGCGGCCTTCATGACGATGCCCGGGGTGCAGAAGCCGCACTGGACGCCGCCCTTGACCACGAAGGCGTCGGCGAAGGCGTCCTGCTCGGCTTGGCTGAGGCCCTCCACGGTCGTGAGGCTCTTGCCGTCGAGCTCCTTCATCTTCATGCGGCAGCTGAGGCGCGGCTTGCCCTCCACGAGGATGGTGCAGCAGCCGCAGACGCCCTCGCCCGAGCAGCCGTCCTTGGGACTGAGGATGCCGGCCACTTCCCGCAGGTAGGCGAGCACCTCCATGTCCGGATCGAGGCTGTAGCTCACGGGACGAGTGTTGAGCGTGAATTCCATGGCTCCCTCCCCTCTCTTGACGTGTTGGGTGTTCGCTTCGGTTCCCCAGGGATCGATGTGGAAGCGCAGCAAGCTCTGGGGAGTTGTGCGTCAAGTTGCAGTTCAATTTTAGGAATCTCGACAGGTAGGTCAATAATTTTTTTCATGCGAAAAAAATTTTTTTATCTATCTTCCAAAACCCCTATTCATCCGATGAAGCCAACTGCGTGAAAACAAAAGACAAGGCCGAGGAGGGGCGGTTTCCCCCCGGGGATGGGATGCCTGGGCGGGTGGTTCCGTTCAGTCGACCACAATGCGGGTGCCGACCGTGGCCGGGTCCTCCGTGGCCAGGGCCTCGGCGGTGGTGATGAGCACCTCGTGGCCACCGCCCTCCAGGAAAGCCAGGGCGCTCTCGATCTTGGGGCCCATGCTGCCCGCCGGGAACTGGCCCTCGGCCAGGTACTGCCGGGCCTCGGCGGCCGTGAGGCGGTCCACCCAGCGCTGGGTGGGCTTGCCGAAGTCCAGGGCCACCTTGGCGACGCCCGTGAGGATGATGAACAGGTCCGCGCCCAGCT
>JAAXXS010000331.1 GCA_013334395.1 Holophagaceae bacterium | reverse complement strand
AGGACCTCGAGGCCACCATCGAGGCCACCCCTTGCGACGTGGTGCTGAGCGGCACCCCCATCGACCTCACCCGCATCCTCAAAGTCACCAAGCCCATGACCCGCGTCCGCTACGACTTGGCCGAGCTACGCGAGGGGCTGCTGGAGGCGGAGGTGCGAAGGATTTTGGGGCTGTGAGGGTGTGAATCGCGGGGCGTTGCCCCACGATTCACACGCGGTAAGAAAGGGACTCTTCGTGGACGGCCCAGTGGAGGGACTGGGCCGTTTGCTGGCCGATGCCGGGGACTGCGGACAGTGCTTCTGGCGGCGCGGCCACGATGTTTTCCAGGGTGCCGAAGTGGTCCAGGAGTCGCTGGGCTCGTTTAGTTCCGATCCGGGGGAAGCTGGAGAGCACTCGCAGCTGAATGGCCCGCTTCCCCCTGGGCTGCCACCCAGACCGAGGCAGCGGAGCGGTTGATACGGAGTGCAGCTGCCGTGCAGTGTAGGCAATCAGCCTCGCTGTTTCCTCCTCATTCTGGGATCGCAGCACCGGGATCCCGAAGACTACAGAGAGCGTCAGCATCGCCCCCTGGACGGCCTCCCGCCGGATGTGGCGCTGGGTCCATTCCGAGGAGGGTCCCTCCAGAATGAGGAATGACCTCACCGGCGCCTCGGCCAACCGCCGGGCCTGTGCGAACAGCCTTCCCTCGAACAGGCTCGCCAGAAAATCCGGCACACGCTTCCGCTCCAGCACGGCCTTCCCCTCGATGAGGTAGTCCCCCGTCCGCAGCCGTTTCACCGTGACCGCGACACCTTCCATCCGTGTCAGCAACGCCCCCACCGAAGAGCCCCGGCCCTCCCGATCATCCACAACGATCCGTATTTTCGCCCCGCCGGAACCACCCCGCACATCCCACCTCACCCAACGATCCTGACGAACTAATCACCCAGTATCCTTAGCTATCTCAGAATGCGGCGCATGCCGCATTCTGAGCAAGTGGAGCCCCGATGACGAACCTGTTCTCCCCTCTGAGCCTGCGCGGCCTCACGCTGCCCAACCGCATCGCGGTGTCGCCCATGTGCCAGTACCAGGCGGAGGGCGGGCTGGTGAACGCGTGGCACCAGGTGCACTACGGCGGGCTGGCCCAGGGAGGCGCGGGACTGATCCTCACGGAGGCGGCGGCGGTGACACCCGAGGCCCGCATCAGCCCCAATGACCTGGGTCTCTGGAGCGATGCCCAGGCCGAGGCCCTGATCCCCCTCACGCGCTTCATGGCCGCCCAGGGCGTGGTGCCCGGCGTGCAGCTGGCCCACGCGGGCCGCAAGGCCTCGAATCCCGCGCCCTGGAAAGGCAGCGGCAGCGTCCCCCTCGCGGCGGGCGGGTGGGTGCCCGTGGCCCCCAGCGCCCTGCCCTTCGACGCGGGCTGGACCGTGCCCACAGCCCTGGACGAGGCCGGTCTCGCCGGCGTGATCCAGGCCTTCGTGGCCGCCGCCCGCCGGGCCCTGGCCGCGGGCTTCCAGGTGGCAGAGCTCCACGCCGCCCACGGCTACCTGTTGCACCAGTTTCTGTCGCCCCTCACCAACCAGCGCACAGACCGTTACGGCGGCAGCTTCGAGAACCGCACCCGGCTGGCCCGGGAGGTGGTGGCCGCGGTCCGGAAGGAGTGGCCCGAGCGCCTGCCGCTCTTCGTGCGCATCTCCGCCACAGACTGGGTCGAGGGCGGCT
>JAAXXS010000172.1 GCA_013334395.1 Holophagaceae bacterium | reverse complement strand
TTCAACTGAAGGCCCGTGGCCGGCATCCAAGGAATGACGGCCTTTTGTGTAACCTGGCACAGCCTTCGCTCGTAGCCTCACTGTTCAACCTGGAGGACTCCATGCGCCGCGCTTCGTCCCTGCTCCTGCTTCCCCTGGCCCTTGCCACAGGTTCAGCCCTGATGGCCCAGAGCCCCCACATGGGCTTCAGCCTCAACCTGATCTCCCCCACGGGGGCCTTTGCTTCCACGAGCTACGCCCCCTACTACAGTCCTTCGGCGGGCCGGACGATCCCGACCCAGAAGGAGACCTACGACGTGGGTCTGGGCGGCAGCTTCACGGTCAGCTTCCCCGTGGATCGCAACCTGGCCATTCGCCTGAACCTCAGCGGGTCTGCGGAGAACGGCGCCAACCGGGCTTCCGGCGAGACCTCCATCAACCTGCGCCACACCCAGTTCAACCTCGGGGGCGACCTGCAGATCTTCCCCCAGGGCACCGCCTTCCGGCACCGTGGTCTCTACTTCGTGGCGGGACTCTCTGCGGATTTTGAGCAGTTCGACCGCAGCTTCGGGGACCCGCTCTACGACTACACCGACACCACCCGCAAGAGCCGCCTGGGCGCCAATGCGGGGATCGGCCACAGCTTTGGCTACGACTCGGGCATGCGGTTCACCCTCGAGGCCACCTTCCACAAGACCATCACCGGCAACAGCGCCAGCGCCGGTGATCCCCCCAGCACGGACTTCGTGAAAGTCGGGTTTGGGTGGGTGTTCTAACCTCGCCCCAAGGCTGAAGGGAAACGGCCCCTGCGGGGGCCGTTTCCATGTCCCAGGAAGCTGGGGTTGGACTACTTCTTCGCGGGGGCCTTCTTTTTCTTGGCGGGCTTGGGAGCGGGGGACTCCTCTTCCTTCCCCAGGAGGCCGTTCACGAGCCGCGGGACATCCTTGTTGGCGGGGTCCAGCTTCTGCAGGCGGCGGGCATAGGCCAGGCGGTCCTGCCGGGGACGGGCGTCATCCCCCTTCACCTGTTCCAGCTTCTCGGTCACGTAGTGGGTCACGCCGCCGGTTTCCGCCACTTCCGCCTTCTCAGCGGCAAGGAAGGCCTGCCAGTCGGCGGCAGCCTTCGAGGTGGTCTCCTTGGCCTGGCGCAGGCGGGTGAGGATGCTCTCGATATCCTTCAGGGCCCGCTCGCTGTGGGCGATGGCAGCCTGCTGCTCGTCCATGAAGATCTTCAGCTGCTGGCGGAGCTTGAGCTGCTCCGCGGTGAGCCCAGGCGCTTCGTCAAGCTCCCTCAGCCGGGGCGCCTGCTTGGCCATGGCATCCCGGAACTCCTTGAGCTTCAGCTCATGCTCCATGCGGGTTTTCGCCAGCAGGGGCTCGGCGGTGGCCAGGTTCTCCTCGGCGGCAGACCGCGCCTTCTGGAAGTGGGTCACAGCCTCTTCCCAGCTGCCCTCAGAGACGCAGGCCCGGGCGGCCAGGCCGCGCAGGGCCACCAGGGCGTGCATGTCGTTGTAGTCCGAGGGATTCACCGTGAGGCCCTCGCGACCGAGCAGGGCTTCCACGCCCCTGCGGACGATGGCCGCATCCCCCCGCTCCAGCTGGAGCTCCCAGGGCCCCCGGACCTCCTTGAAGCGGTCCGTGAGGCTCTGGGCGCCCAGGCTCAGTGCCATGGCGCAGACGAGCAGGAATACGAAGCGGCTCATGGGCGCTCCTCTCAGCGTCTTGGGGTGGAACAGCTACTTCTTCTTGCCGCCGCTCTTCTTCGCCGGCCTGGCTTCCTTGACGAAGGCATCCTTGCCCGCGATCAGGTTATCAAGCGCCTTCTGCGCCCCTGAGTTGCCGGGATCCAGCACCAGCAGGCGGTTGAGGAAGGCCGCCTGAGCCTGGGCATTGCCGAGCTGGGTCACGTTCCCGTGGTTGCGAAGCACCGCATCCACCCAGTTCTTCTTGCCGACGACCTTCACCTTCTTCAGCATCTGGTCGGTATTGAACTTGGTGATCTCCTCGTTCTGGTCCACCACGGACTTCTGGGCCTTGGCCAGAGCCTCGTCCGCCGCCTTGACCATGCCTTCGACTTCCTTGCGGTTGTCGCCCAGCATCTTGGCCACCTTGGGGGCGTTGGCCACGTTCTGCTTGTGCACCGGTAGGGCGGCCTGGATCTGGTCGGCTTCCTGCTGCTCTGCGGGTGCCTTGGCGATGCGGGCCTTCAGCTCTTCGACCCCCTTGGGATCGAGCTTCTTCTGCTTGGAGTTCACGGCCGTCACGTCCTCCTGCAGGACCTTCAGGTTGGCCTCGAGTTCCTGCAGCCGGGGGGTGTTCTTGGCCACGTAGTCGCTGGACTCCTGGGCCACCTTCCGCCACTGGGCGGCGATGGGGGACTGAGCCTTCTCCAGGTCATCCAGGGTGCCGCGGGCATCCCGGGCGCGCCGCTCCTGGATCTCCACCGCCTTCTCCCACAGGCCCGCCTCCGAGTAGACATTGGCCCAGAGTCGGTAGAGCGACATCAACCCCTGGGCGTTGTCCAGGCTCTGGCCGATGGCCTGGGCGCTGGAAGCGTTGAAGGTGGGGCGCTGAGCGGGGACCAGACTCTGCATCTTGGTCAGGGCCTCGTTGGTCTTGAACTCCTTCAGCAGCTGGGTGATCCCGGGCAGTTCAGCATTGAACTTCTGGGCGAGATCGACAGCGGCAGGCGCCTGGGCTACGAGGGCCACCGTGGAAAAAAGCAGGAAAGGCATCGGGCGCATGGACACTCCAAAACAGGTCAGGTTCCAGGGTAGCGAAAAGGCGGGACCTGAGGAGTCCCCCCCCGCAAAGTTGTGACGGGTCAGGACTCGGCGCGCTTCCCTTCGAGTTCCAGCCACTCCAGCTCAAGGTCTCCCGAATCAGCAAGGAGCGCCTCCCGGGTCCGGAGGGCCGCGTGGCCCGGGCTCTCGGGACGCAGGAAGGCGACGGGATCAGCCAGGACCCGATCCAGCTCGGCGACCCTCTCGGCGAGCTCCGCGAGGGTCCGCTCGACCTCATCGAGGCGGCGCTGCTCCTTTTGCGAGAGGCCGGGCTTCCGGGGCTTGGCCGCCTCGGTCCGGGCGGCCGGACGGGAGGGCTCCACACGGACCGGGGCCTGGGCGGCGGCCCGCGCCTCCCGGAGGCTGCGCACGGTGGAGGGCGGGCCCTCGTAGAGTTCCCAGCGAGGGGAGGCCGCGCCATTCCAGGCCAGGGTATGGGTGGCGACCTGGTCCAGGAAGAACCGGTCGTGGCTCACCAGGAGCAGGGTGCCGGTGAACCCCAGCAGGGCCTCCTCGAGGTTCTGGAGGGTCGGGATGTCCAGGTCATTGGTCGGTTCGTCCAGCACCAGCAGGTCCGCAGGGCTGAGCATGGCCTTGGCCAGCAGCAGGCGGTTCCGCTCGCCCCCGCTGAGGGTCGAGGCGGAGCGGTTCTGCTGGTCCACGGGAAACCCGAAGCGGGTGAGGTAGACATGGGCGAGGATCGCCCCGTTGCCTGTGTCTACGAGGGCGGCGCGGTCGGCGAGGTTGTCCAGGATGCTGCGCGTGGCGTCGAGCTCCCCGCGCCCCTGGGAGATGGCCGTGATCGCGAGCTTGGGATGGCGCAGGACCTCGCCGCCGGTCGGTTCCAGCTCGCCCAGCAGCACCTTCAGGAAGGTGGACTTGCCGCAGCCATTGGGACCCAGCAGGGCGATGCGCATGCCGCGCTGGAGGCTGAGGTCGATCCCCTCCAGCAGCTCCGCGCCACCCGGATACGCGAAGCGGACCCCCTCGGCCCGGATCAGAGCGTCGCTGCGGTTGCCGCCGGTGGCGAAGGCGAGGCCCTGTCGCGACTCCAGGCGGGTTCGGTCATCGACGGTGTCCTTCAGATCCAGCACCTCCTGGATGCGCAGCTTGGACTTCCGGGTGCGGGCCTTGGCGCCGCGGCGGAGCCAGGCCATCTCCCGGCGCAGGCGGTTCTGCATGTGCTCGGTGAGGCGCGACTCGCGGAACTCGCGGTCGGACTTCTCCAGCAGGTAGTCGCTGTAGCCGCCCTCGTAGCTGCGGAGGGCGCCGTCTTCCAGCTCCAGCATCCGGGTCGCCACGGCGTCCAGGAGGTGGCGGTCGTGGGTGATCAGCAGCAGGGCGCCTTCGAAGGCCTGGAGCCAGGCTTCCAGGCGCTCCACCTGGTCGGGGTCCAGGTGGTTCGTGGGCTCATCCAGCACCAGGACATCCGGCTCCTTGAGCCAGGCCTGGGCCAGCGCCACCCGCTTCCGCCAGCCGCCGGAGAGGGACTCCACTTCAGCGTCCAGGTCCAGGAGGCCCCAGGTGCTGGCCGCGGCCTTGAGTCGGGGCTGGAGGTCCCAGCCCCAGTGATCCAGGTGGTGCTCGATGGTCTGCAGCTCGTCGTGCAACCGGGCCTCGGCCTCGGGGCTGCTGCCGTGCAGGTCCGCGTGGATCTCCTGGTGGCGGGCGAGGAAGGCCGCGTGATCCGCCAGGGCGGCCTCGAGCGCCTGCTGCACCGTGGCGCCCGGGGCGAAGTGGGGCTCCTGGCTGAGCCGGGCGATGCGCTGCCCCTGGGTGACCACGACCTCGCCGGAGTCGGGACTCTCGTCCCCGGAAAGCAGGCGAAAGAGGGTGCTCTTTCCCGCGCCGTTCTTGCCGATGAGGCCCACCTTCTCGCCCTGAAAGAGACCGAGGCTCAGTCCATCCAAAATGGGTGTCGCGCCATATCGTTTCGTGACATTGATCAAACTCAAGGCGATGGATGGCAAGAATGGCTCCTCAGACCTTCCAGAATCCCACGGAAGTGGAGATGCTTGCCCCCAAAGTGTCCAGAGGTGCGCATGTCCCTACAGGAAGAACTCCAGATGTCCCGGCTCCCCGCTCCGGGGGTGCAGCTGATGCTCCAGCTGATGCTCACCCGGGAGGCGGTGGTGCGGGTCCAGGAGCGGCTCTTCGAGGCGCATGGCCTGACCATCCAGCAGTACAACGTGCTGCGCATCGTGCGTGGCGGACCGACCAAGGGCCACCCGATCTACGAGATCGAACGGCGGATGATCTACCGCTTCGCGAACGTGACGCGGCTGGTGGATCGGCTGGAGGTTCAGGGCCTGCTCAAGCGGGTGGCGGACCCCAAGGACCGGCGGGTGAGCCGGGTCGTGATCACCCCGAAGGGACGCCGCCTCATGGAGCGCCTGGATGAGCCGGTGCACGACATGGCCGTGCGCCTTACCAGCTGCTGCGACGAAGCGGAGTGCCTGGCCATGGCCGAGCAGCTGGAGCGCCTGCGGGAGCACTGCGGAAGGCAGGGGGGGCTTCAGGACGAGCTGGCCGTGGCCAGCAGCTGATCCAGCAGCTCGAAAGCCTCGT
>JAAXXS010000171.1 GCA_013334395.1 Holophagaceae bacterium | reverse complement strand
GGACCTTCACGGCGCCGTCAGCGCCCACGAACTCGATGCGGACATTGGTGGCCTTGGCCACGGTGGTGGAGGTCTCGGTGCCGTAGAAGTCGCCCTGGCTCATGTGGGCCACGCGGGACTTGGACTCAGGGGTCCAGGCGCCCATCTTGTGCGGGTGCTGCTTGGCGAAGTTCTTCACAGACAGGGGGGCGCGGCGGTCGGAGTTGCCCTCGCGCAGGACGGGGTTCACGGCGCTGCCCAGGCACTTGGCGTAGCGGCCCTGGATGGCCTTCTCAGCCTCGTCCTTGGGCTGCTCGGGGTAGTCCGGCAGGTTGAAGCCCTGGCTCTGCAGCTCCTTGATGGCCGCGATGAGCTGGGGAATAGAGGCGCTGATGTTGGGGAGCTTGATGATGTTGGCTTCGGGCTTCAGGGCCAGGGCGCCCAGGGCGCCGAGGTTGTCGGGGATCTTCTGGGCTTCGGTGAGCTGGTCGGGGAAGTTGGCGAGGATGCGGCCCGCCAGAGAGATGTCGGAGGTCTCGACTTCCACGCCCGTGCCCTTGGTGAAGGCCTGGATGATGGGCAGGAGGGAGTAGGTCGCCAGAGCAGGCGCTTCGTCGATCTCGGTCCAGATGATCTTCTGGGTGGTCATGGGGTCTCCTTGTGAGGTTCCGGTCCCTGGCAGGGCCTTCGGCCACAGGCAGGCAGCCGCGGTCCGGCGATGGGGAATCCAGTCAGCCTCCCACGGCAAAAGCCTTGTATCAAGCGGCTTTCCTGCGCTTCAGGCGAATTGGGACTTCGGTCACGCCTGCCGGATCAAGCCAGCACGGGCATGGCAGCTCCGGAGGCGGCGCGCACCTTGCCCCGGGCCACGGCGAAGTCCATGCGGCCCAGGTTCACGCCCCCGAACCCCACCTGGAAGACCAGGGTCTCGCCCTGGGCCTGGGGCACCCGGGTGGGCGTCTCCAGGAAGGTGTGGCTGTGGCCGCCGATGACGGCGTCGATGCCCGCCACTTGGCCCGGCAGGTGGAGGTCATCCGGCCCGGTGCCGTTCAGGTTGTAGCCCAGGTGGGAGAGCACCACCACCAGGTCCACCTTCTCGACCTCACGCAGCCGCTTCACGACGGGCCTGAGGCTCTCGTAGGGGTCTCGCCAGGTGATGCCCTCGTGGTTCTTGGGGGCCACCAGCCCGGCGAAGGCGACACCGATGCCGGTGATGCCCACGCGGACGCCGGGAAAGTCCTTCACGAGGTAGGGTCGGATCCGCTTCTGCAGGGCCGGGGCGCCCTTGCAATCGAAGTTGCAGTTGAGGAAGGCGAAGGGGGCGTTGGCGTGCTGGAGCCGTTCCATGGCCTCCATGGCCTCGACGAGCATCCCCACGCCGTTGTCGAAGTCGTGGTTGCCCAGGGTGCCGGCATCGTAGCCCATCATCCGCATGAGCTGGTAGTCGAGCCGTCCCTTGTAGCGGTTGAAGTAGGGCGTGCCCTGGAAGGTGTCCCCGGCATCGAGCAGCAGGACCGATCCCAGCTGCTGGCGGAGCTGGCGCACCAGGGTGGCCCGGCGGGAGACTCCGCCCAGGCCGCTGATGGCGCCGTTGCCGGGACCAAAGGGCTCGATGCGGGAGTGGGTGTCGTTGGTGTGCAGCAGGGTGATGCGCCCCGAGGCGGCCGCCGGCCCCTCCTGAGCCCGCAGGGGGACCTGGCTGGCGAGGGCGGCGGTGCCGAGGGAGGCGAGGAAGGCGCGGCGTTCCATGATTTCTCGTCCTTCCTACAGCTTCAGTTTCTTGTCGCGGATGGCTTCCAGCATCGGAACCGGCAGGGTGTAGCGACCCAGGGCCGGAGGCAGCAGGTCCTGCTTGGCCCTGGCCAGGGCGGCGCACTGGTCCAGCAGCATCTGGCGCAGGGTGATGCCCGTGGTGAAGGGCTTCCGGCCCTGCTTTAGGGTGGGGATGGAGTCGCCGCCGCCATAGAGGTAGTCCGTGGTGGCCACGAGCACCTTCGCCGCGGGGTCGATGGTGCTGCCATCCTCCCAGGTCAGGACGAAGACTGGCTGCTCGGGGGTGCCATCGATGCGGGCCTTCACGCCGGAGCAGGGCTCGCCGCCGCGGCGGACAATGCCCTCCTTGACCACCTGGATGAGCTCAGCGCCCGTGAGCTCCACCACCACCAGCTCATTCTCGAAGGGCATCATCTCGAAGATGTCCGCCACCTTCAGCAACCCGGGGCGCAGGTTGGCGCGCAGCCCGCCGGCATTGGTGATGGCGAAGCGCACCGGGCTGCCCACGGCGCCCTGGGCGGCGGTCCGCATCACATCGGCGACCCAGTAGCCCAGCAGGTTCTCCTCGCCCCGGCGGCCGCGCAGGAGGCCCTTGGGCGCCTGGACCAGGGGCAGGTCGAAGCTGGCCTTGATCTCCGCAGCCAGGGGGTCGATGACCTTCTGGATCGCGGGATCGTCCGGGATCGCGGGTCCCAGGGGCAGGACCTGGGCCTTGCTCACCGGGGCCTGGGCGGCCAGGGACAGGCTCAGGAGGGCGCAGAGCAGGGCGCTAGAGGGCTTCAGCATCACGGGCGGTTTCCTTGAGGGCGGCGCGGACATCCCGAACCTCGGCGTCGTGCTGCCAGAAGTGGGCGGTGGTGCGCAGCAGCCAGCCCAGGAGCCAGCCGTTGAGGGTCGTGACGGCCAGCTGCAGCAGCAGGAACAGCCAGACCCGGAAGGTGGTGCCACCGCCCATGCGCCAGGCCAGCAGCAGCAGCAGGAAGGGCAGCAGGGCCCGGAGGGCCGCTCCGCCCGCGGCCAGCAGGCCGAACTGGACCGGGTGCGACCAGAGCTGCAGGAAACAGTCCCCCAGGTGGGCCCGGTAGCCCCGGGCCAGACCCGCGGCGCGGCCCAGGCGGCAGAGCCACCACTGGAGATTCAGGGTGCTGAGCAGGGCCATCCAGAGCAGGGGCCGGGCGATGAGCGCCATCCAGCCGAGGCCGTCGAGGCCCAGTCCACCAGCCCAGCCCAGGGCCCGGTCGATGAGGAAGGCCGTGAGCCCCAAGGGCAGCAAGCCGATGAGGAGCGTGTCCAGGGCGCCCAGCAGCCAGGAGCCCAGGCGGGCCTTGAGGCCCACGGCCTCGGCCTGCATGCGCCAGCCGCACCAGAGCACCACCACGAGGCCCACCCCGAAGAGGTGCACCGTTGGCGAGTTCACCAGCTTGTGCTGGATGCCGCCGTTCTCCCAGAGTTCCCAGAGGTCCCGAGCGGAGATCTGCTCCCCCCAGTGGGCGGGCAGGGCGCTCCAGCCGGCAGCCCGGCGCAGGTGGCCGGCCCAGCCGATGGCGGGACCCAGGAACACCAGCACCCAGCCGCCCATGAGGCCCCAGCCCCAGGGCGTGAAGCCGCCGGGAAAGGCGCCCTTGAGGAAGGCCCAGGGCCCCCGTGGCGCGAGGGGTTCCTCGGCAAGGATGGTGGTGGGGCGTTCCTCGAGGTCCATGTCCGTCCGCGTGCAATCCCCCATCAAACCACACTTTCCGCCGACGCGCCGAGTGGGCGTGGCCGCGCGGGCCCTTGACAGGACTGGGCCGGTCCGGGTTTGATAAGGGCCATGAAGCTGTCTTCCGTGTCCCTCTACCAGGGCCTCCCTTCCGGGGGCAGCTGGTGGCGTATGGGCTCGGACGGCTCCCTGCGCGAGGCCTAGCGGCCGACGCCCTCCCGGATCCTCCGAGCCCGACCCCACGGTCGGGCTTTTTCATTTTTGGATGACCCCATGCCCCAAGCACCGCGACATCTGATCCGCCATCCGCTCCCCGCGGACCTGCTGACCCCGCTGGCGGCCTACCTGGCCCTGCGGCCCGCGGGCGCCAGCCTCCTGCTGGAGTCCTGCGACCAGGGCGAGCGCGTGGGCCGCCACAGCTTCGTGCTGCTGGCGGGAACGGACGAGTGCCGCCTGAATGCGCCCGCGCGCGGCTGGGTAGAGGCCCTCCGGGCCCTGTCCGGCCCCGCACCCGAGTCCTGCCTGCACGATCCCGGCGCGGCGCTGCCGCCCCTGCGGGAGGTGCTGCCCGTGGGTGTGGGGTGTGCGGGCTACCTGGGCTTCGAGGCCATGGGCGCCGCCGAACCCACCCTGCCGCTGCCCGCGAAGAACAGCCTCGGCCTGCCCGGCCTCTGGGTCCGCCGCTTCGACACGGCCCTGGTCTTCGACCACCTGCACCAGGTGGCGGAGCTGCAGACCCTGGCTCCCGATCCCGAGGCAGGCTACGCGCGGCTCCAAGGCCTGCGGGCCCTGCTGCTGGCGGGGGTGAGTGACCCCGGTCCCTCCGCCGCCCAGCCCAGGGCCGTGCCCCTCATGGCCCGCGAGAAGTTCGAAGCCACCGTGCGGGAGGCCCAGGAGCTCATCCTGGATGGCGACGTCTACCAGCTCGTGCCTAGCCAGCGCTTCCGCGTGGAGGGGCCACCGCCGCCCCTGGAGGCCTACCGGCGCCTGCGCCGCCTCAACCCCAGCCCCTACGGCTACCTGCTCGAGTGGGACGACTTCGCCCTGGTGGGCGCCTCCCCGGAGATGCTGGTGCGGGTGCAAGGCGGCGAGGCCGAGACGCTGCCCATCGCCGGCACCGTGCCCCGGGGCGCCAGCCCCGAAGAGGACGCGGCCCGCTTCGAGGCCCTCAAGCGCGACCCCAAGGAGCTGGCCGAGCACCAGATGCTGGTGGACCTGGCCCGCAACGACCTGGGGCGCGTGGCCGTGCCCGGCGGCGTGCGGGTGGAGCTGCCCCTGGCCCTCCAGCGCACCAGCCACGTGCTGCACCTGACCACCACCGTGAAGGCCCACCTCAAACCCGGCGTGGACGCCCTGGACGTGCTGGCGGCAGCCTTTCCGGCGGGCACCGTCAGCGGCGCGCCCAAGCTGAGGGCCTGCCAACGCATCGCCGAGTTCGAGGGCGAGGCCCGCGGCCCCTACGGCGGCGTGCTCCTGCGCCTGGGCGCCGACGGCGTCCTGGACACGGCCCTCATCCTGCGCACGGCGGTCTACCAGGCTGGCGTGGCCTACATCCAGGCCGGCGCCGGGGTGGTGCGGGCCTCGAACCCCACTTCCGAATACTTCGAGACCCTGCACAAGCTGGGGGCCATCGCCCAGGCCCTTGGGGTGACGCTGTCCGGAGGTGCCCGATGATCCTGCTTCTGGATGCGCTGGATTCCTTCACCTACAACCTGGTGCAGGCCTTCGAGACCCTGGGGTCGGAGGTCCTCGTGGTCCGCCACGACGCCATCACCCTGGCCGAAGCCCAGGCCCTGCGCCCCGAGGCCGTGGTGCTGTCGCCGGGGCCGGGCCATCCCACCGAGAGCCCCGCCCACATGGCCCTGGCGCAGTGCGACTGGG
>JAAXXS010000017.1 GCA_013334395.1 Holophagaceae bacterium | reverse complement strand
GGCGCCTTCGTCATGTTCTCCGGCGTGGTCAAGCGCGCGGCCGTGAAGCTCAGCAAGCTCTGCAATGACCTGCGCCTGCTCAGCAGCGGCCCCCGCTGCGGCTTCGGCGAGATCAACCTGCCCCCCATGCAGCCCGGCAGCAGCATCATGCCCGGCAAGGTCAACCCCGTGATCCCCGAGGTGGTGAACCAGGTGGCCTACCAGGTCATCGGCAACGACCTGACCATCACCCTCGCCGCCGAGGCCGGCCAGCTTCAGCTCAACGTCATGGAGCCCATCCTGGCCTACAGCCTGGCCACCAGCCTCCGCACCCTCACCGCAGCGGTGAACGTGCTCAACACCAAGTGCATCGTCGGCATCACCGCCAACCGCGAGCGCTGCCTGGAGCTGGTGGAGCACAGCATCGGCATCGTCACCGCCGTCATGCCCGCCATCGGCTACAAGAAGGCCACCGAGGTGGCCAAGGAGGCCCTGGAGACCGGCGTGTCCGTCCGGGAGCTGATCCTCCGCAAGGGCTACCTGACCCCAGCCGAGCTCGACGAGGCCTTCAGCCTGGAGGCCATGACCCAGCCCCGGCCCATCCGGTAGGCTGTGAACCCACCCGGCCCGTCTATCGTTCGAGCTGTCTCCAGGAGTCCCCGTGCTGCGTGCGTCCGCCCTGCTTCTCTGCGCTTCCCTGGCCACCTGGGCCCAGGAGACCCCCAGCCCGGCCTCAGCCCTTGCAGCCCCAGCCATGACCCAAGCCGCACTGGCCCCAGCTGCCAAAGCCCCCCTGCTGGATGAAGGCCTGCTGGATCCCGCCTGGTTCGGCGGTGCCCTCGCCTTCACCAAGGGGGACGACGTGGACTTCTTCTGGATCAAGCCCGGGCTCGACCTGACGGGCCGGACCGTCCACATGAAGCCATGGGAGGACCCCGTCATGCTGCGCAAGGGGCGGGACGGCAAGGACAACGCCAAGGCCACGGAGATCACCGACACCTTTCCGGGCATGCTGCGCGGGGCCCTGACCGGAGCCTTCAACGGGAAGGCCAAGGTGAGCCGGACAGAAGGAGACCTGACCCTGATCGGCCGCTTCGTGGATGCGAATGCCGGGAGCAAGGCCGCCAAGTGGCTGATCGGGCTCGGCGCCGGGAGCGAGACTGCAACCTGGGACCTCAAGATCCTGGACCCCAAGTCCGGGGAGGTCTTGCTGGCGGTCCACCACCGGGCCATCAGCCTCACAGCCATGTCCAACATCCAGGACAAGCTCGTGAAGTGGTCCGACAAGTTCGCTACCTTCGTCGCCGCGCAGGCCACCAAGTAGCCCCCGAGAGGCTCCCCCCGCACACTCCGATGCCCGGCCCATCGGAGGTCTGGTTAAACTGGTTGGCGAACCCCATTTATCGACAGCCTTTTTCACCATCGGGAGCCCCCTCATGACGCTCGAGAAAAAGATCGAGACCCTGAAAGCCAAGCACGTTCAGGCCTTGGCCGGCGGCGGCGAGGCCCGGATCAAGAAGCAGCACGAGGGCGGCAAGCTGACGGCCCGCGAGCGCGTGGCGGCATTCCTCGATGAAGGCTCCTTCGAGGAGATGGACGCCCTGATGGTGCACCGCACCGAGGGCGTGGAGAAGATCCCCGGTGACGGCGTGATCACGGGCTTCGGCCGCGTGGACGGCCGCCCCGTGGCCATCTTCGCCCAGGACTTCACCGTGTTCGGCGGCTCCCTCAGCGAGGCCTACGCCAAGAAGATCTGCAAGGTCATGGACCTGGCCATGAAGGTGGGCTGCCCCGTGGTGGGCCTCAACGACAGCGGCGGCGCCCGCATCCAGGAGGGCGTGGTCTCCCTGGGCGGCTACGCGGACATCTTCCTGCGCAACACCCTGGCCAGCGGCGTCATCCCCCAGATCAGCCTGATCATGGGACCCTGCGCCGGCGGCGCGGTCTACAGCCCCGCCATCACCGACTTCATCACCATGGTGAAGGGCACCAGCTACATGTTTGTGACCGGCCCGGATGTCATCAAGGCCGTCACCCACGAAGAGGTCACCAAGGAGGAGCTGGGCGGCGCCCACACGCACTCCGCCAAGAGCGGCGTGGCCCACTTCGTCACCGCCAGCGACCTGGCGGCCCTGGCCCACACCCGGGAGCTGCTCTCCTTCCTGCCCAGCAACAACCTGGGCGAGGCCCCCCGCCGGGCCTCCAAGGCCCAGATGCCCCTGGAGAACCCCGACCTCGACAAGATCGTGCCGGACGATCCCAGCAAGCCCTACGACATCCGCGACATCATCCGCGGCGTGGTGGACGACGCCCACTTCTTCGAGGTGCACGAGGCCTTCGCGCCCAACCTGGTGGTGGGCTTCGCCCGCATCGAGGGCCGCAGCATCGGCATCGTCGCCAACCAGCCCGCCTTCTACGCCGGCGTGCTGGACATCGCCTCCAGTGAGAAGGGCGCCCGCTTCGTGCGCTTCTGCGACGCCTTCAACATCCCGCTGATCACCTTCGAGGACGTGCCGGGCTTCCTGCCGGGCGTCACCCAGGAGCACGGCGGCATCATCCGCCATGGGGCCAAGCTGCTCTTCGCCTTCTGCGAGGCCACGGTGCCCAAGATCACCGTCATCACCCGCAAGGCCTACGGCGGAGCCTACTGCGTCATGGCCAGCAAGCACATCCGCACGGACTTCAACTTCGCCTACCCCACGGCCGAGATCGCCGTCATGGGCGCCGAGGGGGCCATGAACGTCCTCCACGGCAAGGCCATCGCCAGTGCGCCGGATCCCGCCGCCAAGAAGGCGGAGCTGGTGGCGGACTACAACGAGAAGTTCGCCAATCCCTACATCGCCGCCGAGTTCGGCTTCGTGGACGAGGTCATCCTCCCCCGCGAGACCCGCATGAAGCTGGTGAAGGCCCTGGCCTTCCTGGAGACCAAGCGCGACAGCATGCCGCCCAAGAAGCACGGGAATATCCCTCTTTAGACCTTCTGGCACAAGCGGTAGGATGCGGGAACCCCTTCCTGGAGCTCCCGTGCGACTGCTCGCCTGCTGCCTGCTGGCCCTCCCGCTCCTCTCCCAGGCTCTGGATGAGGCCTCCTTCCGGGGCGATCCGAAGCGCCTCGCGGCGGCCTGCGCGGACCGGGCCCGACTGCTGCGCCCCAAGGACGCCAAGCTGCTCGCCGAATACGGCCGGTCCTTCCTGGTGGCCGGCGAGCGCGCCAAGGCCGAAGAGTGCTTCCTGGCCGCCCGCATCGAGAGCCCCAAGGACGCCGACGTCCACCGCCTCATCGCCGTGGCCTGGCTGCGGGGCGGCCAGCGCACCGAGGCCCTGAAGGCCATCGCCGACATGCAGACGCTCGACCCCAAGGCCAAGAACGCCTTCACGCGAGCCGCCGTGAACCTGCAGGACTTCGGGCTCGCCAAGGAGGCGGACGCGCTCATGGAGCGGGCCTGGATCCTCGATCCCTCCGACTGGCAGAACTGCATCCTCTTCGGCCGCGCCGCCCTGCGGAAGGCCCGACGGGACGCGGCCGCCAGGTGGTTCTCCCGGGCGACCCAGGCCAAGCCCTCGGAGGAGCGCATGTGGAACGCTGTCGCCCTCGCCTACGCCGACAACGGCGCCGAACCCAACTAGGAATCCGCTCCCGGGAGTCTCATGCGCGCTGCCCTGCTGGTGTTCGCAACCCTCAGCCTTGTCGGTCAGGGCGCTGCTCCCCTGCCGGGCCTCGCCTCCTTCGATGAGGCCTTCTTCGCCGGCGACCGGCGCGCCATCCTCGAGGCCTGCGCGGACAAGGCCCGCTCCCTCAAGCCCAAGGACGCGAAGTACCTCGCGGAGTGCGGCCGGGCCTACCTGGCGGCCCTGGACAAGCCCAAGGCCGAGGCCGCCTTCCGGGAGGCGGAGCTGCGCGAGCCCAAGGACGGCCTGGTGCTGCGGCTCGTCGCCCAGGCCTGGCTCAAGCACGGCTACAAGAGCGAGGCCCTGGAGGGCTATGGCAAGATCCTCCAGCGCGACCCCAAGAACAAGGACGCGGTCACCCTGGCCGCCGTGGATCTGGCCGAGGTGGGCCTGGTCAACGAGGCGGAGCGCTACATGGGCGCGCTGACGGTGATGGAGAAGGACGGCTGGGAGCGCTTCCTGCAGTTCGGGCGCGCCCTCCTCGTCGCCGGACAGCGCAAGAAGGCGGCGACCTGGTTCGCCCGCGCCTCCGCCCTCAAGCCCAATGAGGAGAAGCTGTTCCTGGAGCTCTCCCGCATCTTCGCCGAGACCCAGAGCGTCATGTGATGCCTGCCTATCTGAGAAAAGCCTTCCTGGACGCCGAGGGGGACCTGCGGAATGGCTGGAAGGTCCTGGGCTACTTCCTGCTGGTGGCGGCTGTGGGCCTGCTCCTCTCGCCGCTCTACCGCCTGCTGCCACGCCAGCTCCGAACGGTGTTCCCGGGCCAGGGAACCGGGGTCCTGGCCTGCCTCGCCGCTGCCTGGTGCTTCCTCCGAGCCGAGGACGCCCCGCTCAGCTCCCTCGGCCTCCGGCTCAACGGACGCTTCCTGGGGCACCTGCTGCTCGGCACCCTCGGCGGCTGCGCGCTCATGGGGGCCGCGGCCGGGGTGGTCTGGTCCCTGGGGGGTCTGCACTGGATCCGAACGCCCGGGGTGGGCCTTGCCGCCCTCGCCAAGGCCGCGTGGCTCTTCCTCGCCGTCGCCCTCTTCGAGGAGCTGCTCTTCCGGGGCTACGCCTTCCAGCGGGCTGCGCGGGGCCTCGGCTTCGCAGGCGCGCAGGCGGCCTTCGCGCTGCTCTTCGCCCTGCTCCACTGGAACAATCCGGGCATGACCGGCGCCACCAAGGCCTGGGCCACGGCGAACATCGCCCTGGCGGCGCTGCTGCTGGGCTTCTGCTGGCAGCGCACCGGGAGCCTCGCCCTGCCCATTGGCGTGCACCTCGGCTGGAACTGGACCCAGGGCAGCCTGCTGGGCTTCGGCGTCAGCGGCACCGCCAGCCAGGGGTGGTGGACGCCGGCCTTCCACGGCCGACCCGAGTGGCTGACGGGCGGCACCTTCGGCCTGGAAGCCAGCCTGCCGGGCGTGCTGGTCTGCGGGGCGGCGGTGCTGGCGCTGTGGGCCTGGAAGGGCGCTAGCGGCGGTGCTTCCACTGCTTCGGGGTCTTGATCCCGGCGCCCATCACGAGGCGCATCTCGCTGGTGGGCACGAAGCCCATGCGCTGATACATGCCCTCGGCTTCCAGGCTGGCGTGGAGCTCCATGATCTCGATGCCCAGGCCCCGGGCCATCTCCAGCGCGGCGTCCGTGATGTGCCCGGCCAGCCCCTTCCGGCGGTGGGTCGGCAGCGTGTAGAGGTTGAACAGGTAGCCGCGCACGGAGAGCGGTGTCACCGGCGTGGGCAGCGTCTCCTTCAGCAGCAGCAGGACGCTGACCACGGCGCGCCCATCCTCTTCGAGCAGCAGGCCGCGACACTGGCCGGTCACCAGCCAGCTGCGCAGCTGGGTGCGGAAGGCCTCCCCCATGCGCTTCAAGCCCTCCTCGGTGCCCATCTCCATGTCGCGGAACATGGCGATGCGGTGGGCTACGTGGGTTTCCAGGTCAGACAGGGTGGATGTTCGCAGTGTCGGGGTCATGGAAACAGTGTAGGCGGTATCCTGGGCCATGCACTATTCCGCACTTTCGTCCGGCTCCAAGGGGAATTGCCATGCCCTGTCGGATGGCGAGCGGACGCTGCTCATTGATGCGGGCATCTCGCTGCGGCAGATCCGGGAGCGCCTGGAGGCGGTCGGGGGCGACTTCAGCACCATCCAGGCCCTGGCCCTGACCCACGAGCACTCGGACCATGTCAGCGCCCTGGGAGTCATCCTCCGGCGCACCTCCTGGGCCATCCTGGCCACCGCCGACACCCGCCAGGCCGTGGAGCAGGGCCAGCGCCTGGAGATTCCCGCCGAGCGCTGGATCGAGGTGGAAGCCGGCCATGCCCTGGACTGGGAGGGCTGGCGCGTGCTGCCCTTCGCCATCCCCCACGACGCGGCCGATCCCGTGGCCTACCGCCTGGAGGCCGGGGGCCTGGCCTGCGCCGTGGTCACGGACCTGGGCCACCCCACGGCCCTGGTGGCGGACCACCTCCTGGACCTGGATCTGCTCGCGCTGGAGGCCAACCACGACGTGGACATGCTGCGGGAGGGGGACTATCCGCCCCACCTCAAGGCCCGGATCCTGAGCCGGGTCGGCCATCTCAGCAATGCCTCCATGGCGGAGCTGCTGGCCCGGGTCTGTTCGCCCCGGCTGCGGCTGCTCATCCTGGCCCATCTGAGCGAGTCCAACAACCACCCCGACTTGGCCCGGTTCGCGGCGGAGGAGATCCTCCAGGGCACCGCCGTGGCGCTGTACGTCGCCCACCAGCGGAATCCCCTGGCGCTCGCCCTTCCCCCTGTCTGAGGATCCCCCGATGCTTCGGTACGCCGCCGCCCTGCTCCTCTTGGTTCTGCCCGCACTGGGCCAGGCGCCCCCCCCACTGCGCGAGGTGGTGGAGCGCTTCGACGCGGCCCAGGCCCAGGTCCAGACCCTGCAGTGCCCCTTCACCCTCACCCTGCGGCGGGCCCTGCTCAAGACGCCCTCGGTGACCCGAGGGACCCTCTCCCTTCAGGGCTCGGAGTTCGCCCACTTCGCCTTCCAGCTCCCGGACGACCTGATCCTCCACTTGACCCCCAAGGCGCTCATCTCCTACAGCCCGGAGGCCAAGGAGGGCGAGCTCATGAAGATCGGGATCATCAGAAACTCCGACCGGAAGTTCCTGGGCCTGGGCCAGAAGCTCAGCTACCTCTCCGACTACTTCCAGATCGAGGTGGGCGAGGCCAAGGTCGGCGCCGCCACCTGGCTCCTGGCCCTGACGCCGCGAACCCTCTCGCTCCGGAAGCGGATGCAGGCCGTGAACCTCTGGGTGGACAAGGAGACCTGGCTGCCCCGGCAGATCCAGTGGATCGAGCGCAGCGGCGACTCCTGGCTGCTGGAGCTGGGGGCCCTGCGGATCAACCAGCCACTGCCCGCCGCCGTCACCGGCTTCAAGCTGCCCGAGGGCATTCCCCTCCGCAGCGAGTTCAGCTTCTTCGCAACACGGAAAAAGTAGAGCTACACTGCTAGCTTCCCGGGGGCCCGATGATCGTGATGTGCCCTGCCTGCCAGGCCCGCTTCCAATACGACGACAGCCGCTTCGGCGCGGCTGCCTCCAAGCGGTTCAAGTGTCCGAAGTGCAGCCACGTCTTCGAGGTCATCAACCCGGCCATGGCCCCGCCCCCGCCGGAGGAGACCCTCTCCCGGCCCATCACCAGCCCCATGCCTGAAGAGGCGCCTGTCCTGCCCCCGGCGCCCCCCGCCCGGACCACCGCCAAGCGCGACCGGGACTCCATGCTGGCCGCTGCGGGAATCCAGGGGATCGGGCTTCCACCGGGCCTCCGCGTCAGCCTCGCCTTCTTGACGGGTCCCCAGGCCAGCATGGTCCACGTGCTCCAGGCCCCCGAGACGGTCATCGGCCGCGAGGAGGGGGATGTGATCACCCGGGATCCGGAGACCTCCCGCCGCCACGCCCTGCTGGAAATCAGGCCGGATGGCACCGTCTGGATCAGTGATCTGCAGTCCACCAATGGAACCCTGGTCAACGGCGAACGGATCACCGCCCCCGTCCAGCTCAGCAGCCAACAGGAGTTCACCTGTGGCAACAGCACGTTTATGTTGCTGGTGCGCAATACCGATGAATTCCCCCTGAACTGAGACCTGATGCCATGACGCCCGACCCCTACGAGTCCTACCTGCTTCAGGCGGAAGCTCTCTTCGCCCAAGGCGAAGTCGTCAAGGCGGGCCAGATCTGGCAGGCCATCCTGAAACAGCAGCCCACCCACGCCGAGGCCCGTGAGCGGCTCATGGCCGTGCGGGCGCGCCTGCAGGCCATCCACGAATCAGAGCCTCCATTACCCGCGCCTGTGCCCGAGCCGCCTCCTGTGGATCCGGGGCACGACTCCGAGCGCCTCCTGGCCGATGGCTGCACCCTCTATGACATGGGCCAGCTCGAGGATGCCCTCCTGAAGTGGGAAGAGCTGCTGCGCCTGAACCCGAACCACGCCTTGGCCCAGGGCTACGCCAATGGCGCCCGCCGGGAGCTGGGCCGCGCCACCGCCCAGCTTCCGGCCGAGGAGCCGGCGCCCGCCGCCGCAAGCCTGGCCCCGCCCGCAGAGGAGGACACCGACAAGCTCCAGCGGGAGGCCGTCCAGCTCTACGACATGGGCCTCGTGGAGGAGGCCATCGCCAAGTGGGAGCGAGTCCTCGCCCTGGAACCTCATCGACAGGAGATCCAGGCCTACCTGCACCAGGCCCGGGCCGAGGCGGGGCGGGCCAGCCTCATCACCCCCGCCGTGCAGGACCGAGAATCCTTGGACCTCAAGCTGCGCCAGGCGGAGCACCTCCTCATCCTGCAGCGCCACGAAGAGGCTGCCTTTACCTTCCAGCAGGCCTTAGGCCTCGCCCCGGGAAACGTCAGAGCCCTCCAAGGGCTGGCCCGCTGCCAGAGGTCAGACCAGAGCGAGGGTCGCGCCCCGTCCCAACCCATGGATTCCAGCCCACCGAAGGGGCAGCATGACCTGGCGCACGAAGACATCACGGTGGTTGGCTCAGGCGAGGGGGTCGAGCCCCCGGCGCTCCTGCTGAAGGCCACCCCGGCCCCCCGGGAGGGTCTCTACCTGCCCGAAGGCCTCCGCGAAACGGCGGAACGACTGCCCTGGCTGAAGGAGCCCCGCCGCTTGGCGGCCATCGGGGGCGGTCTGCTGGCCCTGATCGCTGCCTCGGCGCTGATCCACAACTACCGCAAGGACCAGGCCCTGAAGGATGAAGTGCGGGCCGCCCGGGCCGCCGCCACCGCGCCCCTGGCCCAGGAGGCCCTGGCCGTGGATCTGGTGGAGACCCCGGCCGCCATCCGGCAGGAGGCGGAAACCGCTCTGGTCACCGATCCCCTGCGGGCCTACATGAGGGCTCAGGCCCTCCTGGCGCGGGATCCCGCCGACGCTTCGGCGGGAATCCTGCTGGAGAAGGCCCGCGCGGGCCTGCCCGGGGGCGCCTCGGGGGCCAGCCTGGGCGAGTTCGAGAAGCACCTCCAGAGCGGCAACCTGGAAGGCGCGACCAAGGTGATGGAGGCCCTGCTCCGCGCACAGCCCGATGATGCGGTGCTGCGCCTCCGCGCCTGCCGGCTGCAGCTGGCGCTCTGTACCATCCATGCTGCCCAGGCCAAGTGGGAAGCGGCCCAGGAAGACCTGCTCCGGGGTCGGGCGCTCCAGCCCGGCGACAAGAGCTGGCAGATCCGCCTGCAGCTGCTTGAGCGCGTGAAGGCCCTGCCCAAGGCCCAGCAGGCGGGCTGGATCCCTTTGCTGGGCTAGAGCCCAAGGCACCCCAGGCCTACAGGCTGAGCGGTCCCTGCTGGGCGTCAAAGTCAGCGTGGATCTGCCGGATTTCGTCCAGAGAGGCCTCGAAGGCGAGGTGCACCTCGGGGTCGAAGTGGGTCCCCGCGCTGGCCCGGATGATCCGGATGGCCTCCTCTTCGCTCAGGGCCTCGCGGTAGGGACGGCGGGTGGAGAGAGCGTCGAAGACGTCCACCAGGGCCACGATCCGGGCCTCCAGGGGAATCTGCTCCCCGGACAAGCCGTGGGGATAGCCGCTGCCGTTCCACTTCTCGTGGTGGGACAAGGCGATCTGGGCCGCGGTGTGCAGCAGGGGGTTGCCGCCGATCGGCTCCCCGGAGAGCAGCGGTCCTTCCAGCCCGGAGACCAGGCGGTTCACCGGGTGGTCCCGGCGCAGGATCCCGGCTCCGATGGTGCAGTGCTGCTTGACGATGACCCACTCTTCGCTGGTGAGCTTCCCGGGCTTCAGCAGCACCCGGTCGGGAATCCCGATCTTGCCAAGATCATGCAGGGCGCTCGCGATGAAGATCGTTTCACACGCATCGGCGCTCATGCCCAGTTTGGTGGCGAGGGGCGGGCAGTAGTGGCTCACGCGGAAGACGTGCCCGCCGGTGTCCTCGTCGCGGTATTCCGCGGCTCGGGCTAGGCTCAGCACGATCTCCTTGTTCGACTTTTCGAGGGCGGCGGTTCGCTCCCTGACCCTGCTCTCCAGGAGGTCGTTCTGGTTCTGGAGCTCCTCCTGATAGTGCCGGATCCGGAGCACGCTCCGCAGCCGGGCCACGAGATCCTCGGGGTCCACGGGCTTGTCCAGCAGATCCGCCGCGCCGAGGTCCAGGGCGCGCCGCTTGAGGGTCCGGTCCTGCAGGCCGGTGACGATGACGACGGGTGGCCCGCCACCCTCCAGGGCGTGGATCCGAGTGAGGAGCTCGAGCCCATCCATCCCGGGCATCTTCACGTCACTGATGACCACGTCCACCGGCTGGGTCCGGATGTGCTCCAGGGCTTCCGCCGCCGAATCGAAGAAGCGCAGCTCCCAGTCCTCGCGGAGGTCCTCCAGCGAGCGGCGGTAGCCGCTCAGGATATGAGATTCATCATCCACAAACACGAGGGTGCGCATCAGGCTCTTCTGTTTCCTTTTAGGGTGAAGTAGAACAGGGTCCCATTCATTAAACCAAATATTGAGCTTAATCCACCCAGGCTTCCGGTGGCACGGGGTGGCTGAGGAAGTGGGTCATCCCCTCGCTGAGACCATAGGCCCCGGTCGTGCCGAAGGCCAGAAGATCGCCCGGCGCCAGCTCGGGCAGGCACAAGTCCCCCAGGCGGTCCAGGCTGGTGCACAGGGGGCCCGCCAGGGTGAAGGCCACCTTGCCCGTCCCCTTTCCCACCGCCTTCACCGGGAAGGGCTGCCCCGTGAGCAGGGGACGGAGCAGGTGGTTGATCCCGCCCTCCAGGATGGCAAAGCGGGTGCCCCGGCTTTCCTTGGTCCGAACCACGCGGGCCAGATAGATGCCGCAGGGACCCGCGAGGAAGCGGCCCGGCTCCAGGATCAGCTCACCGGCGAACCAGGGGTGGCGCTCCAGCAGAGCGGACAGGCCCTGCCCCAGCGCCGCGAGATCCAGCGGGGCCTCCTCGGGCGCATAAGGCACGCCCAGGCCCCCGCCCAGGTCGATCTGCTCGAAGGCGAGGCCATGGGTGTCGCAGAGCCGCCGGGCCAGGTCCAGGACGGCCCCATGGATCGCCAGCAGCTTGGCGACGTCCCGCTGGTTGCTGGCGGCGAAGACATGCAGGCCGCGGATGCGGACGTGGCGCAACCCGGCGGCCCGGGCCAGCAGCGCCGGGACGTCTTCCTCGTCCACGCCAAAGGCCGAGGGGCCGCTGCCGCCGATGATGCGGTTGCCTTCGGCGATGTCGAAGGCTGGATGCACCCGCAGGTTCACCGCCACCTCGCCCTGGGCCAGGACGTCGATGCGGGCCAGGTCCTCCCAGCCCTCGGCCTGAATGCGAACCCCCAGGGCCAGGGCCTTCTCGAGCTCGGGTCCCCGCTTGCCGGGCCCCGCGAAAAAGGTGCGCCCCGGCGGCAGCGCCAGGGCTTCCACCTTTTCCAGCTCGCCGATGGAGGCGCAGTCGAAGCTGGCGCCCAGAGTGGCGAAGCGGCGCAGCAGGGCGGGATGCGAGTTCGCCTTCACCGCGAAGGCCAGCCGCACCCGGGCCGGCAGCACCGCGCGCAGCGCCAGGAGCTGCCCCTCCGCCACCCGCCCCGAATAGGCAAAGCAGGGCGTGCCGTGGGCCTCCGCCAGGGCCTGGCACTGGGCATCGTCGAAGGCGAAGAGGGGGTTCATGGAAGGACCTTTATCCGCGCCAGTACGGCGCCATGCGCTTCACGCCTTCGCTCAGCTGCTCGGGGGTGGCGGCGAAGCTGAGGCGGACGTGGCCGCGGCCGCCTTCGCCGAAGGCCAGGCCCGGGATCACCACCACCTTGGCCTCGTCCCGCAGCTTGAGGGCGAAGGCCAGGGGATCGGCCTGGGCCGACGGCGGCAGGGGCATGAAGTGGTAGAAGGTGCCGTCCGGAGGGGACACGGTCTGGCCCAGGTGCTCGCGCAGGGCTGCGGCCAGGGCCTCCCAGCGCTCGCGGATGCCGGCGCGGGCCTCGGCGAGGATCGCGTCCGAGTGCTCGATCAGCGCCAGGGCGGCCCACTG
Source organism: Holophagaceae bacterium (assembly GCA_013334395.1). GTDB lineage: Bacteria > Acidobacteriota > Holophagae > Holophagales > Holophagaceae > Geothrix. Next base: position 12,983 of record JAAXXS010000017.1, on the reverse strand, counting down.
GGCGGGCGTGGCCGTGCCGGTCACCGCATAGCCGTGCACCACCCGCGCCGGGGTCAGCCACGCGGGATCGCCGATGGCCCAGCCCACGCGAAGGCCCGGGGCGCCCCAGCCCTTGCTGACTGAGCTCACCACCACGCCCCGGTCCGTGACCTCACGGAGCCCCGGAGGCCGCACGCCGAAGTGCAGGTCCCGGTAGACCTCGTCCGAGATCAGCAGCAGGCCCCGGGCCACACAGGCCTCGGCCACCCGGCGCAGGGCTTCCAGGTCCCCGCCGCCGCCAGTGGGGTTCGAGGGCAGGTTGAGGATCACGGCGGAGGCGTCCGGCGTGGCCGCCAGCACCTGCAGCAGCGCGTCCGCGTCCAGCCGGAAGCGATCCGGCGACAGCGCGTAGGGTACCGGCACAGCCCCCGCCATACGGGCCAGGGCCGGGTAGGCCACGAAGCCTGGATCGGGAATGAGCACCTTGGTGCCGGGCTCCACCCAGGCCTGGAACAGCGCGAAGAGCGCCCCCTGGGAACCTGTGGTGATGAGCACCTCGTCCACGGTGGCGCCATGGAAGGCCGCCACCGCCTTGCGCAGGTCCGTGAGGCCCGCGTGGGGCACGTAGCCGCAGGGGCCCGGGGCGCGGAGCAGGGCCAGGCGCGCGGGCTCCGGCAGGTCCCAGGTGGGCTCGCCCAGCCCCAGCGGGATGGCCCCGGGCGGCGTGCCGTCCGTGATCGCCCGGATGGGGGAGGGCTTAAGTAGGGAGAGGCGAGAAGCGGGTTTCATGGGTGCTCACAAACAGAGGTGTCTTCAACAGGAAAAGAATCACCGCCAAGACGCCAAGACGCCAAGCAGAAGCGGTCGGCGGGAGTCATGTCCTGCTTGGCGTCCTTGGCGCCTTGGCGGTGAGACCTTCCTTGTTTTCCATAGATTCAAGAGCTCCCGAAAATCACAACGACCTGATCGAGCTAGCGCAGGGCTTGCTCGAGCGCGGTGGCGGCGTCGGTCTTGTCGTCGCGGTACTTCACGATGCAGGGCGCCGCCAGCTGCAGGCCGTGGCTTCGGGCGTAGTCGCCGGAAGCGGGCCGCGAGCCCGGCACCACCACAGCGCCCTCGGGCACCTCGCGGCGCAGCTCCCGGCCATGGACCAGGTCGTAGATCACACTGCTGCCGGTGATGACCACCCCGGAGGCCAGCACCGCGCGCTTGCGCACCACGATGCCCTCGAAGAGGCCCACGAGGCCGCCCACGAAGGCGTCATCCTCCACCACCACGGGCCTGGCGCCCGCGGGCTCCAGCACGCCACCGATCTGGGCGGCGGCGGAGAGGTGCACCCGCTTGCCGATCTGGGCGCAGCTGCCCACCAGCGCGTGGCTGTCCACCATGGTGCCCTCATCCACGAAGGCGCCCACGTTCACGTAGGCGGGCGGCATGAGCACCACGCTGCGGGCGATGTGGGCCCCGCGGCGCACGGCGGTGCCGCCGGGCACCAGGCGCACCGCGTCTTCCAGGCCGAAGTGCCGGGGCGGGTAGGCGGTCTTGTCGAACATGGGGAAACCGGGGCCCGGCATCTCCACCAGGCTGGTGCGCCGGAAGCCGAAGAGGATGGCCTGCTTCACCCAGGTGTTGGTCTCCCAGGTGCCGTCCTCCAGCCGCTCGGCGGCCCGGATGACGCCGGTCTCCAGGGCCACCAGCAGCACCTGGTGCATGGCCGGACCCTCGGGGTCCACCATGACCTCATCGGCGGGTCGGGAGAAGAAGGCGCGAATGGCGTTGAGGTCGACGACCATCAGGAGACTCCAGGCAGGGCGCCGGTGGCCTGGGCCAGGGCCTCGGTCAGGCGGGCGCGGGTGGCGGCGGAAGCGGGCGTCAGGGGCAGGCGCAGGCCGTCCCCGCCGAAGCCGAGATGGGCCAGGAGGGCCTTCACCGGGCTGGGGTTGCTCTCCAGGAAGAGCGCGTCGATGAGGGGCAGCAGCCGCTGGTTCAGGCGGACGGCCTCGGCCCGGTCGCCCCGGAGCGCGGCCGCGACCATGGCGGCGGTCTCCCTCGGCAGGACATTGCCCAGCACCGAGATCAGCCCAGATGCGCCCACGGCGATGGCAGCCACGGCCAGGATGTCATCGCCGGCCAGCAGGGTCTTGCCGGCGGGTAGGGTGCGGGCGATCTCCGCCACTTGGGCGAGGTTGCCGCTGCACTCCTTCACGGCCACCACCTGGGGGTTCTCCCAGAGGCGGTCAAGGACCGCGGGGGTGATGTTCTGGCCCGTGCGGCCCGGCACGTTGTAGGCGATGAGGGGCAGGCCCGGTGCGGCGGCGGCGATGGCGGCGAAGTGGGCCACCAGTCCGTCGGCGCTGGGCTTGTTGTAGTAGGGCGTCACCACCAGGGCGCCCGCGGCGCCCAGCTCCTGGGCGCGGCGGGTCATGGCCACGGCCTTGTGGGTGGCGTTGGAGCCGGTGCCCACCACCACCGGGCGACCGCCGCACGCTTCAAGCGTGGCCATGATGATCGCGTCCCGCTCGGACTCGACCAGGGTCGGGGCTTCGCCAGTGGTGCCGAGGGGAATGAGCGTGTCCACGCCGCCCGCGACCACGTGGCGCACCAGGCGATGGAAGGCGGGAAAGTCCACCTCGCCCGAGGGGGTGAAGGGTGTGGCCAGCGCGACGGCCAGGCCTGTGAGGTTCAAGGTCATGGCTTGCCTCCAAAGGTGAAGAGCGGGTCCAACAGGTCCGCGGCCAGGTCGTCCATGCTGAAGACGCCCTTGCGGCCATGGAGCCAGCGGGCCGCTGTCAGGGCGCCCTGGGCGAAGGGCGCCCGGGAGCGGGCGGTGTGGGTCAGCTCCAGCACCTCCGACGGGGAGTCGAGCCCTACCGTGTGGGTGCCGAACTCGACGCCGGCGCGCACCACGCCGATGTTCAGCTGGTGGAGGGCCGGGGTGCCCAGGGTCCACCCGGTCTTGCGGGGACAGCCCGCCAGCACGGCAGCGGCCAGGGTCTTGGCGGTGCCCGAGGGGGCATCGGCCTTCAGCCGGTGGTGGTGCTCCAGCAGGTAGGGATCCCGGGCCGGGTCCAGGGCCGCATAGCGCCCCATGACCGTGGCCAGCCGGGCCATGAGGGCGACCGTGAGCGAGAAGTTGGAGGCGGCCAGCACGCCGATGCGGCCCGCCACCCGCTGCTCCAGGTCCGGCAGGGACCAACCCGTGGCGCCGATCACCAGGTCTGTGCCCGTGGCCAGGGCCCAGTCCAGGTGGCCCGCCACGGCCTCCGCCACGCTGGCGTCAATGGCCACATCGGCCGGACCCGAGGGGGTCTCCCCCATGTCCACAGTCCAGGCCAGGGGCTCCGTGGCCTCAGCCGTGATGGCCGAACCCAGGCGCCCGCGCCCGAAGAGGCCGATGCGCAGGCCTCTCAAGAGGCGCCTCCGACCAGCACGCGGTGCAGGCGCCGCAGGGCCTCAGCGGTGCTCTCCTGCTTCACCACAAGGCTCAGGTTGATCTCGTTGGCGCCCATGCTGATCATCTCGACGTTGATGTCGCCGAGGGAGCTGAGCAGCTGCGCCCCGACGCCCGGCGTGGACTTCAGGCGCTCACCCACAGCGGCGATGATGGCCCGGCCCTCGTGGACTTCGACCTTGGCGAAGACCGCCAGATCCTGGAGCAGAGCCTTCAGGGGGACATCGGCCTCGACGGTGAGCGAGACACTCACCTCGGCGGTGGCCACCAGATCGACGCTCACTTCGCGACGACCGAACACCTCGAAGAGGCGGGCCAGGAAGCCGCTCTGGGCCAGCATCCGCGAGCTGCTCACCGTGAGCACCGTGACCGGCCCCCGGCTGGCCAGAGCCGTGATGGGACGCCCCGTCTGGACCTCGGCGGAGATGGTGGTGAAGCGACCCTGGGGCTTCTGCGTGTGGCGGACCGTGACGGGAATCCCGGCCTCCACCGCGGGCTGGATGGTGGCGGGATGGAGCACCTTCGCTCCGAAGGCCGCGAGCTCGGCGGCCTCGGCGAAGCTGAGGTCGGAGATGGGCAGGGCCTCGGGCACGATGCGCGGATCGCAGGTGAGCACGCCCTCCACGTCGGTCCAGATCTGCACTTCCTCGGCGCGCAGGGCCGCGCCGAACAGGGCGGCGGAGTAGTCGCTGCCGCCCCGGCCCAGGGTGGTAGTGAGGCCGTCCTCGGTGGCGCCGATGTAGCCCTGGGTCACCACGACCCGGCCGGGGCCGAGGTGGGGGGCCAGGTGCTTGCCAGCCAGGTCGTGGACCGCTTCGGCCTGGGGCGCGGCTTCACCGAACACCGCGTCCGTGAGCATGACGGTCCGGGCATCCACCCAGGCGCCCTCGACGTAGGCGGCGAAGATCCGGGTGGAGAGGCGCTCACCCAGGGAGGCGACGGCGTCCATGCTCCGGGGACTCAGCTCCCGCAGCATGGCCACGCCGCGCAGCAGCAGCTCCAGCTCGCCGAAGAGGTCGGTCAGGGCCGCGTCCAGGGCCTCGGGCACGCCGTCCGCGAAGAGGTCCTCCGCGGCCTTGCGGTGGGCGGCCATGAGCTTCCGCTGGCCGTCCATGGCCGTGGCTAGGTCACCCCGCTCCGCGGCTTTCGCGGCATCAAAGAGACCATTCGTGGTCTTGCCCATGGCCGACAGCACCACCAGCGGGGAGCGCGGCCGGGCCGCGTCCACAAGGCTGGCCACCTGCCGCATGCAGGCTGCGTCCGCGACACTGCTGCCACCGAACTTGAGGACGATCATCGGAAGTATCCCTTCGCGTGGGCCAGCTCGGCGTTCAGGATGCTGCCACCGGCGGCGCCGCGCTCGGTATTGTGGCCAAGCAGGGCGAACTTCACGCCGAGGATCGGGCAGGTCCGCAGGCGGCCGACGTGGACGCTCATGCCTTCGTCGCGGTCCACGTCCCGGCGCACCTGGGGACGGTCGTCCAGGGTGTGGACATGGATGGGGGTCGCGGGCGCCGAGAAGAGGCCCAGCTGCTGGGGCTCGGGCTTCCAGGCCAGCCAGGCCTCGCGCACGGCGTCCAGGGAGGGGTTGCCCTTGAGCCGCACGCTGACAGCCTCGGTGTGGCCCTCGATGACCGGCACCCGATGGCAGAGGGCGCTCACCAGCATGGGGGCCATCACCACGGCCTTGCCGTTGAAGTGGCCCAGCATCTTCGGGGTCTCCTCCTCCACCTTCGGCTCCTCGTTGCGGATGAAGGGGATGACGTTGCCCAGGATGTCCAGGCTCGGCACACCGGGGTAGCCCGCGCCGCTGATGGCCTGCATGGAGGTCATCATCACGGCCTCGATGCCGAAGGCTTCGTGCAGAGGCGCCAGGGCCATGACCAGCACCGTGGCGGTGCAGTTGGCGTTGGTGACGATGCCGCCGGTCCAGCCATGGTGGTGGCGCTGGATGTCCAGCAGGCCCAGGTGGCTGGGGTTCACTTCCGGCACCAGGAGCGGCACCTCGGGGGACATGCGGAAGGCCCCGGCATTCGAGAACACCATGGAGCCCGCCTTGGCGAACTGGGGCTCGAGCTCCTGGGCCGGACCCGTGTCGAGGGCGCTGAACACCACGGGCGACAGGGCGAACTCCGGCGTGCCGTCGGCCATGATCTGGTCGCCCAGGCCGCCGTAGGGCTCGCCATCCAGCCGCCAGGCGCAGGCGTCGCGGTAGCGCTTGCCCGCGCTGCGCTCGCTGGCCGCGAGGTGCTCCACCCGGAAGAGGGGATGATTGGCCAGGCGGCGCACGAAGCGCTGGCCAACGACGCCGGTGGCGCCGAGGACGGTGACGGGGATTTTCGCGGTCATAGGTTCTCCTGTTCCTGACAAGTGTGGTGCTGCGCCACCGGCTCCGCCCTCCACCTATCGCGCAGCGCACTGCGCTGCACTCCCGCGCGCTTGCCGCCTTGCGGCTGCGCTTGCGGAGGTGGAGCCTCGGCGCCGAGGACGGTGACGGGGATTTTCGCGGTCATGGTTCAGTCTCCTAGGAAGTGCAGTGCCAGTCGGCGGTTGAGTTCGACCCCGGCCTCAAGCTCGGCCAGGGGGAGGTGCTCGTCGAGGGTGTGCGCGACGGTGATGCTGCCAGGCCCCGCCAACACCACGGTGCGGTCGGGCACCAGCACCCGCAGCGCCGGGGCGTCCGAGCCGAAGGGCATGGCCGCGTGCTCGAAGGCGGGCAGGACGGGATACAGGTCTGGGGGCTCGTCCATCCGGAGGTCCACCGTGCCGTTGGGGGGCGCCAGGCGGCGGACGTCGTCCAGGAAGGCGCTGCCGGGCACCAGCCGGGCCATGAGGTGCGCCTCGGCCGAGGCCGGCACCGAGTTGAGGGCTTCGCCAGCCCGCAGGAGGCCCAGGTTCCAGACTTCGGGCCCCAGCTTGGGATCCACAGCGCGGGGCTGCTCGCGCAGGCGCTGCAGCCAGTCCAGCAGCGGCCAGGCGGCGTTCTCGCCCAGCTGGGGGCTGCCGCTGTGGGCAGCCCGGCCGCTGCAGTGGAGGCAGAGGTGCATGGCGCCGCGCTGGCCGGTGGCCAGCTTCAGCTCCGTGGGCTCGCCGTTGATGAGCGCCTTCAGGTCCTGCAGGCGGTCCGCCAGGCCCAGGGCCGCCGCGGCGCCCGTGCTGTCTGTCTCCTCGCTCACCACGCCTAGCCAGGCGAAGCCCTCGCGGCCTTCCGCCAGCAGGGTCTTCACCGCACCCAGCTGGGCCACAATCTGGCCCTTGGCGTCGCAGGCGCCCCGGCCCCAGATCGTCCCGTCCTGAAGGCGGGGCGGCAGGTAAGGGGGCACGGTATCCAGGTGGGTGGAGAACAGCACCCGGGGACGACCCCACAGGGCCAGCAGGTTGGTGCGACCGGGGCCCACGGGCTGCTCGACGACCGTGGCGCCCAGCTCCTGGAGCAGCGCCCGAAGGCCCGGCAGGCCCGCATCCTCCTGGCCCGAGGTGGTGTCGGCCGCGCAGAGCTCCACCAGCCGAGTGCTCAGCCAGGATTGGATGTCTGCGGGGATGGCGTTCATAGCGACCTCGGCGTGCCGACGGTGCCTTCAGGAACGCAGTGGGAGGATTCCCGCCGCCGCGCCTCAGGCCCTCCGCGCCGGGTGACCGGCACGACAGCCGCCGGGCTTTCGCCGCAACGTCCAGGGGGCGCGTCGATGAGCCGCGAACCCTTCGGCGATTCTCCCCTTTCACACCGGGTCAGCGGGTTCATCACCCTCGCCGTGGCTACTGATGGGAATCGCTCCTCCATCGGAACCTCGAGTTTCCCACGCCAGGGCCCTGTTCTGCAACCGGCAGCTATCGCAACTCCTCGAGCAGGGCCTCGCCCCGCAGCCACGGGCCGAAGCCCGAGGCGGTGTTCAGGTGGCCGCAGGGGCCGAGCTCCACGAGCCGGGAGCCCCAGTCCGAGGCCAGGCTGCGGGCCCGGTCCAGGGCCAGGAAGGGATCGTTGCCGGAGGCCGCGAGGATCGAGGGGAACAGCAGGCTCCGCCGGGGGATGGGCGCGAAGGCCCGGAGCTGCGGCAGGGCTCCAGCTCGCTCCACGTCCGCCGGCGCCGCCAGCAGGGCGCCCCGGATCTCCCGCGCAGAAACCGCAGCCCAGCGGACAATGGCGATGCAGCCGAGGGAGTGCCCCACCAGGAGGGGCGGCTCCGCGCAGCGGCTGACGGCGTCCTCCAGGGCCTCGGCCCACTCGCCAGGTACCGGGTAGTCCCAGTTCGGCATCTCCACGCGTTGGGTGCCCGGCAGGGCTGCCTCCCAGAGGCTCTGCCAGTGCCCCTCGCCTGAATTCTGGTAGCCCGGGACCATGAGGATCGGCGTCATGGGAGCTCCTTTCGCCGCGAAGGCCTCCATCTAAGCGCCTCCAGGGCTGGGCTTCAAGGATGCTCCTGGAACTCGGGCGGCACCAGGGCATCGGCCAGACGGTGCACGTAGCTGCTGAGGTCCGTGACAGCCTCCACCGCCTCGGGCGTGGTCCTGAGCAGATGGAAGTAGCCGGTGTAGGCGGCATAGGCGAGCAGGGCACGCTGCCGGGCCTCCTCCTCGGAGAGCCCGAGCGCCTGGAAGGCCTCCAGGCCCAGGGCCAGCCGGCGCTCTGTGGCGCGCCGCAGGGTGGGTTCGACCCGCGGGTCCTGGGCCGACACCGTCAGAGCGGCAAAGAACTTGCCGTTGTCCACATCCTCGAAGGCCGCGAACAGCAGCACGCGCAGGCGGCGGCGCGGGTCTGGAATGCCGCCGTAGCGGGTGGCCACATCCGCGCTCTGGTCCTGCTCCCAGGCCTCCAGCACCGCCTGAATCAGCTCGTTCCTGCTCTTGAAGTGCCAGTAGAAGCTGCCCTTGGTCACTCCCAGCGCCAGGGCCAGCGGCTCCACAGCCACGGCCTGCAGGCCCTCCCGGGCCAGGAGATTCGTCGCGGCCAGGACCCAGGCCTCCCGGGAGAGGGTGGGGTTGGCGCGGGGCTTTTTCGGGGTTGGGGGCATGGGGTCCTTGACAGGCTTCCAGCTCAGCCTACCATACTCTACCGTATGGACACCATACGCGACCGTATTGATCGGGAGTACACCCCATGCGAATCCTCTACCTCGCCGCGCTTACCGCCCTGATGCTCCTCGGCCTGGGCTGCGCCACCCCCGAGACCATCCAGCGGCGCAGCAGCCTGGCCTCCTACCTGGGCGCCAAGGCCGCCCCGGCCGCCGATGCGCTTGTGGGCCCCGTGAAGCTCCAGCTGCCCCTACGCCTCGGCATCGCCTTTGTGCCCGCCGAAACCGGTCAGCGGCAGGGCTCTCTGGCGGGCAACACGGCCACCCACCTGCTCTCCGCCGGGCAGGAGCAGGCGCTGCACCAGCAGGTGGCAGACCTGTTCGGGCAGAAACCCTGGACCCTGAGCTTCAAGATCATCCCCGCCCTCTACCTCACCCGGGAGGGTGGCTTCGAGGACTTGACCCAGGTGGCCCGCAGCTTCGGAGTGGACGTGGTGGCGCTGGTCTCGGTGGATCAGGTTCAGTTCAGCAGCCCCCACTGGTATGCCTGGACCTACTGGACCCTCGTCGGCGCCTACATGGTGCAGGGCGACAAGAACGACACCACCACCCTGGTGGACGCCGCGGTCTACCACGTGCCATCCCGCACCTTCCTGTTCCGGGCCGGGGCTGTGGGCACCGTCAAGGGTAGCTCCACCTGGTCCAACCGCGAAGACGCCTTCCGCCAGCAGTCCCAGGAGAGCCTGAAGCTGGCCATGGCCAATCTCTCCACCTCGCTCGACCAGGGGGTCGCGGGCTTCAAGCAGGATCTGGTCAAGGGCGCGCGGAAGGATGTTCAGCTGGTGGACAAGGATGGCAACCTGCTGGGCAGCCCAGGCTATGACCCGACCCGCAAATAGACCACCCGCTCCGGGGTCCCCATGAAGGCCCTCTGTTGTGCGCTGCTGCTCTTCTTTGGCGGCCTCGGCTGCGCCCGCATCTACCGCCCCGTGACCCTGGTGTCCCCGTCTCGGGGGGCGGCCCCGACCGAGGGCCTCTCCGGCGGCCTGACGCCCCAACCCTGGGGGGACAACTCCCGCTACGAAAAGAAGGCCCAGGCCGCCAACCTCCGGGTGCTGGTCCTGGAGTTGGAGAACCCCTCGGCCGAGGGGACGGAGGTCCTCCGCCTGGAGCTCCCCGAGGGCGTCACAGCCCTCTCCGCCCAAGAGGCGGCTCATCTGGTGAGACAGTACAGCGCGGCCCACCTCCTCTATCCCCTTATCCCGGCCCTCCTCGCCGCAGCATCGAGTGACGGCGGTGGGGCCGCCACCATCGGGCCCACGCCCGCGATGGTCTTCGGCGCGATGGCCCTGGTGGGCTTGCTGGTGGGCCTGCCCAACATGGGCGTGGCCGAGCGCAGCAACCGCCGCCTGGAAGAGTTCTTCCTGGCGGAGGCCTGGTCTCCCGGCCGGCTGGAGCCAGGGCAGACCCGACGCGGCCTGATTTTCCTCCGCGGCCCGGACCTCCGCGCACCGCTCCAGATCCGAGTCATCAGCCGCGGCGGGTCGGGAGAGCGGGCCCTGGAATTGACCTGTCCAGGATCCCCACCCCTCTGATCCCGGGCCCAGCGGGGCTAGACTGGTGCTTCGGAGCGCCCATGTCCCTCGTCATCGCCGGCAAGAGTTTCAGCAACCGCCTCGTCCTCGGCACGGGCAAGTACAAGGACTTCGCCACCATGCAGGCCTGCTACCGGGCGGCTCAGGTGGAGATGGTGACCCTGGCCGTGCGCCGCTTCGACCTGGGCGCCAAGGGCGAGGACAACATCCTGAACTGGATCCCCAAGGACATCGCCCTGCTGCCCAACACCGCCGGCTGCTACACCAGGGAGGACGCCCTGCGGGTGGCGAGGTTGGCCCGGGAAGCCCTGGAGACCAACTGGATGAAGCTCGAGGTCATCGGGGATCCCAAGAGCCTCTACCCCGACAACGAGGAGACCCTGGAAGCCGCCAAGATCCTCGTGAAAGAGGGCTTCGTGGTGCTGCCCTACGTGAACGCGGACCCCATCCTGGCCAAGAAGCTCTGTGACATCGGCTGCGCGGCGGTCATGCCCCTGGGCAGCGCCATCGGCTCAGGTCTGGGCGTGCAGAACCCCATGACCCTGCTGCTCATCAAGGAAGTGCTGGAGGCCTATCACCTGCCCATGATCGTGGACGCCGGCGTGGGCACCGCCTCGGACGCCGCCCTGGCCATGGAGCTGGGCGCCGACGGCGTGCTGCTGAATACCGCCGTGGCCGAGGCGGGCGAGCCCACCAAGATGGCCCAGGCCATGGATCTGGCGGTCAAGGCCGGTCGCCTGGCCTTCGAGAGCGGCCGCATGCCCAAGCGCCTCTACGCCAGCGCCAGCAGTCCCACCACCGGCCTGATCGGCAGGTAGGCGCCTGTGCTGGTGTTCGACCTCGAGCCCCTGGAATGCCGCGCGCTTGGCTGCCTCCTGGAGAAGCAGCTCAGCACCCCGGACATCTATCCCCTGTCCCTCAACAGCCTGCTGAACGCCTGCAACCAGTCCAGCAACCGCGACCCCGTGGTCACGGTGGGCGACGGGGAGGTCCAGGCCGCCGTGGACTCCTTGATCCAGCGGGGGCTCGCGGAGCACTGGCCGGGCCGCGTGGTCAAGATCGCCCACACCGCCAAGCCCACCTGGAACCTGTCCGTGCAGGAGGCCGCCCTCCTGGCGGAGCTGCTTCTCCGGGGACCCCAGACACCGGGCGAGCTGCGGACCAACACGCGGCGCATGTACGCCTTCCCGGACCTGGCCGAAGTCGAAGGCTGCCTGGCGGTGCTGATGGAGGCCGAGCCGCCCCTGGTCCAGCGCCTGCCCCGGGCCCCGGGCGCCCGGGAAGCCCGGGTCGCACAGCTGCTGGCGGGACCCGTGGAATGCGGCAGCGCCGCGCCCGAACCTTCTCCCGCGCGCGCCGGCCGCATCGAGCAACTCGAAGCCGAGGTGGCCTCACTCCGGACTGAACTGGCGGGGCTCCGCCAGGCCTTCGAGGCCTTCAGGGACCAGTTCTAGGGGTTCAGGGCGGGATAGTCCGTGTAGCCCTTCTCGCCGGGGGTGTAGAAGGCGGCCACCAGCTCTCTGGGGATGTTGCCGAGAGAGCGGGTGCGGGTCATGGGGGCCATGACCGCGCGGTTCGAGAGGGTGAGGGCACCGAGGGTGGCGGGGCTGAAGAGGTCGCGGCTCATGGGGATCTCCTTTCCAGAAGAGCCCCAGGGATAGTCACAAATGCAAGTCGTCTGTTGAAACAGTTAACCAGCCCTCTCGGGGCCTGCCTCAAGCAGCGCGTGGACCCCCTGCTCAAGGGCCCGGAACTGCGACGGCTCTGCCTGGAGGATCACCCGGAAGGGCCTTGGCGCCAGCTCCTCGGCCGCCGCCCGCAGCACGGCCAGCCAGGTGATGCCATCCACAGGCGGGGCCTCCCGGAAGAGCTGGTCCGCGTCGAGGATAAGGAAGGTGCCGCCCTCGGGCAGGTCCGCCAGGGCGTCCCGCAGGGCGTCCCAGGTGCCTCCAAAGTAGGGCGGGAACTGGGCGGCGGCGGCCCACTCGTCCATGAGCCCGCGCCGCGTCCGCATGCGGGCGCCCCGAAGCCACCAGACCGGTCCCTTGTCCGCCGTGGCATCCACCAGCGTGGCCGCCGAGCCCCGCCAGACCTGGATCAGGGGATCCCCGGGGGCGGGATAGGCGAGGCCGGTCATTTCACCTCGAGAAAGGTTCGATAGTGGTCGGCGGTGTACCAGGCCCGGCCGTCATTGCCGGTGACCAGGCGCTCCGCGCCCCGGTTGCGGCCCTCGGCCCTGGGCCGGACGTCCCACTCGCGGTATTCGATGCGCTTCCGCCGGGCGTTGTAGCGGGGCAGCTGGCCTTCGTAGTTCCCATAGACCCGGCCACCCACGAAACCCGGCGGAGCGTAGCCGTGCTGGCGGACGTAGGCGAGGGTCTGGCGCACGTGGGCCGGGATGGCATCGACCGGGGGTGCGACCTGCACCTGCGCCGGGGCCTGGGGCGGTGGGGGCGTGGCCGGGCCGCAGGCGAACAGTGGCAGCAGGGCCGCCAGGCAGACCAGGCCTGCGGCCAGGAATGCCAGGGTCCTTCGCCAGCGGGTCATGGGGCCTCCGGTGCGGGATAAAGTGTACGCCTAGGCGGGCTGGTTCGCCGTGGTGATGGTCTCCAGCCCCTTGGCATCGGGGCCCGTCTCGGCCCGGCGAAGCAGGTAGGCAAAGAGGAACCCGAAGAATCCCAGGCAGCTGAAGATCCACATGCCCAGGTGATAGCCCCCGGGATTGGCCGCGCTGGCGCCGGCGTGGTCATTGGCCCAGCCGATGAGGAAATTGAAGCCGGCCAGGCCCACGTTCTGGATCAAGGTCATCAGGCCGTAGGCGGTGCCGAGCTTCTCCTCGGGGACGAGGTAGGCCACCGAGGGCCACATCACCGCGGGAATAAGGCTGAAGGCCACCCCCATGAGGGCCATGGGCACGTAGAGGCTCACGTGGGTGTAGGCCATGAGCAG
>JAAXXS010000170.1 GCA_013334395.1 Holophagaceae bacterium | reverse complement strand
GGCCCGACGCGGTGTTCCTGGACATCGAGATGCCGGGCATCAAGGGCATGGAGCTGATGCACATGCTGCCCGAGCCCCGGCCGGCGCTGGTCTTCGTGACGGCTTATCCCCAGCACGCCATCGAGGCCTTCGCAGGCGGGGCGGTGCACTACCTGCTCAAGCCCATCTCCCGGGTGGGCGTGGCCCAGGCCATCGCCCGCATCCACCCCAAGGAGGATCCGCTGCAGAAGGAGTGGCTGCGCCTGCCCGTGCGGAAGAAGGGCGCCACGCGCCTGCTGCGGCCCCAGGAGGTGGAGGCCCTGGTGGCGGACCTGGGGGACTGTGTGGCCTGGACGACGGAGGGCCGCCTGCCCGTGGACGGCACCCTGACCCACTGGGAGGAGCGCCTGTCCGACCACGGCTTCCTGCGGGTGCATCGCAACGCCCTGGTGCGCCTGGACGCGGTGCGGGAGGTGACCGGCGAGGACGAGCTGGTGTTGGCCACCGGCCGCCTCGCCATCAGCCGCCGCCGCATGGAAGAAGTCCGGCGCGTGCTGGGGCTGTGAGGTTCGGCTTCAATGAAAAATTGATTGCAGAGGACAGCCGAGGAGCTGAGGAAAGCGGAGAAGGACAGGGTTATTCTCCGCTTTCCTCCGCTCCTCCGTCCTTTCTCCGCTTACAGAGATCTTTTCTGTTTCGAGCTGAGAAGCTCAGGCCCGGTCCCGCAGGAGCCAGAAGACCAGGGCCAGGGCGAAGCTCACGAGGGTGAGGGTGCCCAGGGCGCGGTGGAAGCGGGGGACCTGGGGATTGCGGCTGCGGTCTTCCCGCCAGGCCAGGGCGCCGCGACCCAGGATCATGGCGCAGCCCGCCAGGCCCAGCACCGCCAGCCCGGTCTCCAGGTGGCCGGGCGGGAAGGCCCGGGGCCGCAGCAGCATCCGCAGGGCCACCACGGTGAAGGCCGCAGTCATGAAGTAGCCGTGCAGCCGGTGGGCCCCGCGCCGCACCGCCCGCAGCGCTAAGGCCACCAGCAGCACCGCGGGGATCAGCAGGACATCCAGCATCCGGACAGCCTACAACACCAGCACCGCCTCAGGGCCGGCGGATGCCTTCTTTGCGCATGCGGCCGCGGAGGGTGCTGGGGTTCATGCCGAGCAGGCTGGCTGCGCCGTTGGCGCCTTCGATCCGCCAGTGGGTCTTCTGGAGCACCTGGCCGATGTAGTCGCGCTCCAGGTCCACCAGCAGCTTGCCCTCCTCCTGGGGACTCGCGGGAGTGGCGGGGGCGTTGAAGTGGTCCAGCACCTGCAAGGTGGTGCCCTGGGAGATGATCACGGCTCGCTCGATGACGCTCTCCAGCTCGCGCACGTTGCCGGGCCAGGCATGGGCCATGAGGCCGCTCATGGTCTCGTTCGTGATGCTCCGGACATTCTTGTTGAGCTTGCGGTTGAGCTTGGCCAGGAAGTATTCCACGAGCAGGGGGATGTCTTCCTTGCGGTCCCGCAGGGGAGGCACGGTGATGGGGAAGATGTTGAGGCGGTAGAACAGGTCCTCGCGGAACCGGCCCAGCCGGATCTCTTCGTAGAGGTCCCGGTTGGTGGCTGCGATGATGCGGACATCGACCTTGATCGTCCGGGCGCTGCCCAGGCGGCTGAACTCGCCTTCCTGGATCACGTGCAGCAGCTTCGCCTGCAACTCGAAGGGCAGGTCGCCAATCTCATCCAGCAGGATGGTGGCCTTGTCGGCCAGCTCGAAGCGGCCCAGCTGCTGGGAGCTGGCTCCCGTGTAAGCGCCCTTCTCGCGGCCGAAGAGCTCACTCTCGATCAGGTTGCCGGGCAGGGCGGTGCAGTTGACGATGACCAGCGGGCGATGGCTGCGCAGGCTGCGGCTGTGGATGGCCCGGGCCACCAGACCTTTCCCCGTACCCGTCTCCCCCAGCAGGAGTACCGTCGAATCCAGCGGGGCCACGGCTTCGACCCGGGAGAACACACCCTCCAGGCAGCGGCTCTGGCCGATCACTTCGCCAAAGTTGTAGGTGTGGTTGATCTCCTGGAACAAGTGCTCGTTTTCCACGTGGAGGTGCTTCTTCAGGTCCTGGATCTCGGCGTGGGCGCTCTGGAGATCCCTTTCCGCCTGCTCCCGCAGGTGCGTCTCCCGGGCGAGCAGCTCGGTGGACCGGCCTGCCTGGGCAAGCTCAGCCAGGGCATGGTGGTCGTTGAGGGAGGGGCCTGCCACGGAGATGTCCGAGTGGATGGCCACGGCGCCGATGATCCGGCCACGGCTCCGGATGGGGGCAGCGGTGACCCGGAGGGTGATCTCCTCGCCGGATCCGGCGTGGGTCGCGAGCAGCACCTCGGTCACCTTCTCGCCCTGGAGGGCCCGTGTGAGCGGCCGTTCCTCGTCGCGGAGGGAGAGCCGACTGATGGGCCAGCGCAGGCCGAACGCCTCGCCCTTCCTGCCGAAGCATTGCTTCAGCTCCTCGAGGGTGGTGACGCCGAACATCCGGAAGGCGGCGGGATTGCAGCGGGTCACGCCGTCACAGGAGACGATACAGACGCCGTTCGGGGTGGTGTCGAGGATCGCGTTCATCTCCAGCCGCTTCAGGAGCACCTCGAAGACGTGGGCGGTGATTGATCGCTTCCGTTTCCCGTGAATCGGATTGAAGGAGAATCTGGCCCCAGAGGCCTTTGTGAAGTGGGATGCGTAAGATTCAGAAAATATTGACAATGGAGCTCCATGTCAACCGTTGAATACGCAATGGTCATCTATTAGTGTAGGCCTTTCCCGCCCGATAACCAGCAAATGAAAAATATTCTTGAAGAGTCTTTACGAAGTGTCTTGGATTTACCCCGACTTACCCACCGTCGCATTTGACGGATCTGTTGCAGGGCGTGGTGGGTGGAACGGGAACGGCGGTCGTTGGATTGTTTGCAATATTTATAAGTATAACAATATAATAAATAACGCCATCAGGATGGCCGTCGCTGGCCGTGGCACGGGAATTGATAATCAACCATGTGGTTGGTTATCAGGAAGCCCTGTCATCAGCCGAGCAAATCCAACGGATTCCACAAGCTGTGGGGTGAGAATTTGAGCGCCAAAAAAGCGATGCTGATCGACCTGACGCTCTGTGTGGGCTGCAACGTCTGCCAGGGCGCCTGCAAGGAAGAGAACCAGCTGCCCCCAAGTGAAGAGAAATACCTCTCGCTGACCGCCTATACCGCCCTCAGCAAATACAACGACCTCTACATCCGCCGCATGTGCCAGCACTGTGATGTGCCCACTTGCGTATCAGTCTGCCCCGTCGCTGCGCTCAGCAAGGCGGATGAGGGTCCCGTGGCCTACGATGGAGAGAAGTGCATCGGGTGCCGCTACTGCCTGCAGGCCTGCCCCTACCACGTGCCGAAATACGAGTGGAGCAGCACCAAGCCGCGCATCCAGAAATGCAAGTTCTGCGCGCCCAGGCTGGCCAAGGGCCTGCCGCCGGCCTGCGCGGAAGCCTGCCCCACCGGGGCGACCATCTTTGGCGACCGCGACGAGCTGCTGCTCGAGGCGGCCCGCAGGGTGAGCGCCGAGCCGACCAAGTATGTGCCCCGGATCTACGGCAAGGACGATGTCGGCGGCACCTCGATGCTCTACCTCAGCCCGGTTCCCTTCGAGCAGCTGGGCTTCGACTCCCGGCTGGGGAAGATTCCCATGCCCATGCTGACCATGAGCGCCCTCTCCAAGGTTCCCAATGTGCTGTCCGTGGGTGGCGTGATGCTCGGCGGGATCTGGTGGATCACCAACCGGCGCAGCGAAGTGGCGGCTTTTGAAGCTTCCGAGAAAAAGGGCGAGAGCCCCCGACCCGAGGACTAACCGTGAAACTCCGACTGCTTCCCCGCATCTCCAGGTGGCACCCCATCGCCACCACATTGATCCTGGCCGGCACGGTCGCCGCCATCGCCCGATTCACCTATGGGCTCGGCGCCACCACGAACCTCAGCGACGAGTTCCCCTGGGGACTCTGGATCGGCTTCGACTTCCTCGGGATCGGGCTCGCCGCCTCCGGCTTCACCATCGTGGCGGCCGTCCACCTGTTCCACGCGAAGGAGTACGAGCCGATCGTGCGCCCCGCGATCCTGACCGCCTTCATCGGCTACATGCTGGTGGTGCTGGTGCTCATCCTCGACCTGGGCCGCCCCGACCACTTCTGGCATCCGCTGGTCATGTGGAACCCGCACTCAGTCATGTGCGAGATCAGCTGGTGTCTCATGCTCTACACCTCCGTGCTCTCCCTGGAGTTCGCCCCGATTCTGCTCGAACGGTTCAACATCCTCTGGCCGATCAAGTGGATCCATGCGATCTCGCTGCCGCTCATGATCTTTGGCGTGCTGCTGTCCACGCTGCACCAGTCCTCGTTCGGGTCGCTCTACCTCATCGTGCCGAACCGCCTGCATGCCCTCTGGTACACCCCGCTGCTGCCGGTGCTCTTCTTCATCTCCTGCCTCGCCTCGGGAATCTCCATGATCCTCCTGGAGTCCCTCATCTTCTCGCGGGGCGGTCGCGACCTGCTGCCGACCCGGCTCCGGGCCAACCTGGCCAAGGTCATCGCCGTCATCCTGGCGCTCTACTTCGTCGTCCGGGTCGAGAACCTGCTGGCGCGAGGGGCCTGGCACGAGATGACAACCGTGACCTACTTCAGCCTCGCGTTCCAGGCGGAGATGCTGATCGGCTTCGTCATTCCCTTCGGCCTGCTGGTCGTGGAGCGGGTCCGGAACTCGCGCCGGGGGCTGTATGCCGCCAGCCTCCTGGTGGTGGTGGGGTTCGCCCTGAACCGCATGAACACCGCGATCACCGGCCTGGAGAGCTACCCGGCGCAGACCTACTTCCCGTCCCTGATCGAGATCTTCATCATGCTCGGCATCACCGCGCTCGGCTTCAGCGCCTTCTCCTTCATCGTCAAACACCTTCCGATCTTCGAGCCCGTGGTCGCAACGCCACGCGTTCGACCCGAGGCCGTGACCGCGCGGCCTGAACCCATATTCCTCACCCGGCACGGTGGAGACCTGGAGTCTTCGTGAGTGGCAGTTCCCCGCACCAACCGCACCACAGGAGGTTGATATGTTCGAGTTAGGCAATTGGAAGAACGCTGAGACGCTCTGGCTGAACATCACGAACGGCTCGCTGGGCCTGCTCACCATCGGCCTGCTCGCCTGGATCATCGGCGGGTCCATCCGGGAGTTCATCCACCACTACCGGGAAGCCCACATCAAGCACTAGGCGAGGAGATCCACCATGACCGTTCTGCTCGTCCTCTTCCTGATCGCTGTCTTCGTCATCACGGACCAGCTCGTCCAGGCCGCCTCCCGACGGGCGGCGGCCCGGCGCGAGGAACTCCTGAAAGGGCC
>JAAXXS010000330.1 GCA_013334395.1 Holophagaceae bacterium | reverse complement strand
CTCTGGGCCGCCTTCCTGCGGGATCGGCTGCCGGACCTGGACCGCCCCGCCCAGTGGTGCGCCTGGCAGGTGGAGCACCCCCAGGACTGGGAGCGGCCCAAACCCAAGGGCTGGCGGTGGTTCCCGCCCCGCTGAGCGGCGGAGGCCCCTCCCCGAAGGGCAGCTCAGGACTTTGGCCTTCCCTTTCCAGGCCTTTCCGCTAGACTGGTGGACTCCCCGTCTGGGGACCATCGTGCCATGTCCGCCGCTTCGGCTCGGGACCGCTGGCCCAGGAGCCCACCATGACCAGCATCATCGATCGTCTCGAAGCCACCCTGCTTCGCTCTGACCTCCCCCGCATCCAGCCCGGCGACACCGTCAAGGTGCACGTCAAGGTGAAGGAAGGCGAGAAGGAGCGCATCCAGCTCTTCCAGGGCATCGTCATCGGCATCAAGGGCGGCGGCATGCGCACCTCCTTCACCGTCCGCAAGGTCGCGAGCGGCATCGGCGTGGAGCGCATCTTCCCCCTGAACAGCCCCACCATCGACAAGCTTGAAGTGATTCGCCACGGCAAGGTCCGGCGCGCGAAGCTCTACTTCCTGCGCGACAAGCTCGGCAAGGCCGGTCGCCTCAAAGAGCGTCGCGTCGTCGAGTAGGCGCCGACTCCAGGTCCTGAAAGCGCCCGCAAGGGCGCTTTCTCATGTCCAGCCGAAGGCTCCGTCTGTGTGAAAATCGGAGCGGGCCCGCCGCCAACCATCCCAGCTCGGCGACACCCGGGAGGCATCATGAAGACCCCAGTCCTCGCGACCCTGACCATCCTGGCTGCGGCCCTGTCCGCGCAGGCGCAGTCCTGGCACTACGGGCTGCAGGGGGCTGTGAACCTCCCCCTCACGAGTCTCAAGGACTACGTGGACAGCAAGCCCGGGCCGGGCATCGGCGTCCACGGGACCTACGACCTGGGGGACGGGCACATGCTGCGCCCCCGCCTGGACTTCACGGCCTACCCCGAAGCCGCCTTCGGCAGCGTCAAGCGCAAGGCCTCCAGCCTCAGCCTGGGCGGGGACTACCTCTTCTTCATCGCTGGGAAGCCCGAGGGCCTCTACCTCACCCTCGGCGCGGCGGGCTCGCGCTGGTCCTTCAGCACCAGCGGCGCCGCGTCCGCCCTCACCAGCAGCACCACGAAGATCGGCCTGACCGGAGGCGTCGGCTACCAGTGGAGCGCCACCCTGGGCACGGAGCTGCGCTTCGCCCACACCCGCATCCAGAGCGACTTCAAGGGCGACGCCCTGCAACTGGGCGTCACCGTCCGGTTCTGACCGGCTACAGCCCGTAGTCCTGCCAGCGCTTCCCGATGCGATCGAGGATCTCCTGGGGGAAGGCCAGATCCCGCGGCCACTCGCGCGGGTAGCCGTCCCAGGGCTTGTTCTTGCGGGTGGCATCGACGCCCACCTTGCTGCCATAGGCGAAGCGGTCCGCGGCGTGGTCCAGCACGTCCAGGGGCCCTTCCGTGAAGAGCAGGTCGCGCTTGGGATCCACGTTGCTGGTGAGGCGGAAGAGCACCTCCGTGAGGTCGTGGGGATCGATGTCCTCGTCCACGACCACGATGCCCTTGGTGAACATGATCTGGCCCGTGCCCCAGATGGCGCTCATCACCTTCTGCGGGTGCCCCGGGTATTCCTTCTTCATGCTCAGGATCACCAGGTTGTGGAAGGCCCCGGCGGCGGGCAGGTGCATGTC
>JAAXXS010000329.1 GCA_013334395.1 Holophagaceae bacterium | reverse complement strand
AGAGCAACTGCTTTTCTTGGCGTCCTTGGCGTCTTGGCGGTAAATCCTTTTGCTTTTCTTATGAAGGGTCCCCTATGAGCAAGCTCGCGGTTCTCGCCTTTTCGGGCGGTCTCGATACGTCCTTCTGCGTGTTCTACCTGAAGGAGCAGGGCTATGACGTGGCCACGGTCACGGTGAACACCGGCGGGTTCTCCCCGGCGGAGCTGGCCCGCATCGAGGCCGCTTCCCCCAAGCTGGGCGCCCTCAGCCACACCACCGTGGATGCCCGGGCCGGCCTCTTCGACGGCTACCTGCGCTACCTGGTCTACGGCAACGTGCTGCGCGGGCAGATGTATCCCCTGTCCGTGTCCGCGGAGCGGGTCTGCCAGGCCCGGGCCGTGGCGGAGCTGGCCAAGAACATGAGCGCCGCCGCCATCGCCCACGGCTCCACGGGCGCCGGCAACGACCAGGTGCGCTTCGACGTGGCCTTCCGCGCCCTGGCGCCGGACCTGGAGATCCTCACCCCCATCCGCGACCTGAACCTGTCCCGGGCCGAGGAGATGGACTACTGCGCCCAGCGCGGCCTGGTGTTCCCCGAGAAGACCAAGGACTACTCCATCAATGAAGGCATGTGGGGCACCAGCGTGGGCGGCCGGGAGACTCTGGATCCCTGGAGCAGCCTGCCCGAGGCGGCCTTCCCGGGCGGCGTCATCGGCCACCCGGAGCCCACGGGCCTGGTCGTCGGCTTTGAACGCGGCGTCCCCGTGTCCCTGAACGGCCAGTCCCTGGACCCCGTCACCCTCATCGCCCGCCTCAACGACCTGGGCCGCCCCTACGGCATCGGCCGGGGCGTCCACCTGGGCGACACCATCCTCGGCATCAAGGGCCGCGTGGGCTACGAGGCCCCCGCAGCGCACCTGCTCATCGGCGCCCACCGGGAACTGGAGAAGCTGGTCCTCTCCGGCAAGCAGCTCTTCTGGAAGGAGTCCCTGGGCAACCTCTACGGCGGCCTCCTGCACGAGGGGCACTTCTTCGATCCCCTGGCCCGGGACCTCGAAGCCTTCCTGGACTCCAGCCAGGACCGCGTCAGCGGCGAGGTGCGCGTCACCCTGCACCCCCGGGCCTTCGTGGTGGAGGGCGTCCAGTCGCCCTACTCCCTCATGGACCCCCGCATCGCCACCTACGGCGAGGCCAACCGCCTGTGGACCGGCGTCGAAGCCGCCGGCTTCGCCAAGATCTTCGGCGTCCAGCAGACCCTGACGTTGAAAGCAAAGAACAACTGATCCGAAGGCACCCATGAGAATCCATGTCGACAAGCTCGCTTCGGTCACCCGCAACCTGCGGCTGGGGCGGACGCTCACCCTCGCGCCGGAGATTCTGCTGGAGGAGGGCTCGGTCATCGCCTGCCGCGTGCGGGGCGAGAAGACCACCTACAACCAGCTGGAGGATCCCCACGGCCGCATGAGCACGCTGCACGACGGGGACATCCTGGTGGGAGCCCTGGGCCACCGCAACGCCCTCCAGGGCTACGAGGGTGTCCTGCCCACCTCCCTCAAGACCGGCGACACCGTGAACCTGCTGAACATGGGCGGGGTCATCGGCACCTGCCTGTCCTACAACCCGGACCTGGGCAAGCCCTTCGAGATGGAGGTGCTGGGCCAGGTGCAGGTCTTCCCCGAGTTCCAGAGCCGCGCGGGCCAGGCGGCCCACATCCGCATGGGCGCCCTCCAGGGCACCAGCCT
>JAAXXS010000001.1 GCA_013334395.1 Holophagaceae bacterium | reverse complement strand
CCGACGCCGTCAAGGCCGGCCACATCGGCGAGATCGTCGCCGCCATCGAGCAGAGCGGCCTGAAGGTCGTGGGCCTGAAGCTGACCCGCCTGACCCCCGCCCTCTGCCAGGGCTTCTACCACGAGCATGTGGGCAAGGGCTTCTACGCCGAATTGGAGGCCTTCATGTGCGAGGGTCCCGTCACCCTCATGGTGCTGGAAGGCGAGAACGCCATTCTCCGCTGGCGCGAGCTCATGGGCGCCACCAACCCCGCCCAGGCCGCTGAGGGCACCCTCCGCCAGCGCTTCGGCAGCAGCATCGGCCGCAACGCCACCCACGGCAGCGACAAGCCCGAGAGCGCCAAGTTCGAAGTCAGCTACTTCTTCAGCGCGTTCGAGCAGCAGTAAAGCGCATAGCCCCCACCTTCCTGCCAGACTAAAGCGATGGATCACCCTTCCGCTCCCATCCAGGTAGCTGTCTGCGAGGACAACGATGCCTTGCGGGACATCCTGGTCTCGGTGCTGCCCCGCTTCGGCCTCCGGGTCTTCGGCGTGGGCTCCTCGGAGGCCCTGGACCGTCTTCTGCAGGAGCGGCCCGTGGACATCGTGGTGCTGGACATCGGCCTGCCCGGCGAGGACGGTCTGTCCGCCGCGGCGCGCCTGCGCCGGGAGCGGCCCCACCTGGGGATCGTCATGCTGACGGCCCGGGCCCTCCTGGACGACCGCATCCGGGGGATGCACCAGGGCGCGGACCTCTACTTCGTCAAGCCCGTGGACATGGCCGAGCTGGCCGCTTCCCTCACCAGCCTCCACCGGCGCCTGGCCCAGGCCAAGCCCCGGCTGCGGCAGCCCTGGAAGCTGTCCCGGGGCCGGGGTGTGCTGGAGGCTCCGGATGGCACCGCCATCGAGCTCACCGAGAACGAGCGCCTCATCCTGGCCTGCCTGCTGGCGGACCCCGGTACCTCTGTGGACCGGGAAGATCTGATCCGGGCCCTCCACTGGGAAGGCGGAGAGAAGGTCTACATGCGCCTGGCCAGCGCCGTGAGCCGGCTGCGGGCCAAGGTTGCCGGGGCCGCGCCCGAGGACGCCTTCCCCCTCCGCACCCTCCATGGCACCGGCTATGCGTTCCGGATGGACGAGGCCCCCCAGTCATGAGCGGCCTGCTCCGCAGCCTGGGATTCCTGCTGCTGGGCCTTAGCCTCTGGGCCGCCCCACCCGTGGAGCTGGGCCAGCACGACCGCCTCCCCCTGGCGGGTCACATGGAGGTCCTCATGGGGGCCCCGGCAGGCACCCTGGAGCAGGCCCTGCAGGCCGCCGCCGAAGGCCGCTTCGTGCCGCTGGCCGGGAATGTCACCAAGGGCTACGGCAAGGACCCCATGTGGGTGCGCTTCACCCTGCGGCTGTCCGGGAAGCAACGCCCAATCTCCTGGCTGGAGGTGAAGCCCTCCTACCTCCGCGAGGTCAGCCTCTTCACGCCCCGGCCCGACGGGGGCTACGAGGCCGCCATCGCGGGCGCGGGGCTGCCCTTCGCGGTACGCCAGATCCCCTACCTGGCGCCGGTCTTCCGCCTGGAGGCCCCGGCCCAGCCTGGCACCGAAGCCACCTACTACCTGCGGGCCGAGACTCCAGGGGCCCGTGTGCTCCGGCCGATCCTCTGGGACCCAGCCACCTTCCAGCAGGCCGTAAGCACGGAGGCCCTGCTCTACGGGCTCTTCTACGGTGTGGGGTTGATCATCCTGGTGACCAACCTGATCTACCTGATCAAGCTGCGGGAGCCCATCCACTTCTACTACGCGGCCTACGTGGCGGCCATGCTCCTGATGTTCGCCACCCTCAATGGACATGCAGAGCGCTACCTGTTCCCCGGGTCGGACCTGTCCATCCGCTGGGGCGTGCCGCTGTCCGTGGTGGTGCAGCCCTGGCTGGCGGTGTACATCTTCTCCGTCCTGACCGACTTCGGCAGCGCCTTCCCGCGACTGGACCGTGCCTACCGGGCCGTGGGCGTGGGTCTGACCGCCGTCTTCCTCTTCGCCACCGCCCTGGGCGGCTACTACCGGGTGGCCCCGCTGACCCAGTTGGCCCTCCTGGTGATCATCGTCGCCAACCTGGCCGGGGCCCTGGTCATGTCCCTGCGGCGCAACCGGACGGCGATGTTCTATCTGCTGGCGTTCTCGCCACAGCTGATCGGTGGTCTCTTCCGGGTCGCCAGCAACCTCTCCATGCACAACGCCGACTTCCTGGCCGAATATGGCATGCACCTGGGCGCCATGGTGCACCTGGTCCTCATGAGCCTGCCCCTGGCCGACCGCATGGGCCGCATCAAGGAGGAGCGGGACGCCGCCCAGAGGGAGACCCTGGAGACCATTGCCCGGCACCAGGTGGAGCTAGAAGGCCAGGTCGAAGCCCGCACCCGGGAGCTGCGAGAGGAGCAGGCCCGCACCGCCGAGGCCCTCCAACGCGAGCGGCAGGTGGTAGCCGAGCAGCGCCAGTTCCTCTCCCTGGTGTCCCACGAGTTCAGGACCCCCCTGGCCGTCATGGACGGCGCCGCCCAGATGGCCCGCCTCTCCGTGGACGCCCCTCCCGCTGATCTGCTCCGCAGCACCCAGTCCATCCAGCAGGGGGTGGGCAGCCTGCTGCACCTGCTCGACACCTGGCTCACCACAGACCGCATCGCCTCGGGTCTGCGGGCCCTGCAGCCCGAGCCGGTGGTGCTGCCCGCGCTGCTGACCGAGGTGGTGAAGCGGGCCGCCGACACCTCCCGGCGCGACCTGCGGGCGGACCTGGACGACCTGCCCAAGACCACCCTCTGCGACCGGGACCTGCTGGGCGCCGCCCTGCTGAACCTGCTGGACAACGCCTTCAAGTATTCCCCCGCGGGCAGCCCCGTGCACCTGCGGGCCCAGGCCCAGGACGGCTGGCTGCAGCTGGAGGTCCAGGATCAGGGCCAGGGCATCCCCGCCGATCAGCTCCCGCAGCTCACCACCCGCTACTTCCGGGGCCGCAACGTCGGCCAGATCCCCGGCATGGGCCTGGGCCTGCACCTGGTGCGCACCATCGCCGAGCTCCACGGCGGCCGCCTCGAGCTGGAGAGCACCGAAGGCCAGGGCACCACGGCGAGGCTGGTGCTGCCGGTTGGGGACTCCCTGCCCGACTGAGCCACCGCTTTGGTGCCAGCTCTCAGCGACCCACGGTGGTCGTTGGGCCTAAGGCTTCGAGACAGTCTCAGGGGAGCACCTGGACCCCGCTGCGGACCTGCGGCTGGTCGCCACCATAGACCAGGAAGGGGTCGATGGCCTAGCCGATGGACCGGGCTTCCAGGGCCTCCTTCGCAGCCAGGAGCCCTCCAGGGTCTGCCCGGATTTGATTTCCACGAGGCGGATGCGGTCGGGTTCCTGCAGGACCAGATCCATCTCCAGCCCGGAGATCTCTCGGTCGTGCCAGGCCGCAGCTTCCAGGCCCTGGTTGAGGTGCCGCTTCATCACCTCCGAGGCCACCCAGCTCTCGAAGATGGCGCCCCGCAAGGGATGCGTCGCCACCTGCTGGGCAGTGCGGAGGCCCAGCAGGTGGCAGACCAGGCCCGCATCGTAGAAGTGCAGCTTGGGGGCCTTGACCAGCCGCTTGCGGTGGTTGGTGTGCCACGGTCCCAGGCGGAAGCAGAGGAAGCTGCTCTCCATCCCCGTCAACAAGGCTTTTGAAACAGGGATGCAGGGAATGAAGGGGATAAAGGCAAAGGATCTTTGGCCACCGATGAACACCGATAAAAAGCTGATAAAGACTCAACTGAAAAATCATTAGTGTTTTTTTATCATGCTTTTATCAGCAGTTATCGGTATTCATCGGTGGCTGCTTTTGCCTTTTGCTTGAATTCCTCAGCCGGTGGTTTCAGCGCCCGCAGGGATGGGGCAAGGCCGGGGTCCGCCGCTGTGGACGATGTTCAGACGGCGGTCCTCCCGATTGACGAAGGTCTGCAACTCCCGCAGGGCGGCGCGGGTGGCCTCATCCAGCTCGGGCATGCCCACCAGCTCCAGCCGCAGGTCCCGGGGGCGGCCCTCCAGCAGGGGCGTCAGGGCGTCCCGCAGCCGCGCCACCTCCGGCGGACCCAGGGGCCCGTGGACCCACAGGTGGATCCGGCCGGCGCTCACTTCCATCTGGAAGGACATGGGGCTCCGGGGCTCACTTTCCAAGGGGGGCTGCGCTCCGGGGGGAGCGCAGCCGTGGTTAACGCGTCAAGTGTCAGGGGTGGGCTCAGAAGCTGATTTCCGCCTTGCCGTTGTTGCCGCTGGGCAGGAGGGACTCGCCCCCGAGGGGGGTCCAGGAGCCGTTCGTCACGCCGCCAAGGTAACCGGATCCGCCTGCACCGCTGGCATCTCCTCCGAAACTGCCACCGTAGTAACCGCCGCCGCCGCCGCAAAAGAAGCGACCGTTACTAGACAATGTACCACCGGAGCTGGCGTTCCCACCATAACCGAAGCCGCCTGCTCCGAAACCGCCTCCCCATGCGCCGGTATAACCACCTTGACTTTGGCCGCCAGGAGAACTTGCCACGGGATTGACACTGTAGGTCTGGAATGCGCCCCAGGAGCCGGCGAGTGAACCGGTCCCACCGTTACCGCCACCATTACCGCCTTGCGCAGCAGAAGAAAAGGGAGCAAAACTGCCGCTGTACCCGGATTGGGCAGAGGCCCAAGTCAGCCAGCCGACCACATTGGCGCCACCGCCACCGCCACCGCCGGCCACGATGACTCGGTTGGTGAGGGCGGATCCCCCGGCCCGCACATCGGTACCACCGCCACCCCCGCCCACGCCGGGGCCGTAACTCGCCCCGAGTGTGTTGCAGTAGGAATCTCCGCCGCCGTTGTAGCCGCCGGAGGCGTAGGTATTCATGGTGGTGGTGCGGCCTCCTGTACCTCCCACCACGATGGTGAGAACTTGGCCCGGCGTCACAGCCAGGGTGCCGCGGGCGTAGCCGCCAGAGCCACCGGGGATGGAGCTACCGCTACCACTACCATCGCTTCCATACATGCCACCCGCGCCCCAGACCTTGACGGTCACGGAGCTGATGCCCGCAGGCACGGTCCAGGTCTGGAGGTTGCCGGTGTAGCTAAATTTGACGACATTGGTGGGCGTGAAGCTGATCTCACCGCCATAGGAGGTGCCCACGTTGTTGGTGGCGTAGGCCTTCAAGTAATAGGTGGTACCCGTCGTGAGTCCGGTGATGCTGCTGGCGAAGGCACCGGACTGAACCACCGTGTCGGTGGTGTGCTCGCCGCTGATCGATTCTGTCCCAGAACTCGTGCTCCAGCACACGCCGACGGCTGTAATGGGGGTCCCGCCGGTGGCGCTGATGGATCCCCCGCTCACGACTGCAGTCCCCGTGAGCCCGCTATAGGCGGTGGTGGTCAGGGTCGGCGTGGTGGTGAGCGTGGTGAAGCTGACCTCGGGGCCGTACGTGGTGCCAGCGCTATTGGTGGCGTAGGCGCGGACATAGTATGTGGTGCCGGGGAGCAGGCCCGTGAGGCTGCTGGTCCAGGTGGCACCCACCGTGTTCGTGGTCTTGGTGGCGAGGGCCACCGTGGGTCCGCTGGTGGTGCCCCAGCAGACGCCGTTGGCCGAGATGGTGCCGCCACCGTTGGTCCCTAGGGTGCCACCGGAACTGGCGGTGGTGGCGGTGATGCTGCTGACCGCGGTGGTGGCCGAGACAGTGGGCGCCACCACCAGGGTGGTGAAGCTGCTCTGGGGGCCGTAGCTCGTGCCCGCCGCATTGGTGGCGTAGGACCGGATGTAGTAGAGCGTGCCCGGAGCCAGGCCCGTGAGGCTGGCCGTGAAGGCCCCGGTCTGCACCAGGGTCGCTGCGGCCGCCACGTTGCTAGCTGTGGTCGGAGCCGGAGTGGTGGCATAGGCCACGCCCGCAGCCGTGATGGTGCCGATGGCCGTGCCCGAGATGGACCCGCCGCTGGTCGCACTCACGCCGGTGATGCTCGAGGCCGCCGTGGTGGAGAGCGTCGGCAGGTTGGGCAGCGTGGTGAAGGTCACCTGGTTGCCGTAGACCGTACCCACACTGTTGGTGGCATAGGCCCGCACGTAGTAGAGGGTGTTCGCCGTGAGGCCCGTCAGGTTGCTGCTGAAGCTGCCCGTGGCCATGTTGTTGGTGGTCTTGGTGTTGGCCGTGGTCGGATTGGCCGTGATGGCCCAGCACACGCCGCTGGCGGTGATGGTGGCCCCGCCGTCGGACGTGATGGTCACCCCGGAGGTGGCCGTGGTCAGGGCGATGGAGCTGGCTGCGGTGGTGGTGATGATGGGCGCCACCGCCGCCGTGGTGATCCGGGACCAGTAGAAGCCGGTGTTCACAAAGAGCCCCGGTGTGACGTCATTGGCCGTGGCGGTGTTCCAGACCATCATCCCAGCCACGTGGGCCGCGAGGGGGGCGGGGTTGTAGGTGGCCACCAGGGCCAGCCGGGGCTGCAGGAAGCCCTTGGTGGTGCTGCTGACTTCCAGCGCCGCGTTGGCATTGGGGGTGGTGGTGCCCACGCCCACGCCGCCGGTGCTGTAGCCCACGTCAGTGCCGGTGCTGGTCCACTGGGCCGAGGAGGCGCCCCAGCTCACGTTGGTGCCGTCCGTGGTGAGCACCTTGCCGCTGTTGGTGGCCTGGGCGGGCAGGATGGCGTTGGCCGCCCCCGCCTTGCTGTTGGCGCCCGTGCCGCCCTGGGTCAGGGGCAGCACACCGCTGACCTCGGTGGCCAGGTTGATGCCGAGGCCATTGGAGGCGCCGGTGATCTGCCCCTGGGCGTTCACAGTGACATTGGCCCGAGCATAGGTGCCGGCCGTGACCCCTGTGTTCGCCAGGGCCAGGGTGCCCGTGGCGGTGATGGTGCCACCGGAGAGGCCCGTGCCCGCGATGACGCTGGTGACCGTGCCGCTGGAGCCGCTGGAGGCACCCCACTTGGTGCCATCCCAGGCCAGGACCTGGCCAGAGGCCGAGGCCCCCATGGGCGCCAGCTTGGGCGCGGTGACGGCGCCATCCTTGAGGTGGGTGTCGATGATGCCGCCGGCATCCACAGAGATGGTGTTGGCGACGTTCTTCAAGGCACCGATGAAGGTGTAGGTGGCCCCGCTGTTGAACTGGGCCCAGGAGGTTCCGTTGTAGACATAGCCGTTATGGGGCGTCGTCGCAAAGACCGCGTCCTTGGCGGTGGGTGTGAGCTTGACCCACACGTCGGGCCCCGTGGACTGCAGGGTCATGATGTCGTTGGCCGCATTGCTGGTGACGGGAACCTCGGGGTCTGTACGGACTCCTACCATCCAATCAGCGCTGGCGATGTAACGCGCTTCAACAGTGGCCCCGGTGGGAGCCGTCGCACTGAAATCGATGACCGAGGCCTTCCAGATCAACCCGCCGTTGAAGCTGTCCACGTAGGTCTTGTTGGCAGCATCTCCAGCGGCAACGGGTTCCGCGAGGTTCTGGAGCTTGAAGCCGCCCAGGTTCAGGGCGCCGGTGGCGGCCACGCTGCCGTCCGCCTGCAGGTAGGTGCCGGCGGCGAAGGTTGCGGCCCTGTTGGCGCCGAGGGTGAATTTCGCAAAGTCCGCCGCGGCCACATAGCCGTCCTGGCTTCCGCTGGCCAGGTTGATGCCCAGGGTCCCGCTGGTGGTGATGGGTCCTCCGGTCAAAGGCCCCGTGGTGGCAATGCTGCTCACGGAACCCTTGGCGTTGAACGTGACCCAGTCCTCGGCCTTGAGGTAGCCGTCCACGAGCGAAGTCGCCGCGGGCAGGCTGATGGTGGGCGTGCTGTCGCCGCTGGTGACCACGACCGGCGAGGTGCCGCTCACGAGGGAGACGCCGCTGGTGGAGCTGCTGCCGGGTTTGGCCCAGCCGGTACCGGTGTAGAACATGAGCTCTTTGATGTCCGTGTCGTAGACCGCCAGACCCTGAGCGGGGTTGGCGATGCTGCCCCGCAGGGAGGAGGTCATGCGGGGGGCCAGGAAGCCCTTGCTGGTGCTGCTGAGGTCCAGCAGCGCGCTGGCATCGGGGGAGGCGAGGCCAATGCCCATGGAGCCCGTGGTGTAGGCCACGTCGGAGCCGTTCAGGCTGAACGGGGTGACCCCGGTGGCGCCGGTGGCGCCGGTGTCGCCCTTGGCGCCCGCGGGACCGATGGGTCCGACCGGTCCGGTGGCGCCCACCAGGCCCTGGGCGCCGGTGGAACCCGTGGCGCCCTGGGGGCCCACAGCGCCCTGCACGCCCTGGTGGCCCTGGGGGCCGACCATGCTCACGGACCCGGTGGGCCACGCGCCCGCCGTCTTGGGGCCAAAGACCATGTTCGTCGTGATGTTCACGTAGAAGTCGCCGTTCACGCCCACGCTGGCGGCGGGATCCACCGTGCCTGACAGCGCCGCGTTGCCCGCGATCAGGATCTGCCCGGCGCTGCCGGCGCTGCCCTGCGCGCCCGTCTCGCCCTGGAGGCCCTGCGGACCCTGCGGCCCGGTCGCCCCGTTGATGCCGTTCACACCCGCGAGGCCCTGCACGCCCTGGATGCCCTGGATGCCCTGCGGGCCCTGGGGGCCCACGATGCTCACGGAGCCGGAGGGCCAGGCACCACTCGCCTTGGGCCCGAACAGCATGTTTGTCGTCGTGTTCACGTAGAAGTCGCCGTTCGCGCCGGTGCCGGCCGCGGGATCCCCGGTTCCCGACAGCGCCGCGCTGCCCGCCACCAGCGTCTGACCGTCAGAACCCTTCACGCCCTGGACGCCCTGGACGCCCTGGGCGCCCTGCGCGCCGGCCGCGCCGGTGGCACCGACCCCGCCCTGCGGACCCGTGGCACCCGCTGCGCCCGTCGCTCCGGTGGTTCCCGCCGCGCCCGTGGCGCCGATGGCGCCCTGGATGCCCGCCACGCCCTGCGTTCCCTGCGGGCCCTGGAGCCCCGTTGCGCCCTGCGGCCCCGCCGGACCCTGGGGGCCCACCAGGTTCACGCCCACCACGGGCCACGCGCCGGCGGCCTTGGGGCCATAGAGCACCGAGCTCGCCGTGTTGATGTAGAAGTCCCCATCCACGCCCAGGCTTGCAGCCGGGTTGACCGTGCCATACAGCACGGCCTTGCCTGCGATCACCGTCTGCCCGGCCGTCCCGGTATCACCCTTGGCGCCGGTCGCACCGGTCGCACCGATGGGGCCCTGGGGGCCCACCGGACCGGCCACACCGGCCACGCCCGTTGCGCCGGTCGCACCCGTGGCGCCCACCGTGCCCTGCGCGCCGGTGGTGCCCTGCGCCCCCGCCGGGCCCGCGGGGCCGACGATGCTTACGGAGCTGCCCGGCCAGACGTTGTTGGCCTTGGGTCCAAAGATCGTGTTGTTGGTGGTGTTCACATAGAAGTCCCCGTTCACGCCGATGTCCGCCGTGGGATTCACGGTCCCCGACAGCGCCGCGTTGCCCGCGATCAGGATCTGACCGGCGGTGCCCGTGTTGCCCTGGGGGCCCGTGGGACCCGCCACGCCCTGGGGGCCCTGCGGTCCCGTGGCGCCGTTCACGCCGTTGCTGCCCGCCACGCCCTGCACGCCCTGGCTGCCCTGCGCGCCCGTCTGGCCTTGCGGCCCGACCATGCTCACGGACCCGCTGGGCCACACGCCGCCCACCTTGGGTCCAAAGATCATGTTCGTCGTGGTGTTCACGTAGAAGTCGCCGTCCACGCCCACGGTGTTCGCGGGGTTCGTCGTGCCCGACAGCGCCGCGCTTCCGGCAATCAGGATCTGGCCGTTGGTGCCCGTCACGCCCTGCACGCCCTGGATGCCCTGCACCCCCTGGGGGCCCGTGGCGCCCGTGAGGCCCGTCGCGCCCTGGCTGCCCGTGGCGCCGGTGGCGCCCGTGGGTCCCGCCATGCCCTCCAGGCCCTGGGGCCCCGTGGCACCCGTCAGGCCCGTCGCACCCGCCAGGCCCTGGGAGCCCTGGATGCCCTGCAGCCCGGCCGGTCCCTGGGGCCCGGTTGCGCCCGTGGCACCCGTCGAACCCGTGGCGCCCGCCGTGCCCTGGAGGCCCTGCTGGCCGGTGGCACCAATGATATTCACGCCCACTTCGGGCCACACGCCCGAGGCCTTCGGCCCATAGAGCGTGCTGTTCGCCGTGTTCAGGTAGAAGTCCCCATCCACGCCTTCAGACGTCGGAACGACCGCCCCACTCAGGAGGGCCTTGGCGGCGACCACCGTCTGGCCCGCCACACCCGCCACGCCCTGCGCGCCCTGGGGGCCCGCCGCACCCGTCGCGCCCGTGGGTCCGATGGGGCCTGTGAGACCCATGGAGCCCTGGGGGCCCGTGCTGCCCGTCGCGCCCTGGGAACCCGTCGAGCCCGTCGCGCCGGTCGGTCCGGTGGGACCCACTGGCCCGCCGGCCGGTCCCACCAGGCTCACGCCCGTGAGCCCCGCCCAGCTGCTCGCGCTGACCTTCGGCCCGTAGAGGACATTGGTCGCGGTATCCAGATAGAAGTCCCCCACCACGCCGCCGGCGCCGGTGGCCACGGGAATTCCGGCGCCGTTCAGCACCGTGCGGCCGTCCAGACCCGCCTGCCCTGCCGTACCCGCAGCGCCGGTCGCGCCAATGGGGCCGACCGCCCCCGTGGCACCCGCCACACCCTGCGGTCCCGCGGGACCATTGAGGCCCTGGGGGCCCTGGATGCCCTGCAGACCCTGGGGTCCCTGGGGTCCGGTCAGGCTCACGGAGCCGGTCGGCCACGCACCCGCAGTCTTGGGTCCGAACACCATGTTCGTCGTGATGTTCACGTAGAAGTCGCCATCCACGCCCACGCCCGCCGCGGGGTTCACGGCGCCCGAGAGCGCCGCCTTCCCCGCGATCAGGATCTGACCGGCACTGCCCGTGGCACCCTCAGGCCCCGTGGGACCCGCCACGCCCTGCGGCCCCTGCGGCCCGGTCGCGCCGTTGATGCCGTTCACACCCGCGAGGCCCTGCACG
The DNA here is from genome assembly GCA_013334395.1 of Holophagaceae bacterium. GTDB lineage: Bacteria > Acidobacteriota > Holophagae > Holophagales > Holophagaceae > Geothrix. Next base: position 93,796 of record JAAXXS010000001.1, on the reverse strand, counting down.
CCCTGGATGCCCTGGATGCCCTGCGCGCCCTGGGGGCCGACGATCGACACGGACCCCGCGGGCCACACGCCACTGGCCTTGGGTCCGAACAGCATATTGGTCGTGATGTTCACGTAGAAGTCGCCGTCCACGCCGATGCCCGCCGTGGGGTTCGTGCTCCCCGACAGCGCCGCGCTCCCGGCCACCAGCGTCTGCCCGTCACTGCCCTTCACGCCCTGGGGGCCCTGGATGCCCTGCGCGCCCTGCGCACCTGCCGCGCCCGTGGCGCCCGCCACGCCCTGGGGGCCCACCGAACCCGCCGCGCCGGAGCTGCCCGTGGGACCTGCCGGACCGGCCGTCCCCGTGGAACCCTGGATGCCCTGCACGCCCGCCGGACCCTGCGCGCCCTGGAGGCCCGTCAGGCCCTGCAGCCCCGCCGGACCCTGCGGGCCCACCAGGTTCACGCCCGCCACAGGCCACGCGCCCGCAGTCCTGGGGCCATACAGCACGTAGCTCGCCGTGTTGATGTAGAAGTCCCCGTCCACGCCCAGGCTCGCCGCCGGGGCCGTCGTGCCATACAGCACGGCCTTCCCCGCGATCAGGGTCTGGCCTGCCGCGCCCGTGTCGCCCTTGGCGCCGGTCGCTCCGATGGGGCCCTGGGGGCCCACCGGACCCGCCGGTCCCGCCACGCCGGCCATGCCCGCAGGCCCTGCCGGACCCGCCACGCCCTGCGCGCCCGTGGTTCCCTGCGCGCCCGCCGGGCCCACGGGGCCGATGATGCTCACGGAGCCACCAGGCCACGCGCCGGAGGTCTTGGGGCCGAACACCATGTTCGTCGTGATGTTCACGTAGAAGTCGCCGTCCACGCCCACGCTGGCGAGGGGGTTCACGGTCCCCGACAGCGCCGCCTTGCCGGCGATCAGGAGCTGGCCGGCCTCGCCGGTGTTGCCCTGGGGGCCCACGGGACCCGTCGCGCCCTGGGGACCCTGGGGGCCCGTCGCGCCGTTCACGCCGTTCACGCCCCCGAGGCCCTGGGGGCCCTGCACGCCCTGCGCGCCCGCCTGGCCTTGCGGCCCGACCATCGACACGGAGCCACTGGGCCACGCGCCGCCCACCTTGGGTCCAAAGACCACATTGGTCGTCGTGTTCACGTAGAAGTCGCCGTCCACGCCCACGGTGTTCGCGGGGTTCGTCGTGCCCGACAGCGCGGCACTGCCCGCGATCAGGATCTGCCCGTTGGTGCCCGTCACGCCCTGCACGCCCTGGATGCCCTGCACCCCCTGGGGGCCCGTAGCGCCCGTCAGGCCCGTCGCGCCCTGGGAGCCCGTGGCGCCGCTGGTGCCCGTGGGCCCCGCCACACCCTGGAGGCCTTCGGGACCCGTCGCCCCGGTCAGGCCCGTGGGGCCCACCAGGCCCTGGGGCCCCTGGATGCCCTGCAGGCCGATGGGACCCTGTGGTCCCGTGGCACCGGTGGAACCGGTCGAGCCCGTGGCGCCCGCCACACCCTGGAGGCCCTGCTGGCCCGCCGGGCCCACGATGTTGACCCCCGTCACCGGCCACACGCCCGAGGCCCTGGGTCCATAGAGCGTGCTCGTGGTCGTGTCCAGGTAGAAGTCCCCATCCACGCCCTGCGTCGTCGGTACCGCCACGCCACTCAGCAGCGCCTTCGCCGCGATCACCGTCTGCCCCGCCACACCCGCCGTGCCCTGCGCACCCTGGGGGCCTACGGCGCCCGTGGCGCCCGTGGGTCCGATGGGTCCCGTGAAGCCCATGGGGCCCATCGGCCCCGTGTTGCCGGTCGCACCCTGGGAACCTGTCGAGCCCGTCGGTCCCGTCGGTCCCGCGGGACCCACGGGGCCGCCGGCCGGTCCCACCAGGCTCACGCCCGTGAGCCCCGCCCAGCTGCTCGCGCTGGCCTTCGGTCCGTAGAGCACGCTCGCCACGGTATCCAGATAGAAGTCCCCCACCACACCGCCCGCGCCGGTCGCCACGGGTGTCCCCGCGCCGTGCAGCACCGTGCGTCCGTCCAGGCCGTTCAGGCCCGGCGCTCCCGTGGCGCCCGCGGGACCGGTCAGGCCCGTGGGACCGCTGGGACCCGCAACGCCCGTCGGCCCCTGGGGACCCTGGGGACCGGTCTGGCCCGGAGTGCCCACCACCGTGCTCGGCACCCACTTGGTGCCGTTGAACACCAGCGCCTGCCCCGCCGTGGGCGCGTTGGTGGTCAGGTCGAGCGGCGTCCCCTGCAGCTTCATGATCAGGATCTGGTTCTGGGTGCCGCTGAGGTCCCCGCTGAAACTCCCCGTCACTTCCCACGCGCTGCGCGCCTGGAAGGCCGGCACGATGGTCGCATCCGGCACCAGCGCCTGCCCCGAGAGCGTGATGTGCAGCGTCAGCCCCGCCTTGACCAGCATGGCCGCCGGCAGCCCCGGCATCCCCGTGCCGCCCAGCACCACCGAGTAGAGGCCGTCACTCACCGTCAGCGTCTGCTGCCCGGAGCTCCACTGCTCCGCCCCCGCGCTGTCCAGGATGCTGAACACGAACTGCCGCGCCCCGTTGGCCGGCGTCGTCCCTTCGATGAGCCGCCCCTGGTAGGCGATCGTCGGCGCCGGCGCCGCGTCCGCTGCCGCCGCGAGGGGCAGCTCCTGCGCGAACAGAGGCGTCACACCGCAGGCAAGGGCTGCGGCAAAGGAGAGCGTGCGGAACATCTGGAGCATGGTTCACCTGTGGGGTATTCGGTCGTGACTCGTGGTGCTGTGCTGCTCGGATTCACTGCGCGAATCCGAGCTGGGAAAAGCCTGGTGGTGGTGCTGTCTGGTCCTGCCGTACTGGTTTTGCTGGCTTTGCTTTTCTTCGTGCCTTTGTGTCTTTGCGGTGGATCAGTTCTTCGTGTGCTTTTCTTCGTGGTCTTCGTGGTCTTCGTGGTGATCCGTTTTCCCTTTGCGTTTCTGGAGGCTCATTTCGGCGGCTCGAACCCATGCCGCACTTTCACGCTGGGATCCACGCTGCCGACGGCGTTCGTCGCGGGGACGCTCTCGCCCACCACGGCGGCGTGAGCGATGCCGGTGCCCGGCACGGTCTGCTGCACGCCGGAGGCCTGCACCAGGGACGGACTGATCACGGCCGCCGGGGGTGGCGGCAGGATCGTCACCGTCGCGCTGGCGGTGTAGCGGACGTCGTTGTTCCACATCGCCAGCACCAGGCACTGGCCCGGGGTGCTGGAGGCCGTGAACAGGCCCGCGGCGTTGATGCTGCCGCCTGTGGCCGGCTGCACGGACCAGGTGACGCCGCTGCCCCAGGGCGTGTTGGCCGAGAACTGCAGGGTCTGGCCCGGCGCCACGGAGGCCACAGCCGGCGTGATCGCCAGCACCAGGTTGGCGGTGGCCACCTGGTCGCCGGTGCTGCGGCTGCCGCCGCCACAGGCCAGCGCCGCCAGCAGCAGCCCGGCGGCGGCGAAGAGACAAGCGGAGTTGCGGGAGCGAGACGTGGTCATGGTCATCGCCCTAGAAGCGCCAGAGGAGGCTGAGGGTGGCCATGGCCGCAGGCTGGTTCTCGTAGCCGTAGTGGCTGCTCAGCGCTCGGCCCTCGAGTTCGAGGTGGTCCGAGACCTTGAAGGTGATGACGGGTCCCAGGCCCAGGCGCGTCCAGTGCGAGGTGCCGGACAGGGTCATGCTCCCGCCCAGCGTCGGCGTCACGGTGTTGGTGCTGGCCACGGACCAGCGAATTCCGGACACCGCGAGGCCCACGCTCCAGTGCGCTCCCAGGGGCACGAGCAGGTCCGCGCCCAGGGCCAGGCTCGAGACCTTGGTGTCCAGCGTCTGCGGCAGCGGCGCCGCCGTGCTGCTGCGCGTCTCGCCGGTGAACACCGTGTAGTCCAGCCGCGGCCGCAGCCACAGGCCCTTCGGCAGGTCCAGCGTCGCGTGGAAACCCAGCGTCACGCTGGGCCCCCCCGCGGCGAGGCGCAGGCCGCCGTTCGTGGGCGTGACCAGCCCCATCTGCGCGCCGTAGGACACCGCCAAGCGGCGGTAGGAGGCCTTGGCCTGGGCCTCGGCTTTAAGGGCGGCCCTGGCTGAAGGGACCGGTGCTGCAGATGGAAGGACGGGCGCCGCAGCGGTCGCGGGCGCAGGCACGGCACCGGCCACAGGCAGGGGCACAGGCAGGGGCACAGGCGTGGCCGCGGCAGGCAAGGGAGCGGCCACGTTCAGGTGCGCCGAGGAAGCCGGGATTGCAGGCGCGATGGCCTTGGTAGGAGGAACAGGCTTTGCCGACCTGGGCCGGGCGGTCCGGGTCTTCGGGGCCTCGACCAGCACCACGGGCGCGGGTGCGACCGGCTCAGGCAGCACCGGCGCTGGCGCGTTGACCTGGGGCGGCATCGCCTGGGCCGCTTCCGCACCCTTCCCGCCGGACTTCGAGGGACACCCGAGCAGCAGTGCCAGCAGCGCCGCGCCACTGGCGGCAGGCAGGATGGCTCGGGGGGATGCACGCATGAAATCCTCAGCAGGAAATTCCGGAGCAGCACCCCGGGGAGCTTCCTTCGGCCTAGCCTCCGGAGCTTCCTGCTGACAATATCGTCTAGAAATTTATTTGTGCAAATGTTGTGATAATTATCTTTATGTCATTTTTGATAAATTTTAATTGAAATTGTCAATTTTGGCACACTGTGACAATCCACCTTCTCAGCGGAAAATAACAGGCAACACTCAGGGCACCTGGCTCCCTCGGTATAAGGCCAAAGGCCGAGCCACTGCTGTCGCAGATTCACGCAGCCGGAAGACGGCCTGCCCAGCCTGGGCCTGAGTCGGATGGCGAGGGCTAGTCTTCGGTGGTCGCGGCCAGCGCGGCCTGGCAGAGCCGACGGATGCCCGGCAGCAGCTCGGCGTTCTCCAGGCCCTTCTCGCTGAGCCACTGGCCGCCCGGCGGGGGCGGCGGCAGCAGGTCCTCGGGGGCCTTGGTGTGGAGCAGGTGGCTGAGGTAGAGGCGCTGCTGGCCTTCGAGGCCCTCGAGCCGCAGCAGCCAGGGAGTGGGCAGGCGGCTGGTGCGCTCGTCGAAGACCACGGGCAGCACCGAGCTGTCCACGAAGCGGAAGGGCATGCCCCAGGCCGCCTCGATCTGGGCGTTCAGCAGGGCGGTCGGGAGGAAGCCCGGGGACCAGGGGATCTGGGCGGGCATCAGCAGGCCGCGGTGGGGACTGTGGGGCGAGGGCACCAGCAGGACAAAGGGCGTCTGCCGGCCATGGACCAGGATCCCTTCGATGAAGGTCGTCAGGTGAACCCGGCCCTCGGCCATCAGCGCCCTCCCGCGGTTTCCAGCTCCAGGAGGAGGCGGTCCCGGGCCACGCAGACTTCTGCCACGGCGGCCTCGGGCTTGAACTTGAGGACCTCCTTGGTGCGCCGGTCGCGCAGCTCGACGATGCCCTCCTTCAGGCCCCGGGCGCCGACGGTCAGGCGCAGGGGAATGCCCAGCAGGTCCGCATCCTTGAACTTGGCGCCGGGGCTGAGGCCCTCGCGGTCGTCATGCAGCACCTCGAAGCCCGCGTCTTCCAGCTCCTTCTCCACCTGGCTGGCGACCGCCGCCACCTCGGGACTGGCGGGGTCCAGGCAGACGATCTGCACCTGGTAGGGCGCGATGGGCCAGGGCCAGATGATGCCGTCAGCGTCGTAGTTCTGCTCGATGGCCGCGGCCACGGTGCGGGTGATGCCGATGCCGTAGCAGCCCATGACCATGGGATTCTCCTTGCCCTGCTCGTCGAGGAAGGTGCAGGACATGGCCTTCGAATACTTGATGCCGAGCTTGAAGACCTGGCCCACCTCGATGCCGCGGAAGGCCTGGTAGTGACCCTGGCCGCAGCGGGTGCAGACATCGCCCTCGGCGGCCACGCGCAGGTCGCCGAAGGTGCAGCCCGGCAGGTCCCGGGCCGGGTCCAGGCCGAAGTGGTGGTAGTCGGTGCGGTTCGCGCCGCAGGTGAGGTTGACGGCGCCCTCGAGGCTGCGGTCCACCAGGAGCTGCACATCCTTGAGCCCCACGGGGCCCATGAAGCCGGTCTTGGCGCCGGTGAAGACCTCGGCCTCGTCCAGGGGCATCAGCTCCAGCTCGGCGGCCGCAACGAGGTTCTTCACCTTCACGGGATTGACCTCGTGGTCGCCCCGCAGGACCGCGCCCACCAGCTTGGTGGCGCCATCACTAGAGGTCGCGCGGTACAGGAAGAACTTGCTGGTCTGCGTGAGCGGCATGCCGTCATGCACGCCATCCTTCATCCCCGCCGCCTGCTCCACCTGGCCGACAACGCCTGGTGTGCAGAAGTGATCTTGTATCAGTTCCCTTCTATCTCCGAAATTGCCGCAAGGCAATTTCGGAGCCTCAGTCTTCTCGATGTTGGACGTGTAATCACACCCATCGCAGCTGAGGATGGCGTCCTCGCCGCTGCCCGCCAGCACGTGGAACTCGTGGGTGAAGCTGCCGCCGATGGCGCCGCTGTCGGCCTCGACGGGCCGGAACTTCACGCCCAGGCGCCCGAAGATGCGCTTGTAGGCGTTGAACATGGCCCAGTACTCGCGGTCGGCGCAGGCGTCATCCACGTGGAAGGAGTAGCCGTCCTTCATGGTGAACTCGCGGCCCCGCATGAGGCCGAAGCGGGGTCGCCGCTCGTCCCGGAACTTGGTCTGGATCTGGAACAGGTTCATGGGCAGCTGCTTGTAGCTGCGCACGTTCCTGCGGACGATGTCGGTGATCACTTCCTCGTGGGTGGGGCCCAGGCAGAAGTTGAAGAAGTCGCGCTCGTCCGGCTGCTCGCCCCGCGCGCGGCGCTCGGCCAGCTCGGCCTTGGCCTTGCGGTCACAAAAGCGCAGCAGCTCGTCGCCGTAGAACTTCCAGCGGCCGCTCTCCTGCCACAGCTCGGCGGGCAGCACGGCGGGCATCAGCAGCTCCTGGCAGCCATCCTTGGCCAGCTCCTCGCGGACGATCTCCTCGAACTTCCGAATGCTGCGGAACGCCAGGGGCAGGTAGCTGTAGATGCCGGCGGCCACCTTCTGGATCATGCCGGCCCGCATCATGAGCTGCTGGCTCACCACGTCGGCATCGCGCGGCGTCTCGCGCAGGGTCTGGATCAGGAGCTTGGACTGCTTCATGGGGGCCTCGAACCTTCAAGTCTAGCCCAGGAGGCCGCCCCGTCCGCGCTGGAATCAGCCGAGCAGGCTCTGCACCAGCCCGCTCGCGAGCTTGCCGTCGTAGGCGCCGCCGTGGGCCGCCTGGAGGGCCTTCATCACCAGGCCCAGGTCCTTCTTCGTGGCGGCTCCGGTCTGGGCGATGGCGGCCTTCACGGCGGCCTCGAGTTCCGCGCCCTCCAGCATGGCGGGCAGGTAGGGCTTCAGGAACTCGAGCTCCGCCCGCTCCTGGTCGGCCCGCTCGGTCTGGCCCACCTTCTCGAACTGGGCGACGCTGTCCTCCCGGGACTTGACCAGGCGCTTGATCACCGCCAGGCCGTCCGCCTCCGTCAGCGTCCCCTGAGGTCCCAGCCCCTTGGCCACGGCCTCGTTCTTGTAGGCGGCCAGGGCCATGCGCAGCACCTGGGTCCGGGCCGCGTCCCGGGCCAGCATGGAGGTCTTAAGTTCAGACTGCAGACGATTGAGCATGGAATTCTCCGATCAGAACCCTTCATGGTGACCTGTAAGTCGTGCTTCCTCAATGCTAAAAATCAAGATCCGGAAGCTGCCGACCGAAACAGGTTCGAACCAAACTGCCCGGGGCCCCCATGAACGTCGCCTTCATCAATCCCTTCATCGACGCCACCCTCCGCAGCCTGGAGATGATGGCGGGCATTGAGGCCGAGCGGTCCGGTCTGGCAGTGAAGGAGGATCTGATCACCACCTTCGACCTGTCAGCCATCATCGGCATCACCGGCGACACCTCCGGCTCCATCATCCTGAGCTTCCCTGTGGGCCTGGCCTGCCGCATCGCCGGCAACATGCTCATGGAAGAGATCACGGAGCTGAACCAGAGCGTGGAGGACGCCATCGGCGAGATCGGCAACATCGTGGTGGGCGACGCCCGCCGCCTGCTCATCCAGGACGGCTACAGCCTCTCCATTTCTGTCCCCACGGTGGTGGTCGGCGAGGGCTACCGCATCAGCCGCACCGGCAACATCCCCTGCATCGCCATCCCGTTCACCACCAAGTTCGGCGAGTTCGAGGTGAACGTGGGGCTGAAGACCTAGGGCGCAGCCGACATCAAGACACAGAACGGGGCGCCCTGCGGCGCCCCGTTCTTATGCGGGCAGGTCTAAGTGGCTTAGGCCTTGTCGAACTTGATGACTTCCACGGGGCAGCTGGCGGCGGCGGCCTCGATGGCGGCCTCGAGGTCCGTGCCATTGCTGCCGGACAGGGGGCTCATCTCGTCGCGGTTCTCGGAGTCCACGCCGTCCTCGCGCACGGCGCCGTTGACATTGCAGCTGCTGTCGGTGACGTGGAACACGTCGGGGCACTCGGCCTCGCAGGCGTTGCACACGATGCAGCCTTCTTCGATCCAGACTTTGGTGATGGCCATGATGGTCTCCTAGAGATGCATGGGGGGCCCTGCTTCGGGCGGATTCTCTAAGCTAGCATCGCCCCCCCATCCGGACCAAGCATCGCCTCGCCTCCCCGGCCGTGGGAGACTGGAGTTGTGACGGAGGTCCGCCCATGAGCCTGCAGGAAACCGGAATCCTGGCCCGGATCAGGACCAGGCTGCCCGGCGGCGGCAACCTCCTGGACGACTGCGGCGCCCTGCCCCCGACCCCGCCAGGGCAGACGCTGCTGGTCACCACGGATCTCATGGAGTCCGATCAGCACTTCCGGCTTGACTGGCATCCCGCGGACCTGCTGGCCCGGAAACTGCTCGCCGTGAACCTCTCGGACCTGGACGCCTCCGGCGCCCGCCCCTTCGGCTACACCCTGACGCTGGCCCTGGGGCCCGAGCTCACGGAGCCCTGGCTCGACACCTTCCTGGAAGGCCTGGCCGAGGCCAGCCGGGAAGCCGGGGTCCAGGTCCTGGGCGGTGACACCGTGGGCCGTCCTTCCGGCCTGGGCCTGGGCCTCACGGCCTTCGGCTTCGCGGCCCGGTGGCTGCGTCGGGACGGCCTCCAGGTGGGCGACCGCCTCTATGTGGACCAGCGGCCCGGAGCCAGCCTGCGGGGCCTGCGCAAGCTGCAGGCGGGTCAGCGCTGGGACCCGGCCCAGCCCGACCCGGATCTGGCGGCCCACCTGGCCCCCCGGCCCCGCCTGGGCCTCGGGCTCCAGCTGGCCGCGCTGCCCGAGGTGCACGCCTGCCTCGACCTGTCCGATGGCCTCAGCCGCGACCTCCGGAACCTGGCCGAGGCCTCGGGGCTCAGCGTCCTGGTGGTGGAAGGCCTGGACGAGGACGCCCTGCGGGGCGGCGAGGACTACGCCCGCTGCTTCGGCAGCTCCCTGGCCCAGGCGGACCTGGAACAGCGGCTGGGGATCGCCCTGGTGGCCGTGGGCTCGGCCCTGCCCCGCGGGGAAGCGCCGCTGCTGGCCTATGATGGAGGCTCGCTCCGGCCCCTGCCGGACCTCAGCTTCGATCACTTCCACCCATGACCGATTCCACCCAGAGCTCCAGCCCGGCCGCGCCCTCCGGTGGGCCCGGGGCCCCGGCCCCCAAGGGCCTCTGGAGCCGCCTGAAGGCCCACATCCTGCACCCGGAGCTGAGCCCCGAGCAGGTGGCCTGGAGCTTCGCCCTGGGCTTCTCCATCGCCTGGAACCCCCTGCTGGGACTGCACACGGCCATGGTCTTCGCGTTCTGCATCATCTTCCGGCGCCTGCACCGGCCCCTGATGATCATGGCCATGCTGGTCAACAACCCCTGGACCGTGGTCCCCATGGCAACCGCCAGCGTCTGGCTGGGCAACCTGGTGCGGGGCCGCTTCGACAGCACGAACCTGGCCGGGGTCGAGTGGCACCAGATCGGCTGGCGCAGCTTCCTCACGTGGTCGGGCTTCGAGGCCATGACCACCATGCTCCGCCCGATCCTGAAGTCCTACCTGATCGGCGGAACCCTGTGCACCCTTCTGGCCCTGCCTGTCGGATACTTCTTCATGCTGTGGCTGGCCAAGCGCCTGCGGCGCGTCCACTGGCCGCACCTGCACCTGCCCATTCCGCACCCCCACGACCCCCCTTCCGGAGACTGATGCCATGGACATGCGCTTCCTCATGAAACAGGCCCAGCAGATGCAGGCGAAGCTCGCCGAGACCCAGGCCAACCTGCGGGTCGAGGGCACCGCCGGCGGCGAGCTGGTCAAGGTCACCCTCAACGGCTCCAAGGAGCTGATGGGCGTTTCCATCAGCAAGGACGCCATGGATCCCGAGGATCCCTCCATGCTGGAGGACCTGCTGCTGGCGGCCTTCCGCGACGCGGGCGCCAAGGTGGACGAGACCATGAAGAAGCAGATGGGCGGCATGGGCGCCGGCCTCAACCTGCCGGGCCTGGGGCTCTAGGTGGCTTCGAGGGAGCGCTCCTCATGAGGCTGCCGCCGCCCCTGGAGGCCGTGGTGGAGAGCCTCCAGAAGCTGCCGGGGGTGGGCGCGAAGTCCGCCCAGCGCATGGCCCTGCACCTGCTGAAGGAGGGCCCCGAGGCCATGGCCCACATGGCCCACCTGTTGCAGCAGGCCGCCGAGAAGGTGGGCTTCTGCGAGATCTGCGGCGCCTTTACGGACCAACCGACCTGCCCCATCTGCCAGGATCCCCGCCGGGATCCCGTCAGCCTCGTCATCGTGGCCGAGGCCTCCAACGTGCTCAGCTTCGAGCGCAGCGGCCACTTCCGGGGCCGCTACCACGTGCTGGGCGGGCTGATCTCGCCCCTGCGCGGCGTGGGTCCCGATCAGCTCCGCATCCGGGAGCTGCTCAAGCGCCTGGAGGATGGCGCCATCAAGGAAGTGATCCTGGCCACCAACCCCACCGTGGATGGTGAGGCCACCGCCAGCTGGCTGGCCCGCATGCTCGAGCCCATCGGCCTGCGCGTCACCCGCATCGGCCTGGGTCTGCCCATCGGCAGCGACCTTGAATACGCCGACGAGCTCACCCTCGACCGCGCCATGGAAGGGCGTCGGCTGGTCTGAGGGGTGTGGACCCGTTTCTCGTCGGGCGGCTAGTACCGCACGCTGACGTCGCCGTTGGCCCAGGTCTGGCAGGCGAGGCGCTGGTCGGGGGTGGCGCGGAGGGCGCGGAGCACGCGCGCTTCGGCGGCACCGGCCTCGCTGAGGTGCTCGGCGCCTTCGACCACCGTCACCAGGCAGGTGCCGCAGCGGGCGTGGCCGCCGCAGCGGTGGTTGAGAGGGACGCCGGCGCTGGCGCTGGCAGCGAGCAGGGCGGTCTCCCGCTCGCATTCGGCGGTGCCGAGGGTCTTGCCTTGGAAGTGGACGCTGATCATGAATTACCTGTAAGTAATCAAAGCAGGAGGGATAGAAATAGCCGGCTCCTAACTCTATCAGGCCTGCGGGCGCGCCAGATGGTCTTTTGCCGTGGCCAGGAACCGGGCTCGGGCCAGGGCGTGGTCCACGATGGGTCCGGGGTAGTCCAGGCGCCGCCGCAGGGCCTCCGGCGCTTTCCAGGGCTCATGGACCAGGTTGGCCGGCAGCTCCGCCAGCTCGGGCACCCAGCGCTTCACGTAGGCGCCCTCGGGATCGAACTTCAGCCCCTGGGCCACGGGATTGAAGATGCGGAACCAGGGCTGGGCGTCACAGCCGCAGCCCGCGCTCCACTGCCAGCCGGCGTTGTTCGGAGCCCAGTCGCCGTCCGTGAGCCAGCGCAGGTAGTGCGCCTCGCCCCGGCGGTAGTCCAGCAGCAGGTGCTTGGTCAGGAAGCTGGCCGCCACCATGCGGGCGCGGTTGTGCACGAAGCCCTCCGCCCGCAGCTGCCGGGCGGCGGCGTCCACCACCGGGAAGCCCGTGCGGCCTTCGGTCCAGGCCCGCCAGGTGGCCTCGTCCTCCCGCCAGGGGAAGCCGGTGAAGCCCGCCCGGAAGGGCCGCTCCAGCAGCTCGGGCCACTCCGCCAGCAGGTGGTGGCTGAACTCCCGCCACAGCAGCTCGTTGAGGAAGGGGCGGGCCAGGTCGCCGACGGCGGCGGCGGCCTGCCAGACGGCGCGGACTGAGAGCGTCCCGAACTTGAGGTCGGCGCCCAGCCGCGAGGTGCCCGGCCGGTCCATGCGATCGCGGTCGCCCCCGTAGGCCGCAAGGGGGCCCTGCACGAAGGCCTTCAGCCGCGCCCGGGCGGCCTTCTCCCCGCCGGGCAGCAGCCGGGGATTGGGGTCGAGGCCCAGGTCCTGCAGCGAAGGCACGCGGACCCCCACCTGGGGCAGGTCCGCGGGCCAGGGCGGCAGGGCGCGGGGAGCGGGCCTGGGCGACCCCGCGTCCAGCCGCACGGCGCAGGCCCGGCTGAAGGGCGTGAACACCCGGAACATGCCACCCTGCCCGTTCCGAACGCTGCCCGGCGGCAGCAGGGTCGTGCCCTCGAAGAGCCGGAAGGCGATGCCCTCCCGCTCCAGGGCGGCGGCCACCCGGCGGTCCCGCTCCTGGGCGAAGGGCTCCACCCAGCGGTGGGCCAGCACCTGGTCCACCTTCCACTGCGCGGCCAGCCGGGCGACCACCTCCACGCTGCGCCCGGGGACCACCTGCAGGCGCGTGCCCAGGTGGGCGAGGTTGGCCTCCAGGGCCAGCAGAGATTCCCGCAGGAACTGCATGCGGTGCGGCAGCTCCCGGGCCCGGGGGGGGTCGAAGAAGTACGGGTCCAGCACGAACAGCGGGAGCACCTCCCCCGCGGCCGCGGCCTCCGCCAGCGGCCCGTGATCCGCCACCCTCAGGTCCTTGCCGCGAAACCACACCAGGGAGCGCATGCCTCGAGGTTAACGCGATGCCAACGGCAGTCCCCGACCCTGGTGTGGGCTGGGAAGATCCTCGATTGCGTGTGACAATATCCTTTCCCAACCTTTTCCGTTCCAGCACCACGGAGACTGAAATGACCTGGAAGCGTTGCCTGGGCCTTGCGGCCGCCTGCGCCGTGGCGCACCCACTCCTCGCCCAGGGCACCACTGCCCCGGTGAACGACTCCGGCAGCACCGCCTGGATGCTCACCTCCACCACCCTGGTGCTGCTCATGGTGCCGGGCCTGGCGATGTTCTATGGCGGCCTGGTGCGGACCAAGAACGTCCTCGGCACGATGATGCACTCCTACGCGGCCATGGCCGTGGTGGGCGTGCTCTGGGCAGCGGTGGGCTACGCGCTCAGCTTCGGCCCCAACGCCCTGGGCGGCCTCATCGGCTGGGACTCGAAACTCTTCCTGCTGCGGGGCATCGACCACACGATCCTGCCCGCCGGAGTGCCGGAGTATGCCTTCGCCATGTTCCAGGGGAAGTTCGCCATCATCACGCCCGCGCTCATCGCCGGGGCCGTGGCGGAGCGCATCTCCTTCCGGGGCTGGCTGGCCTTCATCACGCTGTGGGTGCTCTTCGTCTACTGCCCGCTCTGCCACTGGGTCTGGGCGCCTGACGGCTACTTCTTCAACCTGGGCGCCAAGGGCGCCATCGACTTCGCTGGCGGCACCGTGGTGCACATCTCCTCCGGCGCTGGCGGCCTCGCCCTGGCCCTGTTCCTCGGCGCGCGCCACGGCTACCCCAAGACCGCCATGGCCCCCAACAACCTGACCTTCACCTTGCTGGGCGCAGGCCTGCTGTGGGTGGGCTGGTTCGGCTTCAACGCCGGCTCCTCCGTGGCCTCCAACCTCGAGACCGCCCGGGCCCTCACGGTGACCCAGGTGGCTGCCGCCACCGGCGCCCTCACCTGGATCCTCATCGAGACCATCCGCGACGACAAGGCCACCAGCCTGGGCATGGCCTCGGGCATCCTGGCGGGCCTGGTGGTGATCACCCCCGCCGCGGGCGTGGTCCAGGTGGGCGGGGCCATCGCCCTGGGCGCCATCGCCGCCTGCTGCTGCTACGGCATGATCCTGCTCAAGAACCGCCTGGGCTACGACGACTCCCTGGACGCCTTCGGCATCCACGGCACCGGGGGCATCGTGGGCGCCCTGGGCCTCACCTTCTTCATCCGTGACGCCTGGTGGGTGGAGGCGGGTGCCAAGGTGCCGGGCTGGGGCATCCTCTCCCAGCTGCGGGTGCAGGGCTTCGCCGTGCTCTGCACGATCCTGTTCTCCGTGGTGATGACCCTCCTCATCGCCGCCCTGGTGCAGAAGCTCATCGGCTTCCGGGTCTCGGAAGCCGTCGAGAAGACGGGCCTCGACCACGAGCTGCACGGCGAGCGCGCCTACGGCCTGAACAACCTGAACTGATCGGGGATCCCCATGAAACTCATCACCGCCATCATCCCTGAAGAGAAGCTGGACGAGGTCCGCGAGGCCCTCATCGAGGCCGAGATCGAGCGCATCACCGTGCTGCGCGTGAGCGGCCACGGCCGCCAGCAGGAGATCACGATCCAGCGCGGCAAGAAGGTCGTGCCCAACCTCATCCCCAAGGTCCAGATCACCATCGCCTGCAACGACGCCTTCGAGGACATCACCGTGGACACCATCATCCGCACCGCCCGGCACGGCGAGGGCCAGGTGGGTGACGGCAAGATCTTCGTCCAGGACCTCAATGAGTGCATCCGCATCCGCACCGGCGAGCGCGGCGGCCAGGCGATCTAAGGCGGGTCTTCAGTCCTCGTCCCCGCTGACCAGGGCCAGCCGCCAGAGGCTGGACGGGTCCGGGTGCAACAGCCAGTCGGAGACCACCGGCCGGCGCGTCCAGGCGCCCATCTCGAGTTCCTGGTCCAGTTGCCCGGCGCTCCACCCTGCATAGCCCAGATACAGGCGGTAGCGGGCCAGGGGATCGCCCAGGAGGGTCTCCAGCAGATCCTTCCGGTGGCTCACGAAGTGGGTGAGGTCCACCACGGTGTCCTCGTCTTCGGGCAGGCCGCCCTGCACCATCAGGATGCCCCGCTGGGGATCCACGGGTCCCCCGCGCCAGGCGCTGGCCTCGTCAGCCCCGCGGTAGTCCATGCCCCCCTCGTTTGAGACCTGCTCCAGGGTCAGGGGCAGGGGGCGGTTCAGGATGAGGCCCAGGGCGCCATCCTCGTCATGCTCCACAAGCAGGATGACGGTGTGGAGGAAGTTGGGATCCAGCAGCGAGGGGCTGGCCACGAGGAGGCAGGGGGCTTCATACGACATGATGCCGATGATGATAGCCCACCACACCCGCTAGGCTGGAGGGATGCGCACACCCCCCCCCTCCCACCTGGGTGCCCTCCTCGAAGGGTATAAGCTCCTGCTCCGCCACCCGGCCATGGCGCTGGGCCTGGCTCTGCTGGCCATGGTCCTGGCCCAGCTGGCACCGGCCCTGGAGCTTGCCGCGGGCGTGGGACCCAGCCTGATCTTCCAACCGATATTCGGCTTCACCGCCCTGCTGCCCCTGGAGATGTACTTCATCCCGCGCCTGCAGGCCCAGCTGGATGCCGAGGTGCTGAACCTGCCAGCGAATCCCACTGCGGGTTGGCAGGGCCTGTTCGACCAGCGCTGGGTGATGACCTTCCTCACCCGCCTGGGCGTGAGCGTGGCGGTGGGACTCGGCCTGCTGCTCTTCATCATTCCCGGCATCGTGGTCCTGACCCTCTTCGGCTGGGCGCCCATGCGCATGCTGCTCCGCGGGGAAGGCTTCCTGGCGGCCCTGAAGGGGAGCCAGGCCGCCATGGCCCGCAACTGGCCCCGCATCATCCAGGCGGTGCTCGCGCTTCTCCTCGTGGCCCTGACCTACCAGATGGCCGCGAGCTGGGCCATGGACCGCCTGCTGCCCGCCATGGATCCCGACCTGGGGCCCGGCGCCCTGCTGCGCCTGAAGCACCCGGCCTTCTGGTGCTTCAACTTCCTGGGAGGCCTGCTCAACCTCTGGATCAGCTGCTCCCTGCTGGCCCTCTACCACCGCCTCGAGGCCCTGGTGGCCGCGCCGGGCTGAGGCATTCCATCGGCCCTGACAGATCCTTGGCCTGATCTCAAAGTGCAATTGAGAGAGGGTAAAGGATTTGCCACCAAGGCACCAAGGCACCAAGAACTGCCAAATTGTTTGTAGTCTCTCTTGGTGTCTTGGTGGCGTTCCTTCTACTTTGGCAGCGAGTCGGTATCAGTCCTCGTCCGGAAAGTAGCCCGGATCCTCGACCTCGACCAGCTCGCCCTTGACCAGGCGCTGCTGCTGGTCGGCGCTCAGGGCGGCCTCCTGCCAGCGCGGGTCGCTGCGGCTGTTGAAGAAGTGGGCCGAGGGCTCGGCCTCGTCGAAGGCCTGGCGGCTGCGCCAGAGGTGCACCCAGCCCACGTGGTTGACGCGCGCCCAGACCCTCACGTGCAGGGCCCCCCGGCATTGCTCTCCTTGCGCAGGACCCCCACGGCGTGGGCGAGCAGGGGCCAGGCCAGCTGGATCTGCTCCAGGGCCGCCGCGGGCCGGCCCGACAGGTTCAGGATCACGGTGTGGCCGGCGATGCCGCAGACGGCCCGGCTGGCGAAGGCGAGGGGGTGCCCGCCCCGGGCCCGGATGAGCTCGCAGATGCCGGGGGCCTCGCGCTCGATGACGCCCCGGGTGGCTTCCGGCGTGGTGTCCCGGGTGCCGAACCCCGTGCCGCCGCAGGTGAGCACCAGCGGGGTCCCCGCCGCCACCTGGCGGCGCAGGTCCTGCTCCAGCTGGTCCGGCTCGTCGGGCAGCAGCGCCGCGGTCACGGTCTGGACCCCCTGCCCCTTCAGCCACTCCGCCAGCAGGGGCGTGGACTGGTCCTGGTATTCGCCGCGGGAGGCCCGGTCCGACAGGGTGATCAGGTGGACGTGATCCATGCGGAGGCCTCCGTTCGTCGTTCTGTTCCGAGAATGCCACAATGCTTCATGGCCGATGCACCGAAGTCCACCCCCATCCGCCCCGGTGCCGCCCTGGGCCTGCTTGGCGGCGGCCAGCTGGGCCGCATGTTCACCCTGGCCGCCCGCAACCTGGGCTTCCGGGTCCACGCCCTGGACCCGGGCCACGACTGCCCCGCGGGGCAGGTGGCGGACCTGGAGATCCGGGCCGCCTACAACGATGTCTATGCCGCCAAGGCGCTGGCCCGGGGTGTGGACGTGGTCACCGTCGAGTTCGAGAACATCCCCGCGGAGACCCTGGCTGCGGTGGCGGGCCTGCGCCCCATGCACCCGGCGGCGAGCGTGCTCCACACGGTGCAGCATCGCCTGCGGGAGAAGACGTTCCTGGCGGAGCATGGCTTTCCCGTGACCCCCTTCCGGTCCATCGACAGCCTGACGGACCTCCAGGCCGCCGTGGCGGACCTGGGCCTGCCCGCCGTGCTCAAGACCGCCAGCTTCGGCTACGACGGCAAGGGCCAGCAGAAGCTCACCACCCTCGCGGACCTGGCCCCGGCCATCGAGGCCCTGGGCCCGCAGCAGGGCATCCTCGAGGCCTGGGTGCCCTTCGAGCTGGAGTGCAGCGTCATCTGTGCCCGCTCCGAAACCGGGGAGTCCTGCGTCTGGCCCGTGGCCGAGAACGCCCACCGGAACCACATCCTGGACACCACCGTCTTCCCGGCCCGGATCCCGGCCGACGTGGCGGCGCGGGCCCAGGCCATGGCCCTGGAGATCGCCGCGGCCCTGGGGGTGGTCGGCATGCTCACGGTGGAGTTCTTCCTCAAGCCCGGCGGCGCGTTGCTGGTCAATGAGCTGGCGCCGCGCCCCCACAACAGCGGCCACGCCACCATCGACGCCTGCGTCACCAGCCAGTTCGAGCAGCAGGTGCGCGCCGTCTGCGGCCTGCCCCTGGGCGACACCGCCCTGCTGCGACCGGCGGCCATGGCCAACCTGCTGGGGGACCTCTGGCCCGCCACGGGCGAGCCGCCCTGGGAGCGGATCCTCGCCCACCGGGACGTGAAGCTTCACCTCTACGGCAAGCTCGAAGCCCGCCCCGGCCGCAAGATGGGCCACCTCACCGCCCTGGCCGACACCCCCGAAGCCGCCCTGGCCAAGGTGCTCGCCGCCCGCGAGGCGCTGAAGGGCTGAGGCGTCAGCGCCGGGCCCACCCCAGCACCCAGAGCACGCCCAGCAGGGCCATGGCGTCGCGCTCGTCGGGGTCCATGCGCTGGTTCCGCTGGGCCAGTTCCTCGGGGCCGGGACCGCGCATGACGACCCGGTGCGTGTCCAGGGCGGGATCCTCCAGCAGCACCCAGTCCGGGGCCGTGCGGCCCACCACGGCGGCGCCGATGCTCGGGGCGCCCGCCTTCCAGCGCACCTCCAGGAGCTCCCACTGGCCCGCGTTCATGACCCGCCAGGGTCCCTCGGCAGGGCTGGCAGCCAGCTCCAGCACCGCATCGCGGTCCAGGAACCGCACCACCAGCCGGGCCTGGGGCGAGGCGACCGGCTCGGGCTTCCGGCAGCCGAGACCCGCCATCAGAAGGAACACCACCAGGAGCCACCGCATCGGATCCTCCACCCTCCATTCTGGTGTCTTTTCGCAGGCGCGAAAGGCGCCTGCGAACGCAGGTGCTATTTCCGGTAGTAGGCCCGGATCGCGTCCACCACGGCCCCCGCGTAGCGCTCCCGGAAGCCGGGATCCCGCAGGTTGGCGGCATCCTCCTCGTTGGTGAGGTTGGCCACCTCCACGAGCACCTTGGTGGCGCCGGTGCTGTAGCGGATGACCGCGGGCACCCACTTCCCGCCGCTCCGGTGGATGACGTTCCGGATGGGCCGGTTGGCGTGGATGGGGATGCGGTCCTGCTCCAGGGCCTTCAGCAGGGCCTCGGAGAACTGGCGGCTGCGGGCCTCGCCCTGCAGCTTCTCCTTGCCCGAGAACGTGACCCGGCCCGAGCGGCGGCCCTCGGCGACCCGCCCGGTGGAGGAGGCCCCCAGGCCGAAGCTGGAGGGCACCAGGGCCGCGCTGGGCACGTAGATCATGGAGCCCCGGGCCGAGGGGTGCAGGCTGTCCGCGTGGAAGCTCAGGAAGAGGGTCTTCTGGGCATCGCCGTTGGCCTTCCGGAAGCTGGCGAAGAGGTCGTTGGCCAGCACCCAGCGGAGGTGGACGCTGACGGCCGAGGGGCTCTCCCCGTCCACGGCAAAGGGCGGCGTGGTGAGGATCTCCGCCGCGCGGCTGGGGGTGCGGATCTCTTCGCGATTGCGGAAGCCGAGCCCGGGGTAGCGGATGGTGCTGCTCACCTGCGCGTCCGTCTCCTGCTCCAGGAGACGGCGCACCCGCATCGAGATGTCATAGACGTAATCCGATTCCCAGATGCCGTTGGCCCGGGCGCCCGGATCCACACCGCCGTGACCGGCGTCCAGGACGATGCAGACGCCCTTGAGCTTGGGCCCCGCGTCCACGCGGACGGTGCGCCGCACCTCGGCGCGGACCTCCCGCTCCTCGGCCAGCTCGGAGCTGCCCTCGGACTGGAAGGGATCGGCCAGGTAGGCCAGCGGGATCTTGATGAGCTGGCCGGGCTGGATGCTGCGGACGTCGTCGATGCCGCTGCGGCGGGCGATGAGGTCCGCCAGTTCGTTCACGCCCTTGGGGTCCACGCGGTCGGTGTAGCGGATGACCACGCTGGAGTAGAGGGCCTCGCCCTTGCGGAGACGGTAGGCCGCGAACTTTCCGAGGCCATCCTCGCTGAAGGAGAGCAGCGCCCGGTAGGCCGCGACGCGGGCCTCGTCGTCCAGGGCGTCCTCGGGCTGGGTGCGGTCGGGGGTCCGGCCAGGGCCGCCGAGGTCCGCTGAGAGCAGGCTCTGCGGGATGCGCCACAGGTCCCCCTCCCGCAGCTTCTCGGGCAGCTCGGGGTTCGCGGCCATGAGGCGGTCGTAGTTCTGGCCGTGCCCGGTGAAGAGGGCTGCCAGAGTCCACACGGACTCGACATCGGGGTGGCTGACCCGGTGCCGCACCTCATCCTGCCGCCACTGGTCCTGGGGAAACAGGGCCGCCAGGGACCAGCGCTTGCCCTCGGGACTCAGGGCCTCGAAGGGGACCCAACCGCCGGCGTCCGCGCCCTTCCCCAGAAAGGCCCGGGGCAGCGCCTTGCCTTCGACACTCAGGCCCCGGCGGAACTGGAGCCGCAGGAGGATGGGGCGCCCCTCGGGGGTGCGGGCCTGGGCCAGCACTGGCGGGGGTTCCTGCGCCGCGGGAGCGGCGAAGAGGGCGGGCAGCAGCAGGAGGCTCAGGCCTCCCACGGCGCCTCGCTTCCGGCCTCGTCCGCAGGCAGGGCTTCTCCGGCACGTCCGGCCAGAACCCAGGCCCGCAGCTGATCCTGCAGGGTCCCGGGGTCCCCGGAGCGCTCCCGGAGGAACAGCTTCAGGCGGCGCTCCAGGTGGCCGGCACCCTCCTCCAGGAGGAAGAGGCGGTCGTGGAGCCGCTCGTGGGGGGCCTTGCCGGTGCTGGCGGGCAGCTTCAGCGTGCCCATGTCGAGGGTGGTCGCGTTGATGGTGAACACCCATTCCAGGTCGCCGGAGAGGATCCGGAGCTTCATCTTGGCCGGGCGCATGCCGCGGCTGAGGGCCTCGAAGGCCTCGCGGCTCTCGGAGGGATTGCCCTTGCGCAGGGAGATCTCCTTCACCTCGCCACGCTCGGAGGCCAGCTGGATGGCGTCATCCACGAAGCAGCCGGAGCCGTCGCCCTCCTCGCCGCTGGCACCGCCTTCGGTCATGCTGCGCATCCACAGCCAGAGGAGGAATTCCTCCCCCAGGAAGCGGCCCTGTTCCAATAGCTCTAGAGGCTTCACCTCAGGCCTCCTCGAGTTCGAGATCCAGCGGATCCAGGGCCACCAACGCTTCCACGGACAGGTCCGGACAGAGCCGGCCCGACAGCACCAGGGGCGCCAGGGGGTGGATCTCGCAGCCGAAGGACTTGATGAACAGGCCCGACAGGACCCCCTGCGCCTTCGCGGAGGAGGCGGTGGTCCAGAGGATGCCGCCCTTCAGGTCCCAGGCCACCTCCACCACCCTGGGCGTGGGCAGGACCTTGCTCAGCAGCTCGACCTTCACTTCATCGGCGAGGGAGATGCGGGCCTCCTTGCCGACGAAGGTGAGGTCCTTCTCCTTCTGCAGGGCCTGGAGCCGCAGGTCCACGTGGGCCTTGAGAAGCGTGGGCGGCACCCGCCGCGTGTCGATGCGCAGGGCGAAGACGGCGAAGCGCTCCTGGCCGACCCAGTTCTCGTCCGGGGGCGTGATCAGCGGGTTCCGCCAGTCGCACCAGCCCACGCGCTCCTCCTCGATCCCGTCCATGAAGGAGCGGAACTGATCCTGTTCCAGCCCGGTCTGGAGATCCTTCTCATCCGGCACCGGCCCCAGGACCAGAAAGCGTTTGAGGGACACGGTCCCCTGCAGGATGCTCATGATGCACCGCCCTTGAAGAAAGCACAGACCCGGTCCCAGAAACCAAGCTCGGCCCGGTCGGGATCCAGGAACCTGAGACCGGGCGACTCGCCGGACTTCGGGAGCGGCAGGGCCGGATCCTGGAGCGAAAGCAGGACGCCCGTGATGTTGTCCCGGCCACCCGAGTCGAGGGCCGCTTCCACCAGCAGCTCCAGGGCCTGCTGGGGCGGGTCGCCCCGACTCAGCAGCTCGCGCAGCTGGTGGTTGGGGACCTCGCCGTGGAGACCGTCGGAGCAGAAGAGCAGCTGATCGCCCCGGCGCAGGGGCAGCCGGGCCACTGCCACCCGCAACGCCTGGGGCGAGCCCAGGGCCTGGGTGATCATGTTGCGCTGGGGATGGACCCGGGCCTGCTCAAGGGTGAGGGTGCCCTGGGCCACGAGGTCGTTCACCAGGGTCTGGTCCTCGGTCAGCTGGTGCAGCTGGCCTTCCCGCACGAGATAGGCCCGGGAATCGCCGATCTGAGCCAGGTAGGCGCAGCCGTTCCAGAGCACGGCGGCCGTGAGGGTCGAGCCCATGCCCCGCACGGTGCGGTCATCGTCGGAGTAGCGCAGGACCGCGGCGCTCGCCTGCGTCACGGCCGTCCGCAGGGCCTGGACCAGCAGCAGCTCCTGCCGGGCGGCGGCTCCGAGCTGACCCCAGTGGCCGAAGAGGAAGAGCGAGACTGCGGCCAGGCCTTCGTGGCTGGCCACCTCGCCCGCCGCAGCGCCGCCCATGCCGTCCGCCACCGCCACGAGGAGGCCCGGTTCCGCCACGCTCAGGGGCCGGATGGGGCCATTCAGGATGGGCTCATCGCCGTCCAGCGCGCTCAGCAGGTAAGCGTCCTCGTTATTCTTCCGGACCTTGCCCGGATGCGTGATGGCGGCGTAGTCGATGAGCATGGCGCAGGAAGGCCCCGGGGATTGGGCTGGTTGGGGGACGTCAAGGAGGCCCTTTCCGTTCATCATAGCGGGAGGAGACTCAAATCCATGACCGAAGGCCCCCTCGCGATTCTCGGCCCCGGCACCCTGGGCCTTTCCCTGGCCCAGTGGGCCGCCGAGTGCGGCCTGGAGACGCGCCTGCTGGGGCGGGATCAGGACCATGCCGAGGCGGGGCGCCTGATCATCCAGCGCCGCTGGGACCAGGCGGTCGCCAAGGGTCGCCTGAGCCCCGAGGCGCGCTGGGAAGTAGAAGCGCGCCTCACAGGCCGGGTCTTTGCCCGCGAGGCCCTGGAGGGCGTCAGCGCCTTCCTGGAGGCCCTTCCCGAGGACCCGGCCGCCAAGACCCCTGCCCTAGCCACGGCCGCCCGCTGGGGCGCCCCGGAGCTCCTGCTGCTCTCCGGGACCTCATCTCTGCGGATCTCCAGCCTGGCCCTGGCGGCGGGACTGCCGGACCGGCTCGTGGGGTTCCACCTCTTCGTGCCCGTGCCCCGGATGGCCGTGGTGGAGATGGGCGTGGCGCCCGGCACCCCGGAGAGGCTGGTGGCGCGGACTCGGGCCCTGGGCCAAGCCCTCCGCAAGCGGGTGGTGCAGGTCCGGGACCAGCCGGGCTTCGCTGCGGCCCGCATGGCCCTGGCCCAGGGCCTGGAGGCCATGCGGCTCCTGGAGGACGGGGTGGCTTCCGCCGAGGACCTGGACGCCCTCATGACCCTCGGCTACGGTCACCCCGTGGGGCCCCTGGAACTGTCGGACCGCATCGGGCTCGACCTCCGCCTGCGCATCGCCGAGGGGCTGGCCGACGCAGGCGAGGAGCGCTTCCGCCCCCCCGGGATCCTGGTGTCGAAGGCCGCAGAAGGCTCGCTGGGCCTCAAGCGCGGCAGCGGCTTCTTCCCGTGGGATCCCCAGGGGCGGCGCTCATGAGCAACCTCCAGCTGGTGCTCGCCGCTGCGGTGACCCTCTTCGTGATCTATGTCGCATATCAGCTCGGAAAGGTGCTGCTGCGGGTCTTCGTCGGCCTCGCCGCCCTGGCTCTGTTAAGCTGGGTGCTCTGGAAATTCTTCCTTTCCTGACCCCCAGCCTTCCCGAGGAGCAAGCATGGCCGCCATCTCCTGCACCCACTGCGGCGCCGATCTGACCGCCCCCCAGAGCGTGCGCATCGCCGAATACCACTTTGGACACATGGAGAAGGTGGACGAGGACCCGGGCTTCAAATACCACATGGAGCAGTCCGACAACTTCACCCTGCTCTGCAACAGCTGCAAGCGCTTGGTCCGCACCCTGCCCATCGCCAAGTAGTTTTCCCTTTCATAGACATAAGAACGGCCCCGAATCGGGGCCGTTCTTATGGATGGGATCCCGCCTACTGGCGGAGGATCCTGGGGGTGATGAAGATCAGCAGCTCGGCATTCTTCTCCTGCTTGGTGTCCTTGCGGAAGAGGAAGCCGATGATCGGCAGCTTTGCGAGGAAGGGCACACCGGCGGTGCCGACCGTGGAGTTGGTGATGTAGACGCCGCCCAGCACAGCCGTGCCGCCATCCCGGACCAGCATCTGGGTCTCCAGGGCCTTCCGGAGGATGGTGGGGGTGCCGTTCACGGTGCGGCTGAAGTCGGCCTCGGCCTTCTCCAGCTTGATGTCCATGATGATGGTGCCCTCGTTGGTGATCTGGGGCGTGACATCCAGCTGCAGGTTCGCGTCGATGAAGGCCACGGTGATGGCACCGCCTTGGGCCCCGCCCTGCTGGGTGGGATAGGGGATCTTCTCGCCACTGAGGATCGTGGCCTTCTTGTTGTTCTGGGTCACGATCTTGGGCGAGGACACGATCTTCACGGTGCCTTCGCTCTCGAGGGCCTGCAGGACCGCGTTGATGCTGAACCGGTTGCTCAGGAACGACAGCCAGAGCTCTCCGGCGGGAGCCGCAATGGAGGTGACGCCATCCTTGCCAGGGTTCCAGGCGATGGCACCCTGCTGGCCGGAGGCCGGCTTGCTGAGGCCCGTGGTGCCGTTCCAGAAGGGTGCGGTGGTGCCCACCCAGGGTGTCGTCGTGCTGGTAGTGCCGCCGCTGGTCAGGGCGAC
Source organism: Holophagaceae bacterium (assembly GCA_013334395.1). Classification (GTDB taxonomy): domain Bacteria; phylum Acidobacteriota; class Holophagae; order Holophagales; family Holophagaceae; genus Geothrix. The sequence goes on along the minus strand of JAAXXS010000001.1, from coordinate 69,437 downwards.
ATCCCCGTTGTTGGAGGTGGGCCACTTCACGCCGAACTGGCGCTGCCAGTCCTTGTTGGCTTCGACCACCCGGGCTTCGATCTGCACCTGCTGGATCTGGACGTCGAGGGTCTGGATCAGGTCCTCGATGACCGGGATGCGGTGCGGCAGGTCTGTGATGATCAGGGTGTTCGTGCGCTCATCGAGGATGGCGGAGCCGCGCTTGGAGAGGATGTCCTTGAGGATCTTCTGGACCTCGCCGACCTTCGCGTAGGAGAGGGGGCGCGTGATGGTCTGGAGCTCCCCGGCCAGCGCCTTGATCTCATCCAGCTTCTTGCGCTCTTCTTCTTCCTTCTGGAGCTTGTCGACCTTGGCGACGCGCAGCACGCCATTCTGGACTTCCTTGCCCAGGCCCGAGTTCTTGAGGACGACGTCGAGCACCTGATCCCAGGGGGTGTCGGTGAACTTGAAGCCGGCACTGCCCTGGACATCGGGGTCCATGACCAGGTTGAGCTTGCCGGTATCCGCGAGGATGCGGATGAAGTCCCGGATCTCGGTGTTCTGCAGGTCGATGGTGATCTTGGAGCCGGTGTATTTGGCCTGGCTCTCACCCAGGGTGCGGCTCGAGGACCGGATCGGGGCGGCTGCACGGGGTTTCTCGGGCTCGGGCACCTGGACTGCGTTCGGGGTGGCCACCGGCAGCAGTGTCGCCGCGGCCACCTGGGGCAGCAGCTGGAAAGCACCCCCGACGGCGGGGAGCGGTGCCAGGGGCTTCAGGGCCACCACCTTCGGCTCAGCGACGACGGCGGGGGCCGCCGGTGCTTCCACGGGAGGCGGGACGGCCTTGGCAACCACGACCGGGGCGGGCTCGGGCGTGATCACGGGGGCCGGGGCAGGAAGCGGGGCCACCTCGAAGGACGCCAGCAGCGAAACGACCTCGGAGGCGGTCACCGGGGATGCCACGGGAGCCTGGGGACGGGGGAGGGCCTCAAAGCGTGCCTGGACGCGACCTTCACCAGGTGTCAGGAGCACCTGGACGCCCTCCGCGGTGACCTCCACGAGGACCTGGGTGCCGGGAACGACCTCCAGGACCATCCGGGTCACCGGCTTGGGCTCAGGTGTGAACTGGGCGAGTCGCACCTTCTGAATCAGAGGGTGCATCAGCAGGTTCAGATCCTGGCGAGTGACGGCCGTTCCCCGATCCACGCCGGGCAGGTCCACCACCACCCGGGCAGGGTTGGGCAGCACCTGAACCCCGGGCCTGGAGGTCAACCCAGGCACGCGGAGCAGGAGTCTGGCACCAACGCCATCGGGCTCCAGCGCGGCAGACACGAGAGTGGCTTTGCGGGTGGCCGTCTCCAGGGCAGGAGAGGCATGGAGGGACCCCGGGTGGATCCCCGCCAGGACCACGCCCCCTGCAACCAGCAAGGAACTCAGGCGAGCATTCATCGTTTACCCTCCTCACGCTTGAACGTCTTCGTAACAGTCCGGAATATCGAGCGATTGGTCGTGTTCAATTCCCACTGATGGAATGTGACCGACTTTTCATTGATGGCCGTGATCTCCGCATCCTTGAACCGGTGACCGGCAGGCAGCCAGCGGATGTTGCCGCGGCTGTCCGAGATGATCGCGAAGTTCTTGCCATCCTTGCGGATCATCCCCTTGACGGCGATGTCGTCCAGGATGTCCAGGGCATCGACCGGTCGTTCATCCCGCGGAGCGGAGAACGGATCCCGATTGATGACGGGCTTGTAGGGCGTGGCCTTGATGATGCCCACATCCTCGACAGGCGCAGAGCCTGGGGCCGGAAGCGGCACGGGTCCCCCAGGGGCCTGGGCGAGCAGGACGGAGCCAAAGAGCAGGGTGAGAGGGAGGGTTCGACGGATCATAGGCGGCCTCAGTCCTCCTTGCCGGCACGGGGTGGGGCCGCAGCAGGCTTCTTGACAGGTTCAGCCGGGGGAGGTTCCGGATTGTAGACGAAAGCGCTGATGGTGCACTTCACCGTGGCGGGATAGAGGGTGCGGACATCAGCCTTCCGGATGAACTCGATGTTGGAGACGTTGATGATCTTGTCGTAGCCCGAGACCAGGGAGGCGAACTGTCCGAAGGCGTGGTAGCCCACGCGGAACTCGAACTCCACGGGCTTCTCTGTGTAATAGGCGTCCTTGCGTTCGGGCCTGAGCGAGAAGGCGACCTGGTCGATGCCCGCGTCGTCGGCGAGCTTCTTGATGCGATAGGGGATCTCGCCGTAGTCGGTGTCGGAGGGCATGATCTTGATCAGCTCCTCGATGCGCTTGTCCTGCTTGGCCACCTCTTCGCGCAGCTTTTCGTAGCTCGCCTTGAGGAGCTTGCCCTTGTCCACCTGGGCCTGGAGGCTGCGGTTATCGGCGTGGAGCGCCTCAAGATCGGTGCGCTTCCCACCGAGGTAGAAGTAGACCAGGCCAGTCAGGAGGATGCCAACCAGTGCGCCCAAGCCAATCTGTTTCTGAAGTTGGGGATTCATGGCCTACCTCAGACGGCGTTCTGGAGTTCGAAGGAGATGGTGAATTCGAAGGCGCCGTTGGCCCCCCGTTTCGCGCCCGGGTAGGCGATCTTCTTGAACCAGCGGGTCCTGGACTGCAGGTTGCCATAGAAGGCGTTGATGGCCTCGAAGTTGCGACCTTCCCCTTCAATGGTGACGAGCGAGCCCTTCTGGGCGACCCGCTTGAACCACACATCGTCCGGCAGGCTGTTGGCCAGCTCCTCGAGGAAATGCACCGGCAGGGCCTGCTGGCGCTTGAGGGTGGTCATCACTTCTTCCTTCTTCTGCAGGGCTTCCTTCTTCTCGCGGAACTTCTTCTCGAGGGCGATGTAGGGCTCGTATTGCTTCCGGTCGATTTCCAGCTCGGCCTTCTTCCGCTCCGCCTTGGCGACCTCGTTATTCAGCCAGAGGAAGTAGATGCCCCCCAGGGCCGTGAAGGCCAGGCCCACCACCACCCCGGCAATGGGCAGGCTGGAGCGACTGCTGCCCTCACCCGTGTAGATCTGGGCCGGTTCGGCGGCGGTCTTGTCACCGCCCTTCTTGCCCCCGGTCTGGGCCAGCGCATCACCGAGCAGGTTGATCTTGATCATCGGTCCCCCACTTGGCGCATGGCCAGCCCGACAACGACCGCCGCAGCGCCGCCGATGTCTCGGACCGTCACGGGATCCTCGGTCCGACCATCAACCTCGATCAGCGAGAAGGGATTGAACCGCTCCACCGCCACGCGCAGCCGATCGCCGAGGATCTCCAGCAGCCCATAGGACATGGAACCCCCACCTGAAACCAGCACCCGGTCCAGGCGGTCCACCTTGAAGCTGCTCTTGAAGAAGTCGAGGGTCCGGGTGAGCTCATCGGCGAAGGCGTCGGAGACGGCGTTGATGGAGGGGTGAACCTCCTCGGGCTCACGCCCGTCTGCCGTCTGGTTGCGCTTCAGGAGCTCCGCGGCCTCCCGGCTCACACCCCAGTCCTCCATGAGCTTCTCGGAGTAGCGGCTGCTGCCCCAGGCCATGTCCCGCCAGAAGACCGACTTCCCCCCCACCATCATGGTCAGGTTGGTGAAGGTCGCTCCCATGTTCACGAGGGCCACGACTTCATCCCGGTTGCCGCCAGAGGTATTGATTTCATAGGCATTCTGAATGGCGAAGACATCGACGTCCACGACCTTGGGCACGCAGCCGGCCTGGGCCACGCAGCTGACATAAGCCTCGAGTTTGTCCTTCCGGCAAGCCACAAGCACCACATCCATGTTGCCGTCGGAGGCGCGCTCTTCGATGAGGTAGTAATCCAGGGCGTAGGAGTCCAACCCCTGCCCTGCGGGGAAAAAGCTTTCCGCTTCCCAGCGGACCGACTCCGCCAACTCGGCCTGGCTCATGAGAGGAAAAGTCACTTTCTTCACCATCACCTGCTGACCTGACACGGAGATGGCGACTTCCTTGGCCTTGATCTTTTGTTCCGCCAGGACCTGACGGATAGCTGACGCAACCGCGTTGCTATCCATGATGTCGCCATCCACGATGGCATCGGCCGGAAGGGGCGCCAGGCCCAGCTTCTGAAGCCGGTAGCGGGCATTCGCCCCCTTGCCTACCAGCTGAAGCTCGCAGACCTTAACCGAACTTGATCCAATGTCCAAGCCGACAAGGCTCTTGGTTTTGCTACCGAAAAGGCCCACCGGATGCCTCACTAGGAGAAATAAACTATAAGGGAAGGGTAGCGTCGGAATGAACTAGGTCAAGGTTAACTATTGTTGTAAGTTCACACGTCTTCGGAGTCAAGTCCTACCAGAATCGCGGTGATATTGTCATCCCCTCCGTGCTCCCTGGCTACTAATATCAATGATTCCACAGCACTTTGTAGGTCTTTCGAGGCCCTGACGATCTCCCAGATCTGCTTGTCGGCGATCATTCCCGACAGTCCGTCTGAGCAAAGCAAGAGTTGATCCGAACCCGAGAGGTCGAATTCCTGGACCTCCACGTCCAGGTCACCCCCATTGCCGAGCGCCTGGGTGATGACATTCCGGAAGGGGTGGACCCGGGCCTCTGAGGGGGTGAGCACCCCATTGGCCACCTGCTCTGCGACCCAGCTGTGGTCCCGCGTCACCTGGCGGATGCCTTCGGGACCGAGGATGTAGGCGCGGCTGTCCCCCACATGGGCAAGGGTCACCCGGGCGCCGTGGAACAGGCCGGCGACCACCGTGGAGCCCATGGTCTCGCGCTCGGGGTTGCGCCGGATGTCCTCGGCGATGGCCTGGTCCGAAAGCAGGAACGAGACCTTCAGCCGGTTCCCGTCGTAGCTCAGCGACGGATCGTATTCCACGGGCCAAGTCCGGTCCTTCTCAAGGGTCTGCCCCACGAACCGTCCGACGGTCTCCACGACGATCTGACTGGCCACCTCTCCCGCGGCATGACCACCGAGCCCGTCGGCCACCACGAAGAGGCCCAGGGCGGGATCAGACAGCAGGCTGTCCTCGTTGTGCTTTCGGACACAACCGACATCGGTGACACCTGCAGCGAAAATTCCCATGGTCAGCCCTTCCCAGTCAATCGGCCCCACAGGCTCTTGAGTTGATCAATGGCACCCTGGGGCTCCTGGGGGGCCCCGTGCTTCTGCCCCGAACCAGGGGAGGCCGAGGCTCCCTTGGCGCGCCGATCGAGGGCGCGGAGCTTCGCGTGATTGGGAGAGATCTCCCGGGCGAGCTGGAGATGGCCCTGGGCTCTGGCGGCGAGTCCAAGGGTCTGGAAGTGCTGGGCCAGGCGGATGTGGCTCTCCACATCCCGAGGCGCGAGGCGGACCGCAGTCTCCAGGGCTTTCACGACGGCGCGGAGATCCCCGCCCTCCCGCTCCAGGATGGAGGCCAGCAGCGCGTGGTATTGAGGCTTGGCCCCATCGAGCCGGATCGCGTAGTGGATGAGGGCGCGAGCCTGATCCACCTTGCCATCCTCGAAAGCCGTTTTGGCCATGGCCGCCCAGTCCTCCGGGGTCCGTTCCTGCGCCAACTCCTGTTCCGGGGCCCCGCTGGACGGGGCCTTGGGCAGCTGATGCTGGAGCAGGAGGCGCCGGGCCGGATCCTTCAGGATGCTGAAGGCCTCTGCCAGCTCCCGGAACCGCGCCTCCGCCTCGGCCTTCTCCTCGCCCATGAACCGGTCCGGGTGCCACCGCTTGGCCAGCCGATGGTAGGCGGCCTTGATGTCCTCGGGCGAAGCATCAGCTGAGATTTCCAGGACGTTGAATGGGTTCATTGGATTCCATGATGCGCCCCAATAGACCGGCTCTAGGCAGGAGACGGAAATTAGGGGGCTTGAGCAGAGGATCTTAGCTCATTTTCAGTCCCTGGGTAGAGCCGCATCCTTGGGTAGGCCTTCTCTCCCCCCGGGAAACCCGGGCCCCGGGCTGGAAGGGATCCCGTCGAAGTGGCACAGTAGAAAGCGCTGGAGGAGTGCGCATGGGGTTGGGCATGGCGGTGGACTGGCGCGAAGGCCTGGATGCCGGCGACCTCTCCTCCGAAGCCCTGGTCCGGGCCTCCTTCGAGCGCATGGACCGCCTGGACGGCCAGCTGAACGCCGTCCTCTCCAGGCAGGAAGGCCTGAGCCTCGAGCTCGCCCGTCAGGCGGATCGTCGGCTGCGAGCCGGGGAGCGATCCCCGGTCCTCGGCCTGCCCATGGTCCTCAAGGACAACCTGAACTGGACCGGGCTGCCCATGTCCTGCGGCTCCCGGGTGCTCCAGGGCTACCTAGCCCCCTATGACGCCACGGTGGTGCGCCGCCTGCTGGCAGCCGGGGCGGTGCCCGTGGCCAAGGCGAACATGGACGAGTTCGCCATGGGCTCCAGCGGCGAATACAGCGCCTTTGGGCCGACACGCAACCCCTGGGACACCCGCCGGGTGCCCGGCGGCAGCAGCAGCGGCTCCATCGTGGCGGTGGCGGCGGGCTACGCGCCCCTCGCCCTGGGCAGCGACACCGGCGGCTCCGTCCGGCTGCCCGCCTCTTTCTGCAATGTGACCGCCCTCAAGCCCACCTATGGCGTCCTCAGCCGCTATGGGCTCACGGCCATGGCCTCCAGCCTGGACCAGGTGGGCCCCGTGGCCGCCAGCGCCGCCGACATCGCTCTGGCCCTCCAGCCCATGGCCGGTCGGGACCCCCTCGACAGCACCTCGGTGGAGCTCCCCGGCCGGGAGCGCCTGTTTCCGCTCGGTCCTGCGCCGCTCAAGGGCCTCCGCATCGGCGTGCCCACCGATTACTTCGGCGAGGGCCTGGAGGCGGGCTCCCGGCGGCTCCTGGAGGCCGCCCTCCAGGTCTTCGCCGACCAGGGCGCCGAGCTCCGCGAGGTCCGGCTGCCCCACACCCGCTACGCCATCGACACCTACTACCTGCTCTGCACCAGCGAGGTCTCCAGCAACCTGAGCCGCTTCGACGGCGTCCGCTTCGGTCACCGGGTCCAGGCCGGGACGCTGCCCGGCATGATCTCTGAAACCCGGGACGCCGGACTGGGCGACGAGGTGAAGCGCCGGATCCTGCTTGGCACCTTCTGTCTGTCCAAGGGCTACTACGACGCTTTCTACCTGAAGGCCCTCAAGGCCCGCACCCTCATCGCCCGGGACTTCGACGAGGCCTTCGCCTCCGTGGACCTGCTCGCCACCCCCGTCAGCCCCGGCGTGGCCTTCCCCTTCGGGGCCTGCACGACCGATCCCCTGGCCATGTATCTGGCGGACGCCTACACCGTCCCAGCCTCCCTGGCGGGGTTGCCGTGCCTTTCCATGCCCGCGGGCCTCACCGCGGGGCTGCCCGTCGGCATCCAACTCATCGGGCCGGCCCTTTCGGATGTCAAGCTGCTGGAGGTGGCCCATGCCTTCCAGTCCCTCACCCCCCACCACCTCCAGACCCCTCCCCTGCCTGCCTAGGAGCACCCCATGGCCTTTGACGTCGTCATGCCCCAGATGGGCGAGAGCATTGCTGAAGCCACGGTGCTCAAGTGGCACAAGCGGGCGGGTGATGCGATCGTGAAGGACGAGACCCTCTACGAGATCAGCACGGACAAGGTGGACGCGGAGATCCCCGCCCCGGCCACGGGCACGCTGCTGGAGATCCTGGTGGACGTAAACCTCACGGTGCCCGTGGGCACCGTGGTGGCGCGCATCGGGGACGCCTCCGAGAAGCCCGCGGGCGCCGTCGCCCCGGCCACCGCGCCAGCGGTGGCCCCAGCTGCCGCCGCGGCTCCCCAGACAGGGGGGATCGAGGACGCGAACAGCCTGGAGGACCGGCTCCGCACCAAGAGCAGCCCGCTGGTGCGGGAGATGGCCCGCCAGCACGGTATCGACCTCAGCCGGCTCCAGGGCACTGGCCAGGCCGGTCGCGTTACGCGGGAGGACCTGGAGGCCCACCTGGCCCATCCGCCCGCCGCGGCGCCAGCCCCGGCCGGCATCGCGCCGGTCCTGCCGGCGGTCCATGATCCCTCGGCACCCACCATGGGCCTGCTGCCCGCTTTGGCTGTGCCACCGGCCCCCGCCCTGCCCGCCTTCGCCCCCGGCGAGCGCGTGAAGGTGGAACCCATGAGCCGCATGCGGAAGGTCATCGCCGACGGCATGGTCGCCAGCCGCCGGACCTCGGCTCATGTCTACACGGTCTTTGAGATCGACATGACCCGGGTCGCGCAGCTGCGCAACAAGCACAAGCAGGCCTTCGAAGCCCAGTTCGGCACCAAGCTCAGCTTCCTGCCCTTCGTGATGATGGCGGCCTGCAAGGCCCTGCGGGCCTATCCCGTCGTCAACGCCTCCGTGGACGGCGACAGCATCGTCTACAAGCAGGACATCAACCTCGGCATCGCCGTGAGCCTGGACTGGGGCCTCATCGTGCCCGTGGTGCGCAACGCGGACATGATGAACCTCGGCGGGCTGGCCCGCAGCCTCAACGACCTGGCCGAGCGCGCTCGCGCCAAGCAGCTCAAGCCCGACGAGATCAGCGGCGGCACCTTCACCATCACGAATCCCGGGGTCTACGGGGACACCTTCGGCCTGCCCATCATCAACCAGCCCCAGGTGGCCATCCAGGGCGTGGGCGCCATCGTGAAGCGCCCCGTGGTGGTCACCGGCCCCGACGGCACGGACTTCATCGCCATCCGGCAGATGATGTTCAGCAGCCTGGGCTTCGACCACCGCATCATCGACGGCGCCACCGGCGACCTGTTCATGGCCTTCGTCAAAAAGGAGCTGGAGAACTCCACCTTCGGGCTGGAGTAGGCTCCTGCCGCATCACCCGAAGCTGCTGGTCTCCCGGATCAGCTCGCGATACAGCGCATGCTCACCCGTGAAGTGCAGCTGGATGAGGCCAGTTGGCCCGTTGCGGTGCTTGGCCACGATCAGCTCGGCGGTGTTGTCGGGCTCTTCGTTGGCGGACGGCATCATCTTCCGGTGGATGAAGGCCACCATGTCCGCGTCCTGTTCGATGGCGCCCGAGTCCCGCAGGTCGCTCAGCTGGGGCCGGCCGCCGGTGCGGTGCTCCACCTCGCGGTTGAGCTGGGAGAGCACCACCACGGGGATGCCGAAGTCCTTGGCCATGATCTTCAGACCGCGGCTGATCTCGCCGATGCGGACGGCCTCGTTCTGCTTGGCCCCGCGGCTGCCCTCGGGGCTGCTGATGAGCTGCAGGTAGTCCACGATCACGAACTCCACACGGCGGTTGTTCTGGCTGCCCTGCTTCACGATCATGTTCTGGATGAGCGGCACGGTGATGGAGGCCTGGTCGCAGATGTAGAGCGGCATCTGGACCAGCGCATCGCGGCTCTCCAGGACCTTCTCCATCTGACCCGAGGCCCGGCCGGACTGGAGGTCCTTCATGTTGGTCTGGCTCTGCGCCGCTAGCAGGCGCATGAAGACCTCCTCATGGCTCATCTCAAGGCTGAAGAAGGCTCCGCAGTGGCCGCCCACCCGGGCCGCGTTGAGGACCCAGTTCAGGGCCAGGGCGGTCTTGCCGATGCCGGGCCGCGCCGCGAGGACGATGAGGTTGCCCGGCTGGAAGCCCTGGGTCAGGTCGTCGAAGCGGCTGAAGCCCACCCGGATGCCCGAGGAGAGGCGGCCTTCCATGCGGTCGGCCAGGCGCACCATGGCATCGTCGGCGACGGACTGGATGGACAGCAGGCCCTTGGTCTTGGCGTCCCCTTGCGCGAGCTGGAACAGGCTCTGGGCCGTGAGGTCCACGAGCACTTCCGGCGCCTCCTCCTCCTCGGCGGCCTGCCTGACCAGCTGGGCGCCGAGGTGGACCAGGCGGCGCAGTTTGGCCTTGCGGCGGATCACGTCGGCCAGCACCTGGGGCCGCTCCACGTCCTCGGCCATCAGGATGTCGGTGAGTCCCGTGAAGCCGCCCACCTTGTTCAGGCTGTCGTCCTGATCCAGGGCGTCCTTCAGGGTGAGGGAGTTCACCTCGACCTGGGCCTCGATCAGGGTCTTCAGCGCCCGGAAGACCGCCCGGTGGGCAGGGTGGACGAAGTCCTCTTCCGTCAGAGTGAATACGGCCTCGCTGGCGATGAAGCCTGCACCGGGGGCACAGCAGGTCGCCAGGAACGACCGCTCAGCATCGATATCTTCCGGGAGTCGTTCCGGAAGCCAGTCCGCCATGTGCCACTCCTGCCGGTCAGAGTCCTGGAGGGGTGTAGCCGCCACCGCTGACATCCACGAAGATCGGGTTGGTCACGGCGATGGGATAGAGGCCCTTCATGATCTTGTTCCAGGGCGTTCCGGCCCGGTAGACGCCCGTGGTGCTCCGAGGGACGCCAGCTTCCACCACCAGCCACGCATCCTTGCCCGCGGGCAGAGGGACGGTCACCGTGGCCGTCCGGAGCCGGAAGTCGGTCGCGGAGGCCGTGAAGCTGCCAAGGGGCACCGGGATGGGCGTGCTCGAGCCATTCACCACCACGCGGACCTCGTCCACGGGCACCCAGTCTGGCGCGTAGAGGGCGATCGTCACAGACACGCTGGCCACGGGACCCGCCACCAGACCACCCGGTCCAACCCCGCTCACCGAGACCTCGAGCATGGGACCCGTGGAGGCCACCGCAGCACCGCTGCGGAGGGCCGTGAGCACCGGGGTGAGGGAGCCTTGGCTGAGCGTCGATGTCCCGATCTTCAGGTAGGTCCTGGCGAGACCCACCGGCGTGTCCAGGCTGTAGCGGGCCGAGGAGAGCCCCAGGCCCTTGGTGAAGGCCGTCGGCGTCTGCTGGTTGAGGAGGGCATACCAGTCATCGCGAACCGCGTTGAACTCAGTCGCCCAGGCCGTGGGGTTGGTGGGATCGAAGCCCTCGGCACGCAGGAGCTCCAGGGCGTCGAAGTCCCCGAGTCGCTTGCCGAGCGAGGCCGGACCCGTCGCGTTCCACCAGGCGTTGACCCCGGTGCCCAGGGCCACGGTGCGGCTGAAGCCGCGAGCTGTGAACAGGCCGACGGGGCCGCGCGGCCGGTGGATGATGGTGTAGCCACCTTCGGCCTGGGTGATGAAGTCGGCCAGGTTCCACCCCTTGGAGGGGCGCGCGCCGCCATTGCGATCGGTGGTGGGGGCGGGCGTGAAGAGGGCGGTGGTGAAGCCATCGCTGAGGGAGGCGCTGCGGGCGCCGATCACGAAGGGATCGCTGCCGATGGGCACCCGCTGGACATCGCTGACCAGGAGCGTGTTGTCGATCTCCGAACGGAACTCCACCTGGAGGGCGGTGGGATCGGTCAGGGCGTCTTCTTCGGTGCGGGTGACGACCTGAATGCCCTCGGCCACAGCAGAGCTGAGCAACTCACCAGGGTTGAAGCCGCCCGTGGTGACCTGGGTGGGTCCCGGCACATCGAAGCTGGTCCAGCCCGTGGGAAGGGTGGGCGGAGTCACCACGAAGCCGTGGACGTTGTTGGTCTGGCCGTCGAAGGCCTTCACCGGCAGGGAGTCCAGGTGGGAGAGGGGGCCCCGGGTGGCATAGGCAACGTAGTCCCCGGCAGGGAAGGACATCACCGTGGAGGCTGCCGTGGACCCGAAGGCCGTGCCAAAGACCTGATTCCCTGCGGTGTACTGGTAGGAACCGTAGTTCGTTCCAACGGGCAACTTGCCCTTGTAGATCTCGTTGTAGGCACTGGCGAGCCGACGGATGCGCTGGGAACTTGGGTCAGCGACACCCACGCCCTGGAGGGTGATCCGCAGCGGGTTGATGCCCCCGAATTCCAGCGTGCCGGACTGCCGGGCCGAGAAGGTGTGGGCGGTCTGGGTCTGCCGGAGGATGTTCCCCGAAGCGTCCAGGACCTCGTCCCGCTCGGGGCTGAGGGGCTCAAGCACCGACCAGTTCTGGGTCTTGGATGGAGTCACCGGCGTGGCCAGGGCGGGACGGGTGGTATCCAGGGCGTTCGTTCCCAGATAGAGCGGGCTGCTCTGCTGGAGGCTGTTTCGGGCCGTGATCCGGTAGCGCTGCGAAAGCCCACTGGTGCCATCGGGGATGACGGGAAGGAACATCCCGATGCTGGAGATGCCGGCGGAGATGTCGGTAGGTTCCCGCCACTCCACCCGCTCCAGGCGCCAGTTGGCGGGCTGGTTGGCCGGGTTGGCCGGATCGGCCAGGTTGAAGGCCTGGCTACCGGTGTAGGTGTAGCGCTCGAACTTGAACTCCGCCTGGCGCGGGCCGCCACGGACCGCGGTCCCGAAGCTGGTGTAGGCCAGATACCCCACATCCTCGGTCCGGAACCCGGCCCTGGCCTGGGTCATCAGGGTGAAGACCGTGGTGGTCTGGGCCGGCAGGGAGCCGACGTAGCTGGACCCGCCGACGACGTAGAGCCGGCGACGGTAGCTGACCGACTGGCCCGCCGCAAGGTTGGCCACCGCGGGGCTGCCCACCACGAGCCGAGCAGGGAACTTAGGGCGGTTTTCCGTGAGAGCCTGTTGCGGATCCGAGGCGACCAGGACGCCATCGACATCCAGCGGGAGAATGCCCAGGGAAGCGTGGTAGTCGCTGGTGTTGTCGGCCGACTCGGCGCCCATGAGGCCGACCATGGGGGCGACCACGCTGGTGGTCAGCGGGGCGGAGAAGTCCGAACCCGGGATTTCGACCCCCCACGTGCTGAGCGGTGCGCCCGCGAAGGTAGAGACAGCAGGCACCACGAAGCGGAGGCCGCCTCCCCGCTGGGAGAGGTAGTCCCCGACATTGCGCAGCGGGAGGGTCGCCCCGCTCCCATTGGTCAGCGTGGTCTCCAGCAGGAAGAAGCCATCGGCCTTGTTCAGGGTGATCCGGTGCACCAGCGAGACCCCCGTGACCCGGCCCTGGGCATCCTTGGCCGCGCCCAGCTTGCCCTTCGTGTCCAGCAATCCCCCCTGCATCTCAAGGTAGACCGAGGCGCTGTTGGAGGAGGGAATGAACCGATCGATGATCACGGGCAGGTCTGGATCCTGATTGGCCACCAGACCCAGCCGCTCCACCAGGTCGGTGGGCATGGAAACCCGGTGGAAGCTCTGGTCCAGAGCGATGGAGCCCACATCCAGGATGGCGCCCCCCGAGGGCGAACCCAGCTGGCCTTCGCGGTCCCCGTAGACCGCGCCATCCACGGCGAGGTGGACGCTATCATTGCCCAGATAATAGTCCCCAGGGCCGGCGGTGGCCTTCAGGCCCGAGACCCGGTCGCCTCCGGTCGCCGCAATCTCCTCCACCACCACGTCGGGCCGGGAGATCCCCGTGGCCCGGAAGCAGCCCGTGCTGCCAGCGGCGAGGACAAGCGCCAGCGGCGCCAGTACCTGGAGGGTGCCGGCAAGGGGGGTCCGGGAGAGGACGACGGCGGAACGGAGGCGCATGATCATCAACGGGTCTCGATGGAAGTCTCGAAAGGGAACGGAGGTCCGTGGGTCTTGGCGGACGAAAGGTCTATGCTAACTCACGATGTCCATCTCCGCCTTCCTTCATCGCTGCCGGCAGCACCGGTGGCCCCTGATCCTGGTCCCAGCGCTGGCCCTCCTCGGAGATCTGCTCTGGACCCTGGTTAGGTTCCCCGCCATGCACCATTTGCAGGTCTATCCCGCCGACCAGTTGCCCGTGGTGGGTGGGCCGGTGCTGGTGCTCGGAGCCGGTGTCTATGGGGATGGTGAGCCCACGTCGATCCTGGAGGGACGGCTGCGCACCGCTCATGGCCTCTACCGGACTGGCAAGGTGCGCTGGTTCCTGGTGTCCGGAGACAACCGCCATCCCACCTACAACGAGCCCCAGGCCATGCGCCGCTGGCTGATCCGGCAGGGGGTGCCGCCCACCCGCATCGTCAGCGATTACGCCGGCCTGCGCACCTGGGACAGCCTCCGGCGCGCCCAGGTCGTGTTCGGTCAGCGTCAGGCGGTGATTGTGACCTCGGACTTCCATCTTCCCCGGGCCCTCTACCTGGCGGACCAGATCGGCCTTCAGGCCTGGGGCGTCCCGGCCCGGACTGACGACTGGCCCTGGACGAGCCGAATGAGGTTCTGGGGGCGAGAATACGTCGCCCGGCATCTGGCCCGCTGGAATGCCTGGTTCCCCCCGGATGCCCGCCTCGGCCCCCGGGAACCGACCCCCGATGACTGGGATCCCGCCCCATGAAGACCCGGGGTGACGTGCTCATCCTGGCCGCCCGCCGGCTGCCCCAGGGCAGCTATGGCGGCAGCCTGGCGGGACAGGGCGCCGTCCCGCTTGGCCAGGCCGTGGTGGACGCCCTCACCGTGGACCCTTCCCTGCCCCGCCCCGGCCGCCTGCTCTGGGGCATGGCCCGCAGCCACACCCAGGGAATGAACCCTGCCCGCACCCTGGCGCTCCGGGCCGGGCTGTCCCAGGACACCGCCGCCTTCACGGTCAACATGGCCTGCGGCTCGAGCCTCCAGACCGTCATCCTCGCCGCCCAGCAGCTGGCGGAGCCCAGCTCGGGTCCGGTCCTGGCTGGCGGCAGCGAGGCCATGTCGGACACCCCCCACCTGGTGCCGGGGCTGCGCTGGGGCTTCCGCATGGGGCACCGCCAGCTGCCGGACGTCATGCACCAGGATGGCCTGCGCTGCCCGGTGACGGGACTGCTCATGGGCGAGACCATCGAGCAACTGGCGAAAAAACGCGGGATCACGCGACTGGAGGCCGATGCCTGGGCCGCCGAGAGCCACCGACGCGCGGCCCAGGGGAGCTTTGAGGCCGAGCTGGTCGCCCATCCGGCCCTGGACCATGACGAGTGCGTCCGGCCCGAGGTCACGCCGGAGCGCCTGGCCCGCCTGGCTCCGGTCTTCGACCCTGAGGGCCAGATCACCGCTGGCAATGCCTCGGCCCTCTCGGACGGCGCCGCCGCCTTGCTGCTGGGTCGCCACGAACACGCCGGCGACGCGAGGCCCCTGGCGCGGATTCGGGGTTGGAGCGAGGCGGGCGTGGATCCCCTGGACATGGGGGAGGCCCCCGTGCCGGCGGTGCAGCGCCTGCTGGCCGCCCACGGGATGACCGTGGCCGACATCGACCTCTGGGAGCTGAACGAGGCCTTCTCGACCCAGCTGCTTGTCTGCCAGCGAGCGCTGGGGCTGCCGCTGGACCGCCTGAACGTGGCCGGGGGCGGGGTGGCACTGGGGCACCCCATCGGCGCCACGGGCGCCCGCATCCTCTGCACCCTGATCCATCAGCTGCGGCGGCGCGGCGGCGGCCTGGGCGTGGCCACCCTCGGGATCGGCGGAGGCCTGGGCCTGGCCCTGCTGATCGAGACCCTGCCCTAGCTGCCCTAGGACGGCGCCTCGCCCAGCAGCTCCTTCAGCGCCCGGTAGTTGGTCTTGCCCGTGCCCAGGGTGGGGATCTGGTCGATGTGGCGCACCACGCGGATGTTGTGCAGGGACGACAGGCCCGCCGCGCGGATGACGGCATTGGCATCATCGCGGCCGATGCCGGCCACCGAGAACAGGATCAGGTCCGGGTTGAGTTCCTCGGGCGAGGCCTCCACCGCCAGGACGGGCTCGGTCTCGTCCTCGCCCTGGAAGCGGCGGGACAGGGCTTCCTCGATGGCGGGAAGGGACACCATCTCGCCTCCCAGCTTCACGAAGCGCTTGAGGCGGCCGGCGAACACGAGCACGCCCCGGTCCTGCCGCACCAGGTCGCCGGTGCGATACCAGGAGCTGCCCTCAAAGGTCTCAAAGGGAGAGTCCACGTCCGGGTTGAGGTAGCCCCCGAAGATGCTGGGCCCCTTGACCAGGAGCATGCCGGGCTGACCGGGCTCCACGCGGAGGCCAGTGTCCAGGTCCACGATGCACCACGTCACCGAGAGCAGCGGCTTTCCGATGGTGCCATGGCGGGGATCCTCCTCGCGGTTGACGGAGACCACCGGAGAACACTCGGTGATGCCGTAGCCCTCGAGGACCGTGCAGCTTGGCCAGCGCCGGGCGAGGGTCGCATAGATCGAGTCGGGACACTTCTCGGCGCCCGACACGACGACGCGGAGCGATTCCAGGTGGCGGTCTTCCGCCATGCGCAGGATGCCCCCGAGGAAGGTGGGCGTGCCCACGAGCATGGTGGCGTGGTAGGCCTCGATGATCCGGGCCAGCATGCGCCCCTCGGTGGGGTTGGGGTGGTAGACCACCCGCAGGCCCAGCAGGAGCGGCAGGATGGTGGTGGTGGTCAGGCCGAAGGCGTGGAAGGGCGGCAGGCAGCCCATGACCCGCTCGTCCTCCCGGAAGTGGAGGGCCAGGGCCGCGTCGCGGATGTTCGCCAGGATGTTGCCGTGGCTCAGGGGCACGGCCTTGGGGTAGCTCTCGCTGCCGCTGGTGAACAGCACCGCCGCGGTGGCGGGCGCCTTCTCCGGCACCAGGGAGGCCCAGTTGAAGCGGGCCCGGAAGGCCGCTGCCAGCTTGGTCGGCAGGGAGATCTTCTTGCCGGCCTCGTCCAGCAGCAGCAGGCGATCCTTCACGGCGGACAGGTCCACGCCCTGCGCATCCAGCCGGTTCACGAGCGTGGACACGGTGATGACGTGCCGCACCCCCACCAGATCGAGTCCGAAGGCCATGCTGCGCGCGCCTGCGGTCCAGTTCACCAGCACCGGCGTCTTGCCCGCGAAGAGCAGGGCCAGGTAGATGATGCTGGCGCCACCCGAGGCCGGCAGCATCAGCCCCACGTGGGTGCCCTCCAGGCGCTCGAAGAGAGGCTTCAGCACCATGATCGCCGTGATCACGTCCCGGTAGGTCTTGACGCCGCCCGCCTGGTCCGCCATCACGACGCGGCGGGGATCCCGCCGGGCCTGCTTGAGGAAGACCTCGAGAATGGTGTCGCCCTCGGGCATCTCAATGGGCAGGTCCGTCCGGGTGTGGAACCAGGCGTGGGGCACGGCCTTCAGCTCACCCTGGCGCAGGGAGACTGCGGCACCCGTGGCGGCCAGGAGCACATCCCCCACGGTCTGCAGGGAGGCTGGGTCGCCGCAGGTGTAGCCGTAGGCCCGCTGGATCCAGAGCTCGAGCTCGCGGTGGCCCAGGGCGTCCAGGCCCAGATCGCCCACCAGGGTCTGGGTGTCCTGGATCTCGGCGTGGCCCGTGACCGCCTGCAGGTGGTGGCGGACTGCGTCGCGCACCTGGGTGGGCACCGAGCGGGTGTTCCCTTCGACCCGGGGTCGGGGCGGCTCCGGCAGGGTGCGGGGAGCATGGTTCCGCCAGAACCGGTAGGGAACAAAGGTGCGGGCCGTGGCCTCCCGGTTGAGCGCCCCTTCCAGAGCCCGATTGAGGGCGGACCGCCCCTGCTCCAGGGGCAGGTCCCGGGCCTCCTCCAGCACCAGACGGACGTCCCGCCGCGGCATGAAGAACAGGCCGTTCGCGCAGAGGTAGAACACGCTCTTCAGCAGCTGGAGCCCCAGCCTCGGCCGAGTCCCTGCCGCAGCGCTGAAGCGACTGCCCCACAGGCCCTGCAGCCGCACCGTCACGACCCTGGCGCCGGGGGCCTGGCGGAGGATGGCCTCCACGACACTGTTGTCGGCGTAGTCCTCGGTGCGCTGGCGGGCCAGCCGCCCGCCGGGGAAGAGCAACAGGTTGCGGCCCGCGGCCAGCTGGGCGGCGAGCGTAGCCAGCTCGACCTCCAGCGCGGGTCGGCAGCGGTCGCCGAGGTCCGAAGGATCCGGCAGGGCCCGGGCGCCCAGCAGCCGGGCGAGCAAGCGGAGCGGCAGTGAAGCGGCATGATCCCGCCCAGCCACCAGGATCGGCGCAAAGCGCGGCGCAAGGGTGGTGAGCAGCAGGAACGGATCCACCAGGGTCGGGTGGTTTGCCACGAACAGCGTGCCCGCCCCCGACCGGGGGGACTGTTCCTCGAGGCCCTCGGCGCGCAGCCGGTAGCGCAGGCGCAGCAGAGGACGACCCAGGGCGAGAAACAGGGAGGCAATCATCGGGAATCGTTACCTATAGGCTGAGGACGGGTGAGCGGGAATTGTAACGGGAAACACAGCCCGCTCCTAAACCTGTCCCGGGAGTTCTGCGAAGATGAAGCAGGACCCAGCGGGGTCCTTCGAGGTTCCGATGGCCGATTCGCCCCTGATCCAACTCACCGACATCACCAAGGTCTACCAGATGGGCGACATGGAGGTGCGGGCTCTGGATGGTGTCTCCATGGGCATCCAGCGGGGCGAGTACGTGGCGATCATGGGCCCTTCCGGCTCCGGGAAATCGACCATGATGAACATCATCGGGTGCCTCGACACGCCGACGGCCGGCACCTACGAGCTGAACGGCAAGCTGGCTTCGGCCATGAGCGATGACAACCTCGCCCAGATCCGGAACGAAGAGATCGGCTTCGTCTTCCAGACCTTCAACCTGCTGGCCCGCACCACCTCGCTACAGAACGTTGAGCTGCCCCTCATCTACGCAGGGAAGACACCCCATGAGCGCCATGAGATGGCTCAGCGAGCCCTGGAAAACGTCGGCCTCGGCACCCGCAGCGACCACATGCCCAACCAGCTCTCCGGCGGCCAGCGTCAGCGCGTGGCCATCGCCCGGGCCCTGGTGAACGAGCCCTCCATCCTGCTGGCGGACGAGCCCACGGGCGCCCTGGACTCCAAGACCAGCATCGAGATCATGGCCCTCTTCGAGGACCTCTACCAGAAGGGCAACACCATCATCCTCGTGACCCACGAGGAGGACATCGCCCGGCATGCCCATCGCATCGTGAAGCTCCGGGACGGCAAGATCATCCACGACGAGCCCAACACCCCCATCACGCCCGAAGAGCACATGGCCCGCCTGAGTCTCTGACACAGGGGCCTACCCGGGGTAAGATGCTCGGATGCAGAAGCTCGTCCAAGGCATTCACCAGTTCCAGACCCAGATCTTCAGCACCCATCGGGAGCTGTTCGAGCGGCTGGACCAGAACGAGCAGACGCCGGAGACGCTCTTCGTCACCTGCTCGGACTCGCGCATCAGTCCCAACCTGATCACGCAGACGCAGCCCGGCGAACTCTTCATTCTGCGCAACGTCGGCAACCTCATCCCGCCGTACGAGAGCATGGGCGGCATGGCCGCGGGTATCGAGTTTGCCGTCGCCGCCCTGAAGGTGAAGCACATCATCATCTGCGGCCACTCCAACTGCGGCGCCATGCGAGCGCTGCTGAACCCGGACGAGCTGGGCGAGCTGCCGGCCACCCGCGCCTGGCTGACCCACTGCCGCACCACGGAGCGGATCATGTGGGAGAGCTACGGCCACCTGAAGGGCAGCGACCTGCTCCATGCCACCGTGGAGGAGAACGTGCTCGTCCAGGTGGACAACCTGCGCAAGCACCCCTCGGTGGCGAAGGCCGTGGCCAACGGCATGCTCCACCTGCACGCCTGGGTCTACAAGATCGAGACCGGCGAGGTCTTCGCCTTCGATCCCGCCCGAGGGCAGTACGCCCCGATCACCGGCACCCAGGGGCTGGATCCCCTCGACTCCGACCACCGGGGCACGGACCTCACGATTTAGAGCACGCTCAGAGCTGCAGGCGGTCCAGGCGGTCCGGCCGGTCGCGCCAGCCCTCATCGGCCTTCACGAAGAGCTCCAGCCGCACAGGCCGCTGAAGCAGCTTCTTCAGCTCGCGCTGGGCGCTCTGGCGGATGTCCTTGATCATGGCGCCGCCACTGCCCAGCAGGATCTTCCGGTGGCCGTCGCGGTCCACCACGATCCGCGCGGCGATGAACACGCCGTCGGGACCCATGTCCTCCGGGTAGTCGGCCTCGCCGGGTTCCAGCCACTGCTCGATGAGCACTGCCACTCCGTGGGGCACTTCCTCGCGGGTCTTGCGCAGCACCTTCTCGCGGATGAACTCCGCCGCCAGGGACCGCTCGGTCTGGTCCGTGAAGACCTCCTCCGCGTAGGGCCAGCCGGGCTGGGTGGCGTCCCGCTCCAGCAGCGCCCAAAGGGGCTCCAGGTTCAGGCCGGTCTTGGCGCCGATGGGCACGATCTCCTTGAAGGGGAGCAGGTCCTTGTAGGTGGCGATCTTCTCTAGGAGCCGGCCCTTGGAGAGCAGGTCAACCTTGTTCAGCAGCAGGTAGGTGGGTCGCTCCAGCCGGCGCAGGCGCTTGGCGAGCGCGTGCTCGCCAGTGCCCAGGTAGGCGTCGGCATCCACCACCCAGAGGACGATGTCGGCCTCCTCGAGGGCCTGCTCCACGTGGGCCATCATGCGCTCGTTGAGGGCGTGCTTGGGCAGGTGGATGCCCGGCGTGTCCAGGAAGGCCAGCTGCGTGTCGCCCCGGTCGATGACGCCCAGCACCCGGGTCCGGGTGGTCTGGGGGATCTGACTGGTGGCCGCCAGCTTCTGGCCCAGCAGGGCGTTCAGCAGGGTGGACTTGCCGGCGTTGGGAAGACCGATGATGGCGAGGGTGGCGTGGTGGCGGTCAGCCACGATGCACGCCCCGCTTGGCTTCGCGGATGAACTGCAGGAGGTAGGCGACCTCGGCGATATGCCCCACTTCCTTTTCGGCCTGGGCCAGCGCTTCGTCGCGCAACAGTCCCGCGTGGAAGAGCAGCCGGTAGGCCCGCTTTAGCCCCTCGACCGTCTCGGCCGGGAAGCCCTTGCGCTGGAGGCCGATGGTGTTCACGCCATAGCTCTTGGTGTCCCTGGCGCCCGCGGTCTTCATGAAGGGCAGCACGTCCTGGGTGGCCACGGTGAACCCGCCCATGAAGGCGTGGTGGCCCACCCGGCAGAACTGGTGGACGGCCGAGAAGGCGCCGATGTTGCAGCCGTCGCCCACCTCCACGTGCCCCGCGAGGGTGGCGGAGTTGGCGAAGATGTTCTTGCTGCCCACGTGGCAGTCATGGGCGATGTGGGAGCCGGTCATCAGGAAGTTGTCGTCGGCCAGGGTGGTGAGCCCGCCGCCGCCTTCGGTGCCCCGGTGCAGGGTGCAGCCCTCGCGGAGGACGTTGCGGTTGCCAATCTGCAGGCGGGTGGGCGCCCCCTTGAACTTGAGGTCCTGGGGACCCATGCCGAGGGTGGCGTGGGGGTAGATGTCGTTGTCTTCGCCCAGCTCCGTGTGGGGGCCGATGACGATGTGGCTGCGGAGCAGGGTGCGGGCGCCGATGACGGCGTTGCCCTCGATGACGCAGAAGGGCCCCACCACCACGCCTTCACCAAGGCTCGCTTCGGGACTGATCACACTGCTCGGGTGGACTTGTGCGCTCATTTCGACTCTCCCTCCGCCAGGTCCATCAGCATGGACATGAACTCGGCCTCGGCGACCTTCTGGCCACCCACGAAGGCCTCTCCGCGCATCTTGCAGATGCGGCCCTTGAACTGCAGCACCTTCACTTCCATGACCATCTGGTCCCCGGGCTGCACCGGCTTGCGGAACTTGACCTTGTCGATGCCCATGAAGTAGATGACCTTGTTGGCCCGGTCCTCGAACTCCCGCAGCAGGAGGCAGCCGCCGGTCTGGGCCATGGCCTCCACGATGTAGACGCCCGGAAACACGGGCCGACTGGGGAAGTGCCCCTGGAAGATCTCCTCGTTGTAGCTGACATTCTTCAGCCCGCGGATCCACGCCTTGGGCTCGAAATCCAGGATCCGGTCCACCAACAGCAGCGGGTAGCGGTGGGGCAGCAGATCCATGATCCCCTGCAGATCGATGGTGCGCGGTTCGCGTTCGGACATGACGACTCCAATCGTTTAGCTTACCGGCTTAAGCGCTCCGCCTCCAGCCTCAGCTCTGGGCCGTCGTGCGCTCGAACACCCGCGCCTCGATGAAGAGGTCCAGCAGGGGGCGGTCGATGGCCCCGCTCTGGGCCTCCTCGTCAAGGATGGCGAGGCTGCGCTCCAGGGGCACGGCGCTCTTGTAGGGCCGGTCCCGGGCCGTGAGGGCGTCGAAGATGTCGGCGATGGCCATGGCCCGGCTCTGGATGGGGATCTCCGCAGCTCCGAGCTGCCGGGGATAGCCGTGGCCGCTGAGCCGCTCGTGGTGGGCATAGGCGATCGCGGGCACACCGGCCAGGTCCCGCGTCCACGGGATGCGCTCCAGGAAGCGGAAGGTGTGGGTCACATGGCTCTCGATCTCGAGGCGCTCGGCCTCCGAGAGGCTCCCGCGGCGGATCCTCAGGCTGGCGAGGTCAGCGGGCTCGACCAGGCCCCGGCGCTCGCCGCTCCAGTGCGTGAAGGAGAGGTCTTCGAGCAGCCCCAGTCCCTCGACCACTTCCTGGGCCAGGACCGTGGGCTCATTGCTCTGGCTGACGAGGCGCATGAGGCGCTCGCTCTCGGCCTGACGGTCCCGCAGCGTCCGCTCCCAGCGGGCGGGATCGAAGGCCTGGCCCCCCTTCCAGGCCAGGGCCAGCAGCTCGAGGCTCTCTTCCATCTCCCGCTGGCGGAGGCGCTGGAGGATGACCTCCAGCTGGCTGGGCTCCAGCTTCTTCGCCTTGATCAGCACCTGCTCCCGGACGCCCACCTTGCCGAAGTCGTGGAGCAGGCTGGCGTAGCGGAGCTCCCGCAGCTGGCGGTCCGTGAAGCGCAGCTCGCCGTAGGTGCCATTGGGCGTGGCGTTCACGGCCTCGGCCAGGCCCACGGTCAGGTCCGCCACCCGCCCGGAGTGGCCACTGGTCACCGGATCCCGGGACTCGATGGCCTGCACCGACGCCGCGACGAAGCCTTCGAACAGGAGCTCGATCTCCAGGCGCAGCTGGGCGTTCTTCACGGAGACCGCCGCCTGCCCCGCGAGGCTCTGGGCCAGGGCCTGATCCTCCGCCGTGAAGCGGCCCCCGTCCCCGGAGTCCTCGTCCAGCCGATTCAGCAGCTGCAGCACGCCCAGCACCTGGCCCTCGGTGTCCTGCATGGGCACCACCAGCATGGACGCCGTGCGGTAGCCCGCCTGCCGGTCGAAGGCGTCATTGAAGCGGTAGGGGGCCTCCTCCGGAATGCGGTAGACGTCCGGGATGTTGAGGGTCTCCGCGCTGAGGGCCACAAACCCGGCCAGGGTCTGGCGGGACACGGGCATCACGATGCGGTGAAAGGGGAGGCTCACCCGGGCATTCTGGGTGTGCGCGAAGAGCAGCTCTCGCCGATCCGCCTCCCCGGACAGCAGGTAGATGGAGCCGGCCTCGGCCTTCACCAGCTCCCGGGCTTTGGTGAGGATCAGGTCCAGCAGCCGGTCCAGGTTCTGCTCGGAGGCGAGCGCCCGGCCCACCTCATGGAGCCGTTCCATGGACCGCCGGTCCTTGGCCCGCTCCCAGCCGGCCTTCAGCAGGGCCACCGCCGCCTCCGGGCCGGGCCAGACGTGGCAGGAGACGAAGGCGCCCTCCCCGACCATGCCGATCACCACGTCCGCCGGGGCGCCCTCCTGGAAGACCAGGGCCCCGCGCATCTCCCCTGCAACGCAGTCCAGGAGGGTGTTACGGTGCTTTGGGGGTACGGCTACCGTGAATCGCAAGGCGGAAACAGGCTCCAAAAAGAGAGGGGTTCCGCCAGCATATCGGAATTCCCCTGCACACACTGAAGGTTGGCGAGGCTCCATCGAGCGACTCGCCTGGGGTGGCAAGGGCGTGGGTCGGGCCGAGGATGGCCGCCTGCTCCTGCTGGAGGCGCCCCTCGCCCTCTTCCCCGGCGAGGTCATCGAGGCCAATGTCATCTGGAAGGCCCGCCACGGTGAAGGCCGGGTCACCCGCTGGGTCACCCGGGACCCGCGGAGGACAGAGGCTGCCTGTGCCGTGGCCGACCTCTGCGGGGGCTGTGAGCTCTGGGAGGCCGGCCGGCATGGTCCCGAGCTCAAGCGCCAGATGGTCGCGGACCTGCTGCGGCGCCAGCTGGGCGAGGACCAGCCCTGGACCTGGCACCCCGCCCCGGACGAGGCCCGCCGCCACCGGATCCAGCTGCACTGGGACGGCGCCTCCCTCGGCTACTTCCGGCGGCACAGCCACGCGCTGGTGCCGATCACCACCTGCCCCGCCGCGGCGGACCCCCTGTCGAACGCCATCCCCCGGCTGCTGGAGGGCATCCGCGGCCAGGCGCTCACGACCCGTCCTGGACGCTGGGAGCTGTCCACGGGCAGTCCCGCAGACCAGGTGTGGGCCACCGATGAGCGGAGCCGGACCTGGACTCTGGAACCCGATGGCTGGCACCGCGCCACCCAGCCCATCCGCCATCGGCTGGGCGAGGCCGTGCTGTGCCACGAGCCCGGCGCCTTCTTCCAGGTGAGTCCGCCCTGGGCCGCCGAGGCCTTCGGGAGCCTGCTGCGGGACTGGAAGGTCCAGGGCAGCACCCTGTTCGACCTCTATGGCGGCGTGGGTCTCTTCTCCGTGCTGCTGGGCGACCGCTTCCAGCACCGGGTGCTCGTGGAGTCCGGCACCGCGGCCGTGGCCTGGGCCCGGCGCAACCTGGAGGCCGCGGGCCTGCCCGCCGAGTGCCTGGTGGCCGACGTGGCGGAGTGGGTGCCCGAAGGCCTCGGCCAGCCCGAGGATGTGATCCTGCTGGACCCACCCCGGGCAGGCCTGGAGCCCGCCCTCTGTGACCGGCTGGCCACCGCGGGCGTGGGCACCCTGGTGCTGGTGGGCTGCGACGGCGCCGCCTTCTGCCGGGACGTGAAGCGGCTCTCCAGCGCCTGGCGCCTGGAGCAGCTGGCGGTGCTGGACCTCTTCCCCCTCACCAGCCATGTGGAGTGCGTGGCCCTGCTGACCCGAATCCCATGAGCGCCCTGGGCCGCCACCTGCTCGCCGAGTTCACGGGCTGCGAGGCCCCCGCCCTGGCTGATCTGGAAGGGGTGACCCGGGCCATGCTCGAAGCCGCCACGGCCTCCGGCGCCACCATCGTGACCCACAGCTTCCATCACTTCAGCCCCCACGGGGTCAGCGGCGCCGTCATCATCGCCGAGAGCCACCTCGCCATCCACACCTGGCCTGAGCACGGCTTCGCGGCCGTGGACTTCTTCAGCTGCGGGGCCGTGGACATGGAGCGGGGCGTGGCCCACCTGAAAGCGGCCTTCGGCGCCACCGGCGAGACCCGGCTCGAGCTGGAGCGCGGCCCCCTGCGGGTCCTCCCCGGCTGATCAGTCCCAGCTCAGCGGCAGCCTTGGCTGGGGCGGCGCCTTGGGCAGGACGCCCTCCAGGCGCAGCAGGAACTCCTTCATGTCCAGCCCGCCGGCGTAGCCCACCAGGGACCCATCCGAGCCGATGACGCGGTGGCAGGGGATCAGGATGGCGATGGGGTTCGCCGCGTTGGCGCGAGCCGCGGCCCGGATGCACTTTTCGTCGCCCAGGCGCCGCGCCAGCTCCAGGTAGGTGACGGCCTGGCCATAGGGGATCTTCTGCAGCTCCTTCCAGACCCGTCGCTGAAAGTCAGTGCCTTCCACGATCATGGGAATGTTGAAGTCGCGGAGGTTGCCCGAGAAATAGGCCTCCAGCTGCCGCCTCAGGTAGGGCAGGCTCCGCGGCAGCGGCCCTTCGGGCGGTGCCGGAGGCATCTTGTAGACCCGGACCAGCTGCGCCAGACGCCCATCGCCGTCGAAGGCTGCGCCCAGCTCCCCGAAGGGTGTGCTGAGCATATGAAAGGTCTCTGGCATGGGCTCCAGCATGGCAGAATCGCGGTTTTTTGTTATCAGGGCTTCTGCCATCCCGTCCCAGTCTCAAGGTGACGCAGTGCTTTCGGGAGGGGACCATCGCCCGGCAGGATCACCCGGTGGGCGGGGATCAGCAGGACGATGGGGTTGGCGACGCAGGCCATGACGACCACGTCCTCATCAATGCCCAGCCAGGCGGCCAGGTCTGCCGGCTGCCGGTTCTGCCCGAAGGGGATGGTAAGGATGGTGTCCCAGACCCGCAGCTCGATGGCCGTCCCCTGGGGGTCCAGGGGCACGGTGAAGGTGCGCAGGGTACCCGCGAGATAGGCCTCGATCTGACGGTCCAGAAAGCGCTTCGCCTCCCGCTGCTCCCGGGGGGGCAGCGGGCTGGTCTTGCGGGGATCATGGCCCTCCAGCACCAGCTGCTGGAGCCTGCCACGGCCGTCGAAGGCGGCGCGCATCGGTCCCATGGGAGTGGTCAGCTCGTAGTGCCAGAGGAGCATGGAGTCATCATGCCAGGGCCACCGCGACCTGCAAGGGAATCGCAGAAGGGTTTCACGCGAGCCGGCGGGGCTCCTAGACTCAAGCCATGCCAGAGTCTCCCTTCCGCCTCTCCATCATCGACTACCTCAACGCCGCCCCCCTGAACCAGGGGTTCAAGCACGGGCTGGGCTGGGAGCACTTCCACCTGAAGTTCCACTACCCCTCGGTCTGCGCCGACCGCCTGCGGGCGGGCGAGGTGGACGCGGGCATCGTCAGCTCCATCGAGTACCTGCGGATCCCGGACCTGCTCATCGTACCGGGGCTCTGCATCGCCTCGCCCAAGCGGGTGCGCAGCGTGGTGATCCTGTCGAAGGTCCCGCCCGAGCAGATCCGCAGCCTGGCCCTCGACACCTCCAGCCGCACCAGCGTGGTCCTGGCCCAGCTGCTGCTCCGCGAGCGCTACGGCGTGAGCCCGGTGGTGGCGGACATGGGCCCGGACCTGCCTGCGATGCTGGAAGGCCACGACGCGGCCCTGATGATCGGTGACGCAGCCATGCGCGCGCCCCGGCAGGGCCTCTTCGTGCTGGACCTCGCCGAGGAGTGGCATGCCTGGACCGGCCTCCCCTTCGTCTTCGCCCTCTGGCTGGTGCGGAAGGATGCCCCAGTCCTGAAGGTGCCCGGCGGCGTGGGGCCCTTCTTCCACAAGAGCCTGGAGATCGGCCTGGCCCAGCTGCCCGATATCGTTGAAGAGGCCCGGCGGACCATCGGCTGGACCAAGATCGAGCTCCACGAGTACCTCACGGAGAACATCAGCTACACCCTGGGCGAGGCCGAACGGGAGAGCCTGGCCCTGTTCTTCGAGAAGGCGGTCCGCCACGGGTTCGCCCCCGAGGAGAAGCCGCTCCGCTTCCTCTGACTTTCCGAACCCCCGATCCTCTGACAACCTGGATCCTCACCTGGATGACCCCATGACCGATCTCTCCGCCCTCTTCCAAAGCCACCTCGCCGAGCGCCAGCGCACCACCGCTGAGGCCCTCGCCGAGACGGGCTACGACGCCCTGGTGATCTCCAGCGGCAAGGTCTACACCCACTTCGCCGACGACCAGGACGCCCCCTTCCACCCCACGCCCCACTTCGCCCACTGGTGCCCCATGGCGGGGCCCCACCACGTGGTGGTGATCCGCCCGGGCCAGCGCCCCCGCCTTATCCGCTACGCCCCCGAGGACTTCTGGTACGAGCAGTCGCCCCTCGGCGATCCCTTCTGGGCCGCCGCCTTCGACCTCGAGGAAGTCGGCACCGTGGAGGACGTCTGGAAGCGCCTGGGCACCCTGACCCGGGCCGCCTACATTGGCAACGAGACCGACCGGGCCGAGGCCGCGGGCTTGGAGCTGAACCCCGCCCTGCTGACGGCCCACCTCGACTGGCACCGCACCACCAAGAGCGCCTACGAAGTCGAGTGCATCGATGAGGCCACAGTCATCGCCGCCCGGGGCCACCGGGCCGCCCGGGCCGCCTTCCTGGCCGGGGCCAGCGAATTGGAGATCCACCACGCCTACGTGCAGGCCGCGGGCATCGTGGATCACGAGATGCCCTACGGCAGCATCGTGGCCCTCAACGAGAAGGGCGCCACCCTCCACTACGAGGGCAAGCGCGGGCTCAAGCACGGCGCGGTCCTGCTCATCGACGCCGGCGCCCAGGTGCGCGGCTACGCCGCCGACATCACCCGGACCCTGGCGGCGCCCCACTGCGACCCCCGGTTCGCAGCCCTCATCGATGGCATGGTCCAGATCGAGCTGGACCTCTGCGCCATGGTGAAGCCCCAGCTGCCCTACGGGGACCTTCACCACCAGGGGCACCTGCTCATCGCCGGCTTGCTGCAGGAACAGGGCATCCTGAAGGTCAGCCCCGAGGAGGCTGTGGCCGATGGCCTCAGCCGCCCCTTCTTCCCCCACGGGCTGGGCCACCACTTGGGCATCCAGGTGCACGACGTGGCGGGCCGCCAGGGCGCCCCCGACGGCACCCCCGCCCCCCCGCCGCCCCAGCATCCCTTCCTCCGCACCACCCGCACCATCGACGCGGGCCAGGTGTTCACGGTGGAGCCCGGGCTCTACTTCATCCCCATGCTGCTGCGGCCCTTCCGTGACAACGAATACCGGGACCGCTTCAACTGGAAGCTCATCGACGAGCTCACCCCCTGCGGCGGCATCCGGATCGAGGACAACCTGCTGGTCACGGCCGAGGGGCACCGCAACCTGACCCGGCCGCACCTGCCCGCCTGAGGCCCCACGCCACCCTGACCCTGCCCTGCCCCCGGGATGCCCATCCGCCATCCCCCCGGAGTTCCCATGTCGCTGCGCACCGCCCTGGCCTGCCTGCTCCTCGCCTCCAGCCTGCTCGCTCAGGGCACCGGCACCCTCACCCTCGAGGCGGTGGGCCATCCGACCCTGCGGAAAGCCTACGAAGGTCCCGCCGCCACCCGGCTGGACTGGCTTCCGGACGGGGGGCTCCTGCGGACCAGCCGGGACGGCAACCGCGTGGCCCTGCTGCGCGTGGATCCCGCCACCTGGGAAGCCAAGCCCCTGCTGGACGCCAGCCCCATCGAGAAGGCCCTGGCCGGGGCCGGGGTCCCGGAGGCCGCAGCGAAGGCCGCCCTGGACCGGGGCACCCTGCTCTGGAACCCGGACCGCAGTGCCTTCTTGCTGGCCGTCGCCGGGGAGTATTTCCTGGTGGAGCTGAAAGGGGCCTCGGTGCGGCGGTTGATCGGCGGCAAGGCCGACGAGCCCACCTTCAGCCCCGACGGCCTCCAGGTGGCCTACCTGCGCGGCAATGACCTCTACCGGACCGAGGTCGCCACGGGCCAGGAGACCCGCCTCACCACGGGCGGCGGCGCCACG
This sequence comes from Holophagaceae bacterium, assembly GCA_013334395.1. GTDB lineage: Bacteria > Acidobacteriota > Holophagae > Holophagales > Holophagaceae > Geothrix. The sequence continues at coordinate 40,617 of JAAXXS010000001.1, read as the reverse complement.
GTCTTCAACGGCCGCCTGGACTGGGTCTACCAGGAGGAGCTCTATGGTCGGGGTGGCTTCAGCGCCTTCTGGTGGGCCCCGGACTCCCGGCGCGTGGCCTACCTGAGCCTGGACGAGACCAGGGTCCCAGTCTTCACCCTGATGGACGACCGCACCCAGCCCCATAAGGCCCTCTCCGCCCGCTACCCCAAGGCCGGTGACCCCAACCCCATCGCCCGCCTGGGCGTGGCGGACCTCCAGGGCCAGACCACCTGGATGGAGAACCCCTACCCGGGTCAGGAGACCCTGATCGTGCAGGTTGGCTGGGATCCCGAGGGGCGGCTGCTGGCGGCCTACCAGGACCGGGTCCAGTCCTGGCTGGACCTGCGCCGCCACCTGGGCACCACCTCGCGGGTGCTCATCCGCGAGCGCAGCCACGCCTGGCAGGAGCGCCTGCCCCTGCCCTGGTTCCTGGCGGATGGCGGCTTCCTCTGGGAGTCGAGCCGCACGGGCCACCAGCACCTCTACCGCTACGACAAGGAGGGTGGCCTGGTCGGCGCGGTCACCACCGGCGCCTGGGATGTGCGGAAGGTCCACGGGGTGGACGCCAAGGCCCAGCAGGTCTACTTCGACGCCACCGAGCGCAGCCCGGTCACGCTGGACGCCTGCCGCATCGGGCTCGACGGCAAGGGCTTCATCCGGCTCACAGAGCGGCCCGGCACCCACCGCGTGAAGTTCAATGCCACCTTCACGGCTTTCCTGGACACCTGGAGCGATGTCCACACTCCGCCCCAGCAGGCCCTCCACGACGGCTCCGGCCAGCGGCTCCGCCTCATCGACGCCAACCCCGGCGATGACTGGAAGACCCTGAAGCTCGGCCAGGTGAGCTTCCAGCAGGTCAAGACCCGGGACGGGTTCCTCATGGAGACCATGCTGGTGCGCCCCGTGGACTTCGATCCCGCCAAGAAGTATCCGGTCTACCAGTACATCTACGGCGGCCCCGCCGCGCCCACGGTCGGGAATGCCTGGAGCCGCTCCATGAGCTGGTTCCAGTTCCTGGCCCAGCAAGGCATCGCCACCTGGATCTGCGACAACCGCAGCGCTTCCGCCAAGGGCATCGCCAGCGCCCACGGCATCCACCGGAACCTGGGAGCCCAGGAGCTGCAGGACCAGCTGGACGGCCACGCCTGGCTGAAGGCCCAGGGCTGGGCCGACCTGGACCGGCTCTGCCTGGACGGCTGGAGCTTCGGCGGCTTCATGGTCACCTTCGGCCTCACCCACAGCAAGGCCTGGAAGCTGGGCATCGCCGGCGCCCCGGTGGTGGACTGGAGCCTCTACGACAGCATCTACACCGAGCGCTACATGGGCCTGCCCGCCGACAACAAGGCCGGCTACGAGTCCAGCTCGGTGCTGAAGGCTGCGGCGAGCCTCTCGGGCAAGCTGCTGCTGCTGCACGGCACCCTGGATGACAACGTGCATCCCCAGAACAGCGTCATGCTCATCGACGCGCTGCAGAAGGCCGGACACTCCGTCCAGCTGGTGCTGCTGCCGGGCTCCGACCACAGCCCCCGCGCGCCCCAGCACCGCTGGGCGCGCTATCAGGCCATGTGGGAGTTCCTGTCGCGGAACCTCTAGGCTTCGGCCACCCGCTTGTGCGGGGCCACGAAGCGGTCGTAGAGCAACATGAGAACCGTGGACACGCCTCCGATGCCCGCCAGCACGAACCACATCATCCCCGGCCGGTAGGTCTGCTTCATGAAGTGCTCCACCAGGAAGCCGCTCAGGTAGCCCGCCACCAGGGCCCCGATGGCCACGGGCAGGAAGGCGAAGCCCATGTAGGTGCCCACTTGGTCCGGGGGTGCCAGGTCCGCGACGTACTCGTAGAAGCGGGGGGCCTGCATGGCCTCGCCCACGGCGAAGATCACGATGCCGGCGATGGTGGCGCTCAAGGTGGGAATGGCGCCGATGAGCACCCAGCCCAGGCTGGCGATGGCGAAACCTGAGGACATGGCCAGGATGGGCCGCACCTTCCGCATGAGGGCCGTCACGGGCACCGTGAGCAGGATGATGGCCCAGGAGTCCACCGTCTCGATGAGCTCGAAGCGCGAGAAGTGGAGGGCATCCCGCACGTAGAACGGCAGGCCGTAGAAGATCTGCCAGAACATGATCCAGAAGCCGGAGAAGATCACGAGGAAGCTCATGAAGCGCAGGTCCGTGAAGACCCGGCCCATGTCCCCCAGCGTCCGCCCCAGGCTGCGACGATCGCCCTCAGGCACCCCGCCCTCAGGTTCCTTGAAGAACACCAGGGTACCGACCAGATTGAACAGGGAGGTGGCCGCCGACATCACCAGCACATATTCGATGCCCAGTCCTTCCCGCACCTGGAGACCGAGCAGGGGTCCCATGGCGCCCCCCAGGTTCACGAGGGTGTAGTAGATCGAGTAGCCCAGGGACTTGGTCTCGGGGGTGGTCGTCCGAGCCACGGTGCCGACCACGCAGGGCTTGATGAGGGAGCCCCCGATGGCGGTCAGGAGCAGGGCGCCGATCACGTAGGGCGTCGTCCCCACGGCCGCCACCAGGCCCTTGCCCAGGGAGAGGCCCGCCAAGCCGATGGCGAAGTAGCCCAGGCTGAAGATGCTGAAGCACGCAATCAGGCTACGCCGGAAGCCGTAGCGGTCCACCAGCGGCCCGGCCAGGGTGGGCAGGAAGAACACTGCGAAGCCATAGAGGCCCACCAGGGTGCTGCCGGTCCGGCCCAGGCCGACCTTCTCCACCAGGTAGACGGCCAGCACGGCCTTGGAGCCGTAGAAGGCCAGGCGCTCGAAGAGCTCCAGGGTGTTGGCCACCCAGAAGGTCCGGGCAAAGCCGGTACGCAACGCCTGCAGGCGGTCTGTCATGGGCAAGGGGGCTCCTGTGGGCTACGGCCCTTGCATCATCCCGGGGATCCGGCGGTGGGGTCAACCCGATCCCTGGCTGCCGGCCTAGGGCCGACGGCTAGGCAGGCTTGGTGAACTCCACCACGGCCTTGAGCATGTCGCCCACGGACATGATGCCCACCAGGTCGCCCTTGGCATCCACCACGCACAGGCCGTAGAGCTTGTGGTCCAGGATGGCCTGGGCGGCAGTGCTGAGGTCCGTCTCAGGCGACACCGTCATGGGGGCCGCGTTCATCAGGTCCTTCACCGGCGTCTTGGACAGCAGGTAGTGGACTTCCCAGGTGTCGAGGCTGGTGGCCTTGCCGGGGCTGTAGTCCTTGATCATGCGGTCCGTGATGAGGCCCACGAAGCGGCCGCCGGTCGTGACGGGCAGCCGCCGGACACCCTTCTCCTTCATCAAGTGGATGGCCTCGATGATCGAGGCATCCTGATCGATGGTGTAGGGATTCTTGGTCATCCACTTTTCAACGTTGGTCATTGGCTTCTCCTCACATGCCCAGGAAGGCTTTCTTGATGTGGTCATTGTTCAGCAGCTCGTCACCCTTGCCCGTGAGCACAACCCGTCCGGTTTCCATGACGTAGGCCCGGTGGGAAATGCGGAGGGACTGGTAGACGTTCTGCTCCACCAGCAGGATGGTAACGCCTTCCTTGTTAATGCCGGTGATGATGTCGAAGATGTTCTTCACCAGCAGTGGCGAAAGGCCGAGGGAGGGCTCGTCCAGCAGCAACACCTTGGGGTTGGCCATGAGGCCCCGGGCGATGGCCAGCATCTGCTGCTCGCCGCCGGACATGGTGCCGCCCAGCTGCTTCTCGCGCTCCTTGAGCCGGGGGAACAGCTCGAAGACCCAGTCGGTGTTCTTCTGGCGGTCGCCCCGGGTGGACTTGACGTAGGAGCCCATGCGGAGGTTCTCCATGACCGTCATCTCGGGAAAGATCCGTCGGCCTTCGGGAACCTGGATGAGCCCCGCTTCCACCACGTGGTGGGACTGCATCTTGCTGAGGTCCTGCCCGTCAAACGTGATGGTGCCGGAGACGGGCTTGACCAGCCGGGAGATGTTCTTGAGGGTCGTGGACTTTCCGGCCCCGTTGGCGCCCACCACGGTCACGATCTCGCCCTTGTGGACTTCCAGATCGACGTCCCAGAGCACCTTGAGGTCGCCGTAGGCGAAGTTGAGCTTGTCGATTTTAAGCATGGGGTTCACCGAGGTAGGCGCTGATCACATCGGGGTTGCTGACGACTTCCTGGGGTGAGCCCTCGGTGAGCTTCTCGCCCGAGGTCAGGACCACGATGCGGTCGGAGATCCGCATGATCGCCTTCATGTCGTGCTCGATGACCATCTGCGTGAGGCCACGCTGCTTGATGTCGAGGATGAGCTGAATGATCTCCTCGCTCTCGGCGGGGTTGAGGCCACCCATGACCTCGTCCAGCAGCAGGATCTTGGGCTGCGTGGCCAGGGCCCGCGCCACTTCGAGCTTCTTGCGCTCGCCAATGGGCAGTCCCCCCGCCAGGAAGTTGGTTCGGTGTTCCATGCGGACCACCTTGAGCTGTTCCATGGCCATCTCACGGGCGACCTTCAGCGAACCGGTGCGCGCCAGGGCGCCCACCATCACGTTGTCCACCACCGAGAGCTTGGCCAGGGGCCGGACCTTCTGCCAGGTGCGCACCATGCCGAGCATGCAGACCTTGTCGGGATCCAGCCCGTTCATCTTCCGGCCGTTGAAGATGACTTCGCCCTTGGAGGGCGGATAGTAGCCGGTGATGCAGTTGAACAGCGTGGTCTTTCCGGCACCATTGGGGCCGATGAGGCCCATGATCATGCCCTCATGGACGTCGAAGCTGACATCCGAGTTGGCCGCGAGACCGCCGAAGAACTTGCTGACGTTCTTGATTTCCAGGATGGCCATCAGACCGCCTCCCGCTTCCGGCGCAAGGCCAGCTTCTTGACGAACCCCATGAGGCCGTCCGGCATGAACAGGATGACCAGAACCACGAGGATGCCGTAGAGCAGCACGTGGGCGTGGGAGAGGTTCTCCTTGAGGAAGAGCCCGATCTTCGAGTCGGCGTTGACCATGCCGATCTTAACCAGCAGGTCCGTGATCATGTTGCTGCGCAGGGCCTCGGACAGCGGCACCAGGATCAGGGAACCCAGCACGGGACCCCAGATGGTGCCCATGCCACCGATGATGCAGATGAGCATGATCTGGACGGAGACATCCAGGCCCAGCACCGTGGGGGGATCCACGAAGCCCACATAGATGCCGTAGAAGCTGCCGGCCAGGGAGGTCAGGACTGCGGAGATGACCAGGCCGATGTTCTTGTAGAGCGCGATGTTGATGCCCAGGGAGTGGGCCGCGTCCTGGTCCTCACGGATGGCCTGGAAGAAGTAACCGAGCTTGGAGTGCTGCACCCAGTAGGTAACGCCGAGGGTGAGCAGGACCAGGAAGAGCCCGATGTAGTAGAAGGGAACCTTGGTCACGAAGTCCGTGATCACCGTGGCCCCGATCTTGAAGGCCGGGATTTCCGTGGCCAGGATGCCCTCAGCCCCGTTGGTCAGGGGGGTGAGGTTGATGGCCGACAGGCGCATGATCTCGGCCACGGCGATGGAGGCGAGGACGAAGTAGGGGCCCCGGAGGCGGAAGCAGATGCTGCCAATGATGAGCGCGACCACGATCACCGCAGCCACGCCCGCCCAGACGCCCACCCAGGGAACGACCCCCTTGCTGTGCATGAGCATCATGGTGGTGTAGGCGCCCACCCCAAAGTAGGCTGCGTGGCCCACGGAGTGCTGCCCCGCGTACCCGCCGAGGATGTTCCAGCTCTGGCCCTGGGCCACGCTCATGAAGAGCAGGATCATCATGTGGAGGGCGTAGGGGCTCTCCACGAAGCGGGGGACGATCAGCAGGCCGGCCAGGAGGAGGGCGATGAGGGCGCTCTTGAGGATGGAATTGTTCATGATGTTCTCCTCAGGTCCGCGACTTGCCCATCAGGCCCGAGGGCTTGAAGAGCAACACCAGCAGGAAGAGCACGAAGACCACCACGTCCTTCCAGCCGGAGGAGATGTAGACCGCGCTCATGGACTCGGTGATGCCAATGAGCACCCCGCCGAGCGTGGCGCCCACCACACTGCCCATGCCGCCCAGCACCGTGATGACGAAGGCCTTCAGCGTGAAGACGCTGCCCACCTGGGGGAAGATGTAGTAGGTCGGTGAGATCAGCGCGCCAGCGGTGCCCGCCAGGGCCGAGCCGAGGCCGAAGGCGATGATCGACATGCGCTTGACGTTGATGCCCATGAGCTGGGCCGCGTCGCGATCCTGGGCCGTGGCGCGGATGGCCTGGCCGGTATCCGTCTTCAGCAGGAACCAGTAAAGGGCCGCCGTGATCGCTGCGGTGATCAGGAAGGAGATCAGGAGGGGCGTTGAGACCGAGACCCCGCCCCCCACCTTGATGGTGGCCGAGGAGTAGCTGGTGGTCAGGATCTTGTAGTCGGAGGTGAAGATGAGCATCACCGTGTTGCTCATGATGAGCCCCAGGCCGATGGTCAGCAGGATCTGGTTCTGCGCCAAAGCGTCCAGCACCCGGTTGATGAACACCTTCTGGAGGGCCCCCCCGAAGAGGAACATCAGCGGGAACGTGATCAGCACGGAGACAAAGGGATCGATCCCGAGGAGCGTGAAGATCATGTAGGTGAGATACATCCCCACCATCAGGATGTCGCCGTGGGCGAAGTTGATGACCCGCATCACGCCGAAGATCAGCGTCAGGCCGATGCCAATGAGCGCGTAGACCCCCCCGATGAGGATGCCGCTGATAAGAGATTGCAGAAAGACAGCCATGGGCGCTTGACCCTCCAGGGATTCAGACGGGGGCGCCCGCAGGCGCCCCCGGACAGGGTTAGCTCACTTCCACTTGGGGAAGGGATAGACCGCCTTCTTGCTTGCGAACTGGGCGGGGAGCACCGTCTCATACTTGCCGGCGATGATCTGCTGGACGAGCATCTGGTGGTTGTTCTGGTTGGTGAAACCGTCGTAGTCGGCGAATTTCACTTCGCCCATGATGCCGTTCCACTTGCCTGCCTTCAGCGCAGCCCGAGTCTTGGCGCGGTCGCCACCGGCGGCCTTGGCGGTCTCGGCCATGATGATCATCGAGGCGTAGGCGCAGGCGGCGTGGTAGGTGGGTTCCTTGCCAAACTTGGCCTTGTAGCGGGCGCCGAAGTCCTTCGCGCCGGGCCAGCTCACATCATCCGTCCACTGGGTGCAGGAGATGACGTTGTCAGAGATCGCGCGCTCCTTGGCGAACTCGACCGTGGTGAAGCCGGCGCCGGCGCCGAGGAAAGCCTGGGGCTGGAGGCCCACCTCGCGGGACTGCCGCATGAGCAGGATGGCGTCGGCCACGTAGGAGACCATGAACACCAGATCCGGGTTCTTCGACTTGATCTGGGCGAGGGTCGAACGGTAGTCGGCAGAGCCCTTGGGATAGGAGACGTCGGCCACCACCTGGATGCCCTTGGTCGCCACATAGTCCTTGGCTGTCTTCGAGGTGGAGGTGCCGAAGTCCGTGTTCTCGTATATGAAGGCGATGGTCTTGGGCTTGCCGAGCGAGGCGGCGGCATCGATGAGGCTGGAGGCGTACTTGTCGGCGGGGGCATTCATGCGGAAGACGTGGGTAAGCCCCTGGCGCGTGATCTCCTCCTTGGCCGCGGCGGGAATCAGCAGCGGCACGTGGTACTTCTCCGCCAGCTTGGCAACGGCGTTGGAGCAGGCCGAGGTGTAGGGACCCACCACGCCCACCACGTTCTCGCGGGTCGCCAGCTTCTCCATGGCGCTCATGGAGATCTGGGGCTTACCCGTGTCGTCCTCCCACACCAGCTGAACGTTGACCCCCTTCTTCTTGAGGTCCTCCTCGGCGAGTTTGATGCCATTGGTGATGTTCTCGCCGATGGGGGCTTCCGGGCCGCTCATGGAGTTGATGACGCCGATCTTCTGCGCCATGAGGCAGGGGGCAAGGGCTAGTGTGGCGCCCAAGGCTAGGAGGTGCTTGCGCATGTCTGCTCCGATTGAAATGAGATGGTGGGGTGGCTTAAGTGATTCTAGCCGGAATCCGAGTAAAAAAACCACGGGACTACTGAGGTTTTCTCAGCAGTCCCGTGGAGTTGTGACAGAAAGAGCTGTGATCTGACCTTGAATCAGAAGCCGATGCCGAGGGAGGCGACGAAGCTGTTGCCGCCCTGCTCGCCGGTCTGGCCAGCGCGGGGGGACAGGAAGTTCTTGCTGCGCATGATGTAGTCCAGCTTCAGCTTCGCGACGCTGTACTTGCCGGGGACGAAGAGGTAGTTGTAGCCCACCGTGGTCTCCGTGTACTTAGGTGTGTAGTCGCCCGTGGTGAGCTTGTAGGGGTTGGCGGCGGAGTACCAGTTGTTCCCAGAGTTGTAGTGCAGGGAGTCATAGCGCAGCGCCACCTGGTGCTGACCCATCTTGTAGATCAGGGTACCGCTATAGCCAGCGAACTTCTGGTCGAGGTGCTCTCGGGACATGGCGGCCGTGGTGGCTGCGAAGAGGCTGGGGTAGCGGCGTCCCAGCAGGCCCGTCGCATATTCGAAGTCGAAGTGCAGCTTCGCCGTGTCATAGGCATAGAAGAGCCCCTGGAGGGTGGTCTTGTCCTTGTTGTCCTTGATCTGCTGCGCAGTCGTGCCCGCCGGTATGGTGGTGGGGGTGACAAAGGTTGAATTCTTAAGGTTCGTGACGCCCTCACGGTAGTAGGCACCGAACTTGTGCGCACTGCCGAATCCACCCTCGTAGCGGACGGTGAAGTCCTTCTGGGAGTTGGCGTCAACGGCCGTCTTGCCGCCGCTGCCGTCATCGGTGCTGCCGTTGGAGATCGCGACGCTCAGCTTGCCATTCAAGCCCTTGGCATTGCCGTAGGCATAGCTTAGCCACGCACCGCGGTCGCGCTTGTCGCCGAAGACGCGGTTGAGCTGGTTGCGGTCGAAGAAGTAGAGATCCTTGGCGGACACAATGGTGGCTTCATAGCTGGTGGGCATCTTGAACTGGCCAGCCTTGAGGACGAAGCCCTTGCCGAGGTTCCAGGTGATGACCGCGTCATGCAGGACGTTGTTGCCAACCGAGGAGGTGCTGTTGTTCGGATCGAACATCAGGTTCCAGCTGATGGAATCCGAGATCGTCTGGCTGAGGTAGACTTCCGAGCGCTTAACCGTGAAGCCATTCTCGGCGAAGCGGCCCGAACTCATACCGTCGTAATAGGCAGAGGCCCCACCAGGCTTGACAGCAGAGTCAAGCCGCAGGTTGTTATCCGCCATTTGGGTATACCAGAGCTCGATCAGAGCGTTGACCTTGACGTCCTGGGCCTGGGCGATCCCGGCTGCGAGCAGCGCGGCGACACCAGCGAGGCGAGAGATCTTCATGTTCTTTCTCCTAAAAGGGAGGGTGGGGGGAAGTGCGGCAGGGGGTCCGCCAAAGCTCTGAAGAGCGCAGAGTCAGGCCCTGGCGGGTAAATGGCTCGATTCAAGCTAAGCGCGCCCCGAGAGCGAGTCCATCAAAATCCTAGGAAAGTTCCCCAGGATGTGACAATCGGCACATCGACGTATCTACAATTATGTGAATTTTTGGGAACAATAGCGTTAGGGCGTATCGCCCAGAGGTAAAACCGACTAGCGGGTTGGTTGGTCCATGGCTAGTTTTTACGATGCTTCGACTAGGCAAATACCCGCGTGATGACGATTCATCTGACCCGCTGGACGCCGAGAGGAAGAACCTTCTTTTTTGACATGAATGGGGTATAAGGACACCTCCTTCACCAGAGGCCGCCTACTCCCGGACAAGGGGCTTCATGTAAAGGAATTGGCTCGGCCCAGGCAATCCGACTTCGGCGCGCCTCGAACAGGCGTTTTTTCATACCCGGAAGCCCACTTGGAGAAGAGGATTGCCTCGGCCTGCCCTGGCCGGTTGGCGGTGTGAACCTCCCTGGGGCGGATCGCTGGCCTAGAAGACCGCCTCGATGGGCGCGATCTCGCCCGCCTGCAGGGCCACGGCCAGGGCCGCCACCAGGGGCAGGCCGCGGTGGGCGAAGTGGATCGTGGCCTGCACCTTGTTGTGGTAGAAGGCGGCCTCGGGGCTGTCCTGGAGCAGGGCCTGGACGGCACCACGGTCGGCGGGGTCCACGCCCCGGGCCCGCTGCAGTTCCTCGCCCTTCTTGAGGGCCAGGGTCGCCTGCTGGAGGAGCAGGTGGCCGGACACCACGTGGCCCAGCATGTCGAGCACCGGCACGGCGTTGAGCACCGTCAACTGGCCGCCATTGGGCTTGGCGGGGACCTCCTGGAGCACCGCGGTGAGGGTCTTCAGGGCCGAACCCAGCTGCTGGGCCGAGGGGCCCAGGACCGGATCCGCGGCCAGGGACTGGACCGTGGCGCCGACCAAATGGAGCAGGTCCTGCATGGGCCGGCCGTCCTGCATGCGGAACTTGCGGCCCACCAAATCCAGGGCCTGGATGCCGTTGGTGCCTTCGTAGATCGAGGCGATCTTGCAGTCCCGCAGGTACTGCTCGGCCGGATACTCCATGGTGTAGCCGTAGCCGCCGTAGGTCTGCAGCGCCCATTCGGTCACCCGGAAGCCCCAGTCCGAGCACCAGGCCTTGCAGATGGGGGTGAACAGCTCGACGAGCCCCTGCCAGCGGTTCTTGTCGTCACCGGCGGAGACATGGGCCATGTCCATGCACCAGGCGGTGTAGGACACGAGGGCCCGCATGGCCTGCACGTAGGAGGACTGCATGAGCAGCATGCGCCGGACATCCGGGTGCTGGATGATGGGCGACTGGCCGACCCCCCTGCCCGCGCGGCCCTGCAGCCGCTCCTTGGCGAAGGCGATGGCGGCCTGGTGGGCGGCGGAGGCGTTGCCCAGGCCCTGGACGCCGACCTCGTAGCGCGCGGCGTTCATCATCTGGAACATGTAGACCAGCCCATGCCCTTCCTGGCCCAAGAGGAAGCCCTGACAGGCGTTGTCCATGCCGAACACCAGGGTGCAGGTGGGCGAGCCGTGGATGCCCAGCTTGTGCTCGATGCCCGCGCAGGTGACATCGTTGCGCGCGCCGAGGCTGCCATCGGCGTTGACCCGGAACTTGGGCACCACGAAGAGGCTGAGGCCCTTCGGCCCCGCCGGGGCGTCCGGCGTGCGGGCCAGCACCGCGTGGATGATGTTCGGCACCAACTCGTGGTCGCCGCTGGTGATGAAGATCTTCTCGCCGGTGACCAGGTAGGTGCCATCGGCCTGCTTGGTGGCCTTGGTGGTGAGTGCGCCCAGGTCGCTGCCGGCGCCGGCTTCGGTGAGGCACATGGTGCCGCACCACTCGCCGCTGTACATCTTCTCGACGTAGGTGGCCTTGAGGTCATCGCTGCCAAAGGTCTCGATGAGGTGGGCCGAGCCGCGGGTGAGCATGGTCTTGAGGGCCAGGGCCGTGTTGGCCCCCATGAGGTATTCGCTGATGCCCGTGCCCACGACCTCGGGCAGGCCCATGCCGCCAAACTCGGGGTTCATGGTGGCGCTGATCCAGCCGCCGGAGGCCAGGTCCTCGAAGGCCTCGGCGAAACCCTCGGGCAGCTCCACCTTGCCGTTTGCGAACTTCGCACCGACGCGGTCGCCCACCTCGTTGCAGGCTGCCACGCTGCCCTTCGAGACCTTCAGGGCCTCGTCCAGCACCATGCCCAGCTGTTCCCGGTCCACTTCCTGGTAGGGCTCGCCTTTCAGAACCGCATCCAGGTCCAGCCACTCGAGGAGGTTGAAGTGGATATCACGATGGTCGTCGAGGAAGAGCATGGGACCTCCGGCTGGGGGTGGTGTGAAGGGACTCTGGGGTCTGAGAGGGGGCTACTTCAGCTCAGGGAACTGGTCCTCGCGCCACTCGGTGGCCGAGGCGCCCTGGTCGGCGGCACGCTTGCGGAGCTCCACCCGTCGGATCTTCCCGGAGATGGTCTTGGGCAGCTCGCTGAACTCAATGATGCGGATGCGCTTGTAGGCGCTGAGTCGCTCCCGGATGAACTTGAACAGGGCCAGGGCGGTCTCGCGGCTGGGCTCGACGCCCGCGCGGAGGATGACGTAGGCCTTGGGCACGGCCAGCTTCACGGGATCGGGGCTCGGCACCACGGCGGCCTCGGCCACGAAGTCGTGCTCGATGAGGAAGGACTCCAGCTCGAAGGGGCTGATGCGGTAGTCGCTGCTCTTGAACACGTCGTCCGCGCGGCCCACGAAGAAGAGGTAGCCCTCGGCGTCGCGGGTGGCCACGTCGCCGGTGCGGTAGTAGCCCTCCTTGAGGGCCTTCTCCATCTTGGAGGGATCGTCCTTGTAGCCTTCCATGAGGCCCAGGGGGCGCGGATTGAGACGAAGGGCGATCTCGCCCTCGTCCGTCTCCTTGCCGTCCAGATCCAGCAAGACCACGTCGTAGCCCGGCATGGGCAGGCCCATGGAGCCCGGCTTCACGGGAACCCCGGGGGAGTTGCCCACCACGCAGGTGGTCTCGGTCTGGCCGAAGCCGTCGCGGATGGTGAGGCCCCAGGCCTTCTCCACCTGGCTGATGACCTCGGGGTTGAGGGGCTCGCCGGCGCCGATGACGCCGCGCAGCTTCACCTTGTAGGCGGCCAGGTCCTCCTGGATGAACAGGCGCCACACCGTGGGCGGGGCGCACAGGTTGGTGACGCCCTTGTCGGCGATCACCTTGAGGGCGGCTGCGGCGCTGAACCGGGTGGACCGGTAGATGAAGATGCAGGCGCCGGCAATCCACGGGGCGAAGAAGTTGCTCCAGGCGTGCTTGGCCCAGCCCGGGGAGCTGATGTTGAAGTGGATGTCGCCTTCGCGCAATCCCACCCAGAACATGGTGGATAGATGGCCCACGGGGTAGGACTGGTGGGTGTGCAGCACCAGCTTGGGCTTGGCGGTGGTGCCGCTGGTGAAGTAGAGCAGCAGGGGATCCGTGGCCTTGGTGACGGCATCCGGCACGTAGGTGGTGGAGCCGCTGTACAGGGTGGACACGTCATGCCAGCCCGGAACGGCATCGCCCACGCAGATGCGCGTGAGGGAGGCGTCCATGCCGTCGAACTTGGCGGTCTGGGCAGAGTCCACCACCAGATGGCGGATGCCGCCGCGCTCGAGACGGTCGGTCAGGTCCGCCGGGCTCAGAAGCAGCGTGGAGGGCACCATCACGGCACCGAGCTTGATGCAGGCCAGCAGCACCTCCCAGAGGGGGCGCACGTTGTCCAGCATGATGAGCACGCCGTCGCCGCGCTTGACGCCCAGGCCGCGGAGGGCGTTCGCCACCTGGTTGCTGCGCTGGCTCATCTCCTGGAAGGAGACCTTGGTCTCGCTGCCGCCCTCCTCCACGATCCAGAGCGCGGGCTTCTCGTTTCCGGCCGCCATCACATCGAAGTGATCCAGGGCCCAGTTGAAGTTCTCCAGCACGGGCCACTTGAACCCCTTGCAGGCCGCGACGCGGTCCCCGCTGTTGTCGAACATGAACTGCCGGGCACTGAGAAAGGCCTCTCGTTCGTTCATACAGCTCTCCTGGAAAGGGGTGATTCATCCAATTTATGACGAGGAGGTGCCACCGTCTAGAACGAAAGATGACACTATGGATAAGAAAGCACCCTGAATGAGAACAGTCGACTGGAAGGCGTGATAGGGTGGTCGCGTCGCGACCGATTTCATGGGGCTCCCCTTTGTTCAGCATCATTCCTGACGGCGCCGGATACCGGGAGTTCGTCCTCCTAAAAGACGGTCAGGGGATCTATCTTCGGATCGCCACCCCCGAGGACGTGGACCGGGTCGAAACGTTCATCCGGGGCCTCTCCCAGGAAGCCCTCTCCATGCGCTTCATGGGGGGCATCTCCCGCATCGCACGCAAGTTCGTGGAAGAGCTCTGCGTGGAAAATCCCCACCTGCGGGCCTGCCTTTTGGCCGTGGAAGGCGAGGGCGCGGTGGAGCGGGTCCTGGGCCTGGGCAACTACGTCGGCGAAGGCGGCGCCAACGCCGAGGTCAGCTTCATGGTCGCGGACGAGCACCAGGGTCGGGGCATCAGCAGCCTGATCCTCGAGCGCCTGGCGGGCCTAGCGGCCGGAGCCGGCTACCTGGGCTTCGAAGCGGATGTGCTCTACGAGAACGAGAAGATGAGCAATGTCTTCCGGGACTCCGGCTTCGAGACCCGCCGAGCCATGGAGGGCGGGATCATTCATGTGCACTTCCCCCTCAGCGCCCCGCAGGCCCAGCGGGAGCGGGCCGAAATCCGCGAGCGTGTGGCAGCCGCCAACTCGCTGGTGCCCCTGCTGCGCCCGGAGACCGTGGCCGTGGTGGGGGCCTCGCGGGATCCCGGCTCCGTGGGCAACGCCATCTTCCGCCACATTCTCCAGGGCCACTTCAAGGGCGTGGTCTATCCCGTCAACCCCCATGCCCGGGCCATCGAGGGCGTGCGGGCCTATCCCTCCCTGGACTCCCTGCCGGAGGCGCCGGACCTGGTGGTCCTGGCTGTCCCGGCCACCAAGGTGGTCCCCATGGCCAAGGCCGCCCTCGACAAGGGCGCCCGGGGCCTCCTGGCCCTGGCCGCGGGCTTCGCGGAGTCTGGCCCCGAGGGCGCCCGGCGCCAGGAGCGCCTCCTGCACCTGGCCCGTAGCCGGGGGGCGCGGCTGGTGGGTCCCAACTGCCTGGGCCTCCTGAACACCAATCCCGCCGTGCAGCTCAACGCCAGCCTCGCCTCGGCCATGCCCCCCCGGGGCCGCGTCGGGTTCTTCAGCCACTCCGCCGCCCTGGGCGTGGTGATCCTGAAATACGCCGCCGAGCGCGGCCTGGGCTTCTCCACCTTCGTCTCCGCGGGCAACCGGGCGGACGTCTCCGGCAATGACCTCCTCCAATACTGGGAAGAGGACCCGGACACGGACGTGGCCCTGCTCTACCTGGAGACCTTCGGCAACCCCCGCCGCTTCGCCCGCCTGGCCCGCCGCATCTCCCACCGCAAGCCGGTGCTCTGCGTGAAGAGCGCCCGCAGCCACGCGGGCCGCCGCATGGCCCAGGCCCACATCGGTGCCAGCCCCCGGGACGACGCGGAAGTGGAGGCCTTGTTCCACCAGGCCGGCGTGATCCGGGCGGACACCCTGGAAGAGCTCTTCGACATCGCCCTGCTGCTGTCCCACCAGCCCCTGCCCCGGGGCAACCGGGTGGCGGTGGTGAGCAACTCCGGCGGGGTGGCCACCATCTGCGCGGACGCCTGCGAGTCCAACGGCATGCAGCTCTCCGGCCCCGGCGTGGTTGACCTGCACACCATGGCCACCGCCGAGCACTACGAGCGGGCCTGCCTGGCGGCCCTGGAGCACCCTGAGGTCGATGCCCTCATCGCCACCTTCGCCTGCATCGGGGACTGCGACCCCAACCTGGTGGCCCGGGCCATCCGCCGCGCGGCCGTGCGGGCCGAGCGCGCCACCGGCATCGCCAAGCCCACGCTGCTGTCCCTCATGGGCGTCAGCGGCGCCGTGGCCGTGGGGGCCGCCGGGGCCCTGGGCGACGGCGGCGGCGTGCACCGGACCTTCCCCTCCTACCGCTTCCCCGAGTCTGCCGCCCTGGCCCTCTCCAAGGTCGTGGACTATGCCCACTTCCGGATGCAGCCGCCGGGCCGGATCCTGAGCTACGACGACCTGGACGCCGGTGAGGCCCGGCGCCGGGTGGAGCACCTGCTCGAGGGCGCCGCCGAGGGCTCGGCCCCTCGGGTACTCAACGCCACCCAGGCCCGGGAGCTCCTGGCCTGCTTCGGCGTGGCCGTCGCCGAGGCCGCCCCCAGCCTCTCCCTGCCCAAGCCCACCGCCATCACCCTGGGCCTCTCGGCGGACCCGGACTTCGGGCCCATCTGGCGCTTCCGCCGCACCGGCGTGGGCTCCATCCTGCGCATCACGCCGCTCACCAACCTCGATGTCGCCGATGTGATCCAGCGGCTGCACCTCAGCCCCGACTGCGGCCTGGCCGAGACCCTGGGCCGCCTTACTCATCTGGTGGAAGAGCTGCCCTGGCTCTCCAGCATCGAGGCCCAGGTGCTGGTGCCCGCCGAGTCCACCGCAGCGGGGCTGGCACTCCAGCCCAGCCCGCGCCTCGCCTTCACCCAGGTCGGTTTCCGCACCCAATAAGCAGAGGAGGGCACCTTGTTCGTCAAAGACAGGATGCACAGTCCCGTGACCGTGCTCTCCCTCACCTCCACGCTCGGTGAGGCCTATGCCCTCTTCGAGGCCCACGGCTACCGGCACCTGCCCGTGGTGGACGGGGGCCGGGTGGTGGGCATCCTCACGGACCGCGATCTCCGCTTCGCCACCAGCTCCTTCTGCGCCACCCCCCACACCGCCAGCGACCCCGTGACCCTGGCCATGAGCACCCACGTCCTCACCGCCGATCCCCTGGATCCCGTGGAGGACGCCGCCAAGATCATGCGGGAGCACAAGATCGGCTGCCTGCCCGTGGTGGATGGCAGCGAGCTGGTGGGCATCCTCACGGGCATGGACCTGCTGGACGCCCTCATCAACCTCACGGGCCTCACCAAGCCCACTTCGCGGCTGGAGGTGGCCCTGGCGGACCGCCCCGGCGAACTGGCCCGACTGACGGTCTTCATGGCGGACCGCAACGTCAACATCCACTCCCTGCTGACGTCCCCCGCGCCGGACGGCACGGTCCACACGGTGCTGCGGGTGGGCTCGAACCAGTCCCGGCCCCTGGCCGAAGCCATGCGCGCCGCCCACTTCGAGGTCCTCTGGCCCCTGCCGAAGCCATGGCCACACTGATCCACCGCCCGGACTACGCCGGGTACGACTTCGGGCCCGAGCACCCCTTCACGCCGTCGCGGCTGGGGATGCTGCTGGACCTGCTGCGCAGCCTGGGCTGCCCGGTGGACCCCATCGCGCCGCCTTCCGCCACCCGGGAGGAGATCCTCTCGGTCCATGCCGAGGACTACGTGGCCATGGTTGAAGCCCTGGACCGGGGCGAGGCCAACGCAGCCCAGGGGGAACCCTATGGCCTGGGCACGCCGGACAACCCCATCTTCCCGGGCATGGACCAGGCCGCCCGGTGGCTGGTGGGCGGCACCCTCCACGGGGCGCGCCTGCTCCTGGACGGCCCAGAGTGCCGCGTGCTGCAGCTGGGCGGTGGGCTGCACCACGCCCAGCGGGACCGTGCGGAGGGCTTCTGCCTTTACAACGACCTGGCCGTGGCCATCCAGGCCCTGGTCGATCGTGGCCTCCGGGTGGCCTACCTGGACATCGATCTCCACCACGGGGATGGCGTCCAGAACCTCTTCTACAACCACGACCAGGTCCTGACCATCAGCCTCCACGAGTCCGGCCACTACCTCTACCCCGGCACCGGCCACATCCAGGAGACGGGCAGCCCCCGCGCGCCCGGCACCTCCGTGAATATCCCCTTCGAGCCTTTCACTGGCGCCGAGGACTACCTGGAAGCCTTCGAGGCCGTGGTGCCCAGGGCCCTGGCCTGGTTCAAGCCCCAGGTGCTGGTGGTGCAGGCCGGTGCGGACGCCCACTTCTCCGACCCCCTCGGCGACCTGGCCCTGACCACCCAGACCTTCGAGACCCTGTTCCGCCGTATCCTGCAGCTGGCTGAAACCCACGCCGAGGACCGGCTGCTGCTCACTCTCGGGGGCGGCTACGAGGCCCAGGTGGTGGCCCGGGTCTGGACCATCCTCACCCACATCGTCATGGACCTCCCCCTGCCCCAGGACCTGCCGCCCGACTGGGTGGCGCGCTGGAAGGACACCCTGGGGCCCGAGCTCGGTCAACATCTGCACGATCCCGATCCCGCCTTTCCCCTGCTCTCGGGCCGCGAAGCCCGGACCCGCCGCAACCGGGACATCGTCGCCCGCCTGCTGGACACCCTGGCGCCCATCTGGGGCTGACCGAGGGCCCCTGACCGGCCGAGTGCCACCGTTGGCCAAGGCTGGGACCTCCAGGGCTGGTGGGGAGGTCTCTCCCCATAGGCAAAAAATGGCATACCGTATGTACTAGTAATTTATTCTGACCAGCACCTTATCCCGTGTGTTTTTTGGCTTATCCTGATGCTCACCAAGGCTAATTGGGTTTCCATCAGCAGCTGTCCCATCTCCCGGAAGGTCCGTCCATGTCCTCGGTAGCGCGATTCCCTCGGGATTCGGCCCCCTTCAGGAAACGGGCGGAAAAGCTGTTGACCACCCAAGACCGGGGCGGGGGTCCTGTCACGGAGGTCCAGGCCCTGCGGCTGCTCCACGAGTTGCAGATCCATCAGATCGAGCTGGAGATGCAGAATACCGAGCTCATGGAGACCCGGGAGCGGCTGGCGACGCTGCTCACGGAGTTCACGGACCTCTACAACTTCGCGCCGGTGGGCTACCTCACGCTGGATGCGGGCGGCATCATCCGGCGGGCCAACCTCATGGCCGCCACTCTCCTCAGGGTGGACCGGGGCCGCCTTTCGGGCCGCTCTCTGCCCCGGCTGCTGGACCCCGGCAGCCGCAAGCAGTTCTCGGAGTTCCTGGCCGCGCACTTCAGCGGAAAGGGACCCGGCACCTGCGAGCTGGCCCTGGCCCCGGGCGCCGGCGCCGCATGGATCCGCCTGGAGGCCACCTTCTCCGCCTCGGACCAGGAAGGCCAGGTGGCCCTGATCGATATCAGCGAGACCCGGGAGGCCCATGCCTTCCTGAAGAACCACCAGGAGCAGCTGGAGCGGCTCGTCTCCGAGCGTACGCGGGATCTAGAAGTCCGCAACACGGAGTATGCGGACCTCTACAACCGCGCCCCCTGTGGCTACCACTCCCTGGACGCCCTGGGCACCATCCTCGCAATCAACGACACCATGCTCAGGATGGTGGGCTACACCCGCGAGGAGGTCGTCGGCCGGATGAACATCCGCGATCTGCTCGATGAGGTGTCCTGCGAGAGGTTCCGCGTGGAGTTCCCCGCCTTCCTGGAGGCCGGTTTCGTCCGTGACGTCGAGACCAATCTCAAGCGCCGGGACGGCTCGGTGTTTCCAGCCCTGGTCAGCGCCGACGCCAAGCTGGATGCCACCGGGAAGCTCCTCTGCACCCTCTCCACGGTGGTGGACAACACCCTCCGGAAGGAGGCGGAGCTGAAGCGACGGGCCTCCCATGAGGAGCTGGAGCGTCAGGTCCTCGAGCGCACCCGGCTGGTGCGGCGCCTCGCGGTGGAGACCACGGTGGCGGAAGAGCGGGAGCGGCGGGCCATTGCCCATGACCTGCATGACGACCTGGGCCAGCTGCTGCACATGATCTCCCACCAGCTGGACATGCTGGGGAGGACCGAGACCTCCACCGAGCGCCAGCCCCTGCTGGCCCAGATGAAGGCGACCCTGGCCAAGGCCAGCCGCAGCGTGCGGTCGCTCACGACCCAGCTGAGCCCGCCGGTGCTGGAGACCCTCGGTCTGGTCAGCGCGCTGCTCTGGCTCGGCGAAGAGATGGAGCAGACCTACGGACTCCGCGTGGAGATCGTGGATGATGGCTCGCCCAAGCCGCTGAGTCCCAACCTCTCGACCTTCCTGTTCCGGGCCGCGCGGGAGCTGCTGATCAACGTGGCCAAGCACTCGGGCGGCAAGACCGCCGTGCTGAGCGCAGCCATCAAGGAGCGGCGCCTGGTCATCCAGGTGGACGACAAGGGCCAGGGCATCGAGGATCTGGACCTGATCCTGCGGAGGACCAAGGGCTTCGGCCTCCGGAGCATCCGGGAGCGCCTCCTGCAGCTGGGGGGCGAGCTGAGCGCCCGCCGGAACCCCGGGGACGGCTGGACCGTCACCCTGAGCCTGCCCGTGGAAGCGGAAGACGCCAGGGAGGCCCCATGACCATCCGCCTGGCGCTGGCCGATGACCACCGCATGTTCCGGGAGTCCCTCCGGATGGCCCTGGCCAAGGAACCCGATCTGGAGATCGTCGGAGAAGCCAGCAGCGGACACGAGACCATGGCCATGGTGGCGCAGGTGCAGCCCGAGGTGCTCCTGCTCGACATCGCCCTGCCGGACTCCAACGGCATCGAGGTGGCGAGCAGGCTCCACCGCCTCTACCCCGCGCTGCAGATCATCGCTCTGACCGGCTATGCGGACAAGGTCTTCATCGGGGAGATGCTCAAGACCGGCGCCAAGGGCTACATCGTGAAGTCCGCCGGCTCGGAGGACCTCATCCGGGGCATCCACGCCGTGGTCAGCGGACGCAACTACCTCTGCGCCGAGTCCACCCAGGCGCTGCTGGGCAAGGCCCCTTCCGGCGGCGGCACCCCCAGCCCGCCCGTGACGGTCCTCACAAACCGGGAGCAGCAAGTCCTGAGGCTCCTGGCGGAAGGCCAGCGCTCGCTCCAGATCGCCGAGGAGCTGGGGATCTCCGCCGCCACCGTGGAGGTCTATCGCCGGAAGATCAAGGCGAAGCTCGATCTCCACACCACCGCTGAGCTGACCCGCTATGCCATCCGCGAGGGATTGGCCTCGATCTGAGCAGCGAGGAGCCCCTGCCGCCAGGCGGGGGACGGCCAGGAAAGATCACCATGGCTTTCGGTCGAGATTGAGAATTTGCCCGCAGGGCAACGGATTCGTGCCTATCCTGTTGGAAATCAGCCTGTCCTGTGATTCTCGCCCCGTGATCATCCCCAAAGTGCCTGGAGAATCTGAGGATGTGCCCACCCGCACGCAAACCCTGGCGTCCGAGGCTCTGCAGGAAGAAGGCGGAGGCGCTGCTGACCGAGCAGCAGCGCCCCCCGGGGACACTGGCCGAGCTGTCGGCGTTGCGTCTGGTCCATGAACTGCAAGTCCACCAGATCGAGCTGGAGCTGCAGAACGAGGAGCTGATCGAGACGCGCGAAGAGCTGATCACCGTCCTTGAGGAATACACGAACCTCTACGACTTCGCGCCCGTCGGCCTCCTCACGCTGGATGGGAGCGGCCTCATCCGCCGGGCCAACCTCATGGCCGGGTCACTCCTGGGCGTCTACCGAGGCCGGCTGCAGGGCCGCTCGTTCCCCCGCCTGCTGGACGCACCGAGCCGCGTCCGCTTCCTGGAGCACCTGGCCGAGCCTGCCTCCGAAAGCGCCCCCAGGGCCTGTGAGCTGGCGCTGCTGCCCACCAATGGCGCTGTGACCTGGATCCGCGTGGAGGAGATCATCCCGGGAGCGAACCATGAGCGCCTGATCGCCCTGACCGACATCACCGAGCGCCACCAGGCCCAGCGGCTGCAGGAGGACCAGCGGGTCCACCTCGAAGAGCTCATCCGCGAGCGCACAGGGGAGCTGGCGGTCCGAACCGCTGAATACGCCGACCTCTGGAATCAGGCCCCCTGCGGCTACGACTGCCTGGACCGCGAAGGCAACGTGATCGCCATGAACGACACCGAGTTGCAGATGCTGGGCTACACCCGGGAGGAGGTGGTCGGCCGCCTGCGCATCCGGGACCTGCTCACCGAAACAAGCTGGGCCTTGTTCCAGGAGCTCCATCCCGAGTTCCTGCGGACCGGCCATCTCCGGCATGTGGAGGCGGACTTCAGGCGCAAGGACGGCTCCGAGTTCCCGGCCCTGGTCAGCGCCGACGCCAAGCTGGACGGCGAGGGCAGGTTCCTCCACTCCCTCTCCACGGTGGTGGACAACACCCTGGGCAAGGAACTCGAGCGGAAGCTACACGTTTTTGATTAGTCCCAGTACGCCTTTCTGGGAATGGCCGTCCCGGGCCTGAGCATCTACCTTCTGCTTCCCGCCCCCACTCGGCGACAGCGAGGCAGCAGATGAGCAGCGCACCCGTCCTCTATGTGCTCAGAGACCTGACCCCGGCCACCAAGGCCAACGCCCGGCAGGAGCTCCAGCCCGGAAGGGCCACTGCCGAGTGGTGCCTGGCCGAGGGGATCGAGCTTGAGACCACCGGCCGGCTGCAGCTCGAGCACGCGCTCTGGGCCGTCATCCAGGAGCCCTGGATCGGGCTGGACCAGACCTCCCGCTGCCTCATCCAGCAGTTCCAGAAGGAGGGCGCGCTCTTCCGCTTCCGCCAGGAGCTGGCGGGGCTGATCAGTGCGCGGGCCTCCTTCGTGGCCCTGGCCTTCCCGGCCCTGGTGGATGACGCCGTCCTCGCCGGCTACCGGATCCGCCGCATCGCCCCGACCGCCGCCCAGGTGCTGGCCTTCTCCTCGGTGGAGCAGGCTCACCATCTGTCCTGCATGTTCCCGCTGGCGCCCGAGCGCTGGGGGGGGGACAGCGCCGGAGGAGGGATCTCCCAGGGCCAAGGCCTCTGGCGCTACAGCCCCTCCGTCCTGCCTGCAAGGCCGGCCCCGGCGCCCCGCGCCGGGGTCCGGCGGCCCGGTCCGGAAGCGCCGGGCCACGAGGCGCCTCGAGGCCGCCATGCCTGACGCCTCCGCCTCCCAACAGCAGGGACATGGGATCGATTTCTGGCGCAGCCGCCCCAGCCTGAGCGAGCCGTATGGGGCCAGCCTGGGCGGCGCCCTGCAGCAGCCCGACGGAGGCGAGGCCCTGCCCTCCTGGGCCACCCCGCCCCTGCACCAGCTCCGCCTGGGGACCGCGCGCTACGAAGCCCTCTGCCTTGAGCACCAGGGGATCGCGGAGGGTTCCAGCATCCGAATCTTCACGAACTCGCTCAATGAGTTCTGGGAGGACGCCTGGGAGCTGGACTGGGCCCGCCGCATCGCCCTCGACACCATGCGGGAGACGCCCCACCTCTCCTGGATGATCCTCACCCGGCGACCGGACTTGATCATGGGCATGCTGCAGACGGTGCTGGACCAGGCCCGAATCGAGCAGTTCGCGACCACGGGGGGCGCCGGGCAGCCGTTCCTCCGCTGGCTCCAGGACTGGCAGGAAGGATATCCGCCGCCCAACGTCTGGCTCGGCACCACCAGCGAGGGCCCGGGGGAAGCGGAAGGGCGGCTGAGGGCCCTCCTGAAGGTGCCGGCAGCCCTCCACTTCCTGTCACCGGACCTCTGCTGCCCCCGGACCCTGCACGGAGGTACGACCCATGTATTCAGCAGCAGGCGGGATGCGGCCCTCAACCCGTGGCTGGCCCAGGGCCCCGCTGCCGAAGCACTCCTGGCCCTGATCCCAGAACTCCTCGACGCCGAGGAGTCGATCCACCCCGGGCCGCCGGGCCTGGACTCCGGGGGCCCGGGTCCCTGGCAGAGGCCAGGCGCCGCAGACCTCCCCGCACCGACGCGCCGGAAGAACCCGGGCTCGCTCAGATTGCCGCCCCTGATCGAGCGCCGTCGGTCCGAGTTCAACCCCCGCCACTCCTGAAGCCCCTCGCTGGAGAAACCATGAATTCCTCTGAGACTGAGGCCTGCATCGACTCCGAGGAAGCCATCCGCCTGTTCGCTCTGGGCGAACTGGTCGTGGCCAAGGACATGAGCTCCCGGCTGTATGCGGCGGATTTCTGTGTGAGCGAGGACGAGCTGCTCGACCCCCTGAGCTGGCTGCGCGCCTACGGGCTGCCCGTGGTGCGGGTGCTGGGCATCCTGGGCGAGTTCTTCTGTCCCTCCGCCGTCATAGGCTTTCTTGAGATGCACCTCTGGGACAACGGCTACCTGCTGCTGCCGCCCCAGCGGCTGGAGGCCCTGGACTGAAGCCGGGGCAGGATTACCTTGATCCGTTGAAGCTGTCCCCGCGAGGTCCCCATGCGGACTGGGTGCGAAGGAGCCTGGCACACCGCACCCTCGGTGAGTCTGATCCGATGGCTCCTCCGCCTCACCCTCCTGGCGCTCTGCCTGCTGGCGGCCTGGGGCACTCCCGCTCCCGGCCCCAAGGTCTGCCTGGCCCGGCTCCAGGGCACGATCGGCCCGGCCTCCGCCAGCTACCTCGCCCGAGCCATCGGAGAGGCCGCGGGTCAGAACGCCCAGTGCCTGATCATCGAACTCGACACGCCGGGTGGGCTCCTGGATTCCACCAAGGAGATCATCCAGAGCTTCCTGCGTTCGCCCGTGCCCACGGTGGTCTATGTGGCACCCCAGGGCGCCTGGGCGGGCAGCGCGGGCTGCTTCATCACCCTGGCCGCGGACGTGGCGGCCATGGCGCCTTCCACCAGCATCGGCGCGGCCCATCCCGTCTCCCTAGGCGGCGGCGGGGAGAAGCTGGACGAGACCATGAAACAGAAGTTGGAGAACTTCGCCTCCAGCTACATCGAGGCCATCGCCGCCAAGCGCCACCGCAACCTGGAGTGGGCCCGGGCCTCCGTGCGGGACAGCGCCGCCATCACCGCCGACAAGGCCCTGGAGCTCAATGTGGTGGATCTCATCGCCGAGAACCGGGAGGACCTGCTCCGGAAGCTCGATGGCCGGGAGGTCGGCGGCCGGAAGCTGGCCACCGCCGGGGCGACAGTGACGGTCATCCCCATGACCACCCGGGAGCAGGTCTTCCAGGTGATCGCCCACCCCCAGGTGATGTTGATCCTGATGCTCATCGTGATGTATGGCGTCATCGGCGAGATGACCAGCCCCGGCGCCATCCTGCCCGGGGTCGCGGGCGTGATCTCCCTGCTGGTGCTGCTCTACCTGGCCTCGGTGCTGCCCATGAACGTGACGGGCCTGGCCCTCATCGGCGTGGCCATCGCGCTGTTCATCTTCGACGCCTTCGCGCCGACCCACGGGGTGCTCACCACCGGGGGCATTGTCGCGTTCTTCCTGGGCACCCTCATGCTCTTCGACCGCACCGATCCCTTCCTGCGGCTGTCGCTGCTCTGGGTACTGCCCGCCACGGTGGTGACGGCCCTGTTCTTCATCTTCGTGGCCGGAGCGGGCATCCGGGCCCAGCGGCTGCCATCCGTGGCCGGCGCAGATACCCTGCTGGGCCGACAGGTCCCCGCCCTCGAAGCCATTGACGCCAGCGGCGGCCGGGTGTTTCTCGAGGGCGAATACTGGAAGGCCGTGAGCGCCAGCCCCATCCAGGCCGGGCAGCTGGTGCTGATCGTTGCCAGGGAAGGCCTGACCCTGAAGGTGCAGCCCTGCCCGGATTCTGAGGAGAAAACGCCATGAACGAACTCCTGCTTCATCTCGGCCCCTGGTTCATCATCCTCCTGGCGCTGGCCCTGATCCTCCTGCCCCAGATGGCGCGCATCCTCCGCGAATACGAGCGGGGCGTGATCTTCCGCTGGGGCAAGCTCAAGGGCGCCAAGGGACCGGGCCTGATCTTCCTGATCCCCTTCATCGACCGCATGGTGAAGATGGATCTCCGCGTCATCACCATCGACGTGCCCAAGCAGGAGGTCATGACCCGCGACAACGTGCCCGCCACGGTGGACGCCGTGCTCTATTTCCGCGTGGTGGACCCCCAGGCCGCGGTGGTGAAGGTCGAGAACTTCCTGAAGGCCTCCGCCATGATCGCCCAGACCACCCTGCGCAGTGTGCTGGGGCAGTCCGAGCTCGATGAGCTGCTGTCCCACCGGGAGACCATCAACCTGAAGCTGCAGGAGATCATCGACCGCCAGACGGAGCCATGGGGCATCAAGGTGACCTCGGTGGAAGTCCGTGATGTGGTGCTGCCGGACTCCATGAAACGCGCCATGGCCAAGCAGGCCGAGGCCGAGCGCGAGCGCCGCGCCAAGATCGTCAACGCCGAAGGCGAGTTCCAGGCTGCGGCCAAGATGGTGCAGGCCGCCGCCATGATCGCCGAGCAGCCCATCGCCCTGCAGCTACGCTTCCTGCAGACCATGGTGGAGATCTCCAGCGAGCACAACACCACCAGCTTCATCCCGCTGCCCAGCGAGCTGTTCCGCCCCTTCCTACAGAAGCTCTAGCCCTTCGGGTGCTTGAAGAAGCTCTTCTCGGGCCACCTGGTCATCACCAGGAGCAGGCAGGCCTGGGCGATGGTGTCCACGTCCTGGCGTTCGTTGTTGAAGACGGCGTCATACCACCGGGGCAGCGTGATGTCCGCGTGGAGGTGATCGCTGATGAACTTCTCCCGCAGCCTCGACTGGACCCGCACCAGCTCCTCCGCCTCGGCCAGGGGCAGGCCCCGGCGCCGGGCGATGTTCTCGGCCCGGAAGGCGGGGCTGCCCACCAGGCGGAAGTGGAAGCAGTTCGACAGCCCCTGGCAGGCCACGGCGCCGCCGCGGCCGACGATGATGGCGCAGCCGGTCCGGGCGATGCCGACCAGGTGCTTGACCACGCTGGCATAGACCTCGTCATGGGTGAGGAAGCCGAACTGGGTCTTGAGCACGTCTCCGGCATGGCTTTCGTCGCCCAGGCGACTGAGGATATGCCGCGAGAGCTTCTCATCCTCCCCTACCTTCTCCACGAGCGCCTTGTCGAAGACATGCCAGGGCTCCGTCGAGGCCGCGTCGAGCAGTCCCTTCAGCCGCTGAGCCAGGGGGTGCCCCTCGCACCCGAACTCGCGGGAGATGGTGATGGTGGGGTGGACGACCTCCCGGGCGTCCCGGGCGAGGCGCTCCCGGATCTGAATCCAGCCGGACTCGCGGTGCTCAATGCTGGGGATGAGGGCGTCAAAGGTCTTGGTCATGGCAGCTCCAGTGCGAATAGAGCCAGACAGCATTGCCTCTGCTGAAAACATAGGGCCGGCAAGGTCAACGGCAAGGTCCAACTGGCCGCCGGAACGAGCCCTGTGCCACTCCTGGCGTCAGCCCTCAGCAGCAGCACGGTCTCAGCCATCGGAGCGCCTGGCCGCTGGCAGGACCGGCCCAGGACCCATTGGGTTTGGAAAATTCATGCTTTTTCCCGAGGGTTCGATAGGAACCCTAGATGTTCAGCTTTTCCTTTTCCAAGCCTGGCCGTGCGTTGCCCACAGGGAGGGCCGGGCCGCTTCCTGCTCGCAGACAGGCGCAGCCCCATGGCTGAGCAACCCGGGCCCGAGTGGCGGAAACCCATCGGCCTGCTGGTCCTGGCTGGCTTTCTCGTGCTGGCCATCGCCGGGGCGACCTTCGAGACGCTTCGCCGCCAGCAACGGCAGGAACAGGCCAAGATCCAGGCGCAGCTCTCCTCGATCGGCGAGCTGAAGGCCCGCCAGATCGCCCAGTGGCGACAAGAGCGCATCGCCGATGCCTGGGCCCTGGGCCGGAACCGGGCCTTCGCGGAGCTCTTCCAGCGCGCCCAGACCGGGAAGGGAGAACCGGAGGCCAGGGCGCTCTTGCAGAGCTGGCTCGAGTCCATCTGGCAGCAGCGCGTCTATGACCGGATCCGGCTGCTGGATCGAGATGGGAGGCAACTCCTGAGCATCCCCTCGGACCTGCCCACGACCAATGCCGGTGTCCTCCGGGGTTTCCGGGCCGCCATGGCCGAGGGGCGGCCACTATTCCAAGACTTCTACCGAAATGAGGAGGACCAGCGGGTCTACCTGTCGATCCGCATTCCGGTGCCCGACCCCCGCGATCCGAAACGGATGATCGGCATCGCCGCCCTGCGCATTGATCCCGCGCAGGATTTCTACCCCTTCATCAGCCGCTGGCCGACCCCAGCCCGGACTGCCGAGACCCTGCTGGTCAAGCAGGATGGCCAGGAGGTGCTCTACCTGAACCAGCTGAAGTTCCAGGCGGATACGGCGCTCAAGCTCCGGTTTCCGCTGGACCAGCAGGACCTGCCCGCAGCCATGGCCGTGAAGGGCAAGGTCGGGGTTGTGGAGGGCCGGGACTACCGGGGCAACCGGGTCCTGGCGGATGTTCGGCCCGTGCCCGACTCCCCCTGGTTCCTGGTGTCCCGCATGGACCAGGACGAAGCCCATGAGCCCTTCCGGCAGCAGCTGCTTGGCACGCTCCTGCTGGCGGCCCTGTTGATGCTGTGCACCGGGGTGACGATCGCCGGGCTCTGGCGGCACCAGCGGGCACGCTACTTCCAGGGGCGCTACGCCCAGGAGCAGGAGCTGGCCTGGCTGCGCCAGGCCATGGCCCGGAGCCTGAGTGAGATCTGCCTCTTCGATCCGGACACCCTGCGGATCCTCTTTGCCAACGACGGGGCCGTGCGGAACCTCGGCTACTCCAGCGAGGAACTGCTCACCATGAGCATGACCGACGTCAAGCCCACGCAGTCGCCCACCACCTTCAAGGAGCTCCTCGCCCCCCTCGCCGCGGGTGACCAGGAGACCCTGGTCATCGAGCTCACCCACCGCCGCAAGGACGGCACCGATTATCCGGTGGAGACCCACCTGCAGCTCGTGGACCGGGGCCAGGGGCTTCGGGTGGGACTCGCCATCATCAACGACCTCACCGAGCACCACAAGATCCTGGACAACCTCCAGTTCAGCGAGCGGAAGTTCCGGACCCTCTTCGAAAACCTCGCGGAAGGGGTTGCCCTCCATGAGCTGGTTCTGGATGAGATCGGCAGCCCGCTGGACTACCTGGTGCTCGACGTCAATCCCGCCTACCGGCGCCACACAGGACTTGACCTGGACGCCACCCGGAACCGCCTGGGCTCCCAGCTCTATGGCCTGGAGCCCCCGCCCTACCTGGACGAATTCGCCCGGGTGGCCCAGGGGGGCGAACCCTATGCCTTCGAGACCTACTACCCGCCCCTGGAGCGATACTTCCGCATCTCGGTGATCTCCCCCCGGCCGGGCCAGTTCGCCACCGTGTTCGAAGACATCACCGAGCGGAAGACCCGGGAGGATGAGCTGCGCCAGAAGAACGAAGAGATGGAGCGCTTCACCTACCTGGTGTCCCACGACCTGAAGAGCCCCCTGGTCACGGTCAAGACCTTCCTGGGCTACCTGGAAGACGACCTGGCCAAGCAGGAAACCGAGCGGGTGAAGAAGGACCTGCTCTACATGCACGGGGCGACCGAGAAGATGAGTCGGCTGCTGGGGGACCTGCTGGAGGTCTCCCGCGTTGGCCGCGTGGTGAACCCCCCGGTCCGGACAAGCTTCCAGGCCCTCGTCAAGGAGGCGCTGGAGGCCGTGGCGGGCAGCCTGACCCTGCGCGGCGTGGAGGTGACGGTGGACCCGGTGGACCTGCCGCTGTTGGGCGATCGGCCCCGCCTGGTGGAGGTCTGGCAGAACCTGCTGGAGAACGCCGTGAAGTACATGGGCGACCAGCCCAGCCCCAAGGTCCACCTCGGCGTGGATCAGACCTGCGACCTTCCCCAGTTCTTCATCAGGGACAATGGCCAGGGCATCGATCCCCGCTACCACGGGAAAGTCTTCGGCCTCTTCGAGAAGCTCGACGCGCGCACCGAAGGCACCGGCCTCGGCCTGGCCCTGATCAAGCGCATCGTGGAGGTCCATGGGGGCACCATCCGGGTGGAGTCCGATGGGGCGGGCCAGGGTTCATGCTTCCTGTTCACCCTGCCGAAAGCGATACAAGCACCGGGGGAGGCGCGATGAGGGGCGATGCCTTTGTGATCCTGCTGGTGGAGGACGAGCCCGCCCACGCGGAGATCGTCCGGCGGAACTTCGAGGGCTTCCGGCTCGCCAACCGGCTCATCCACGTGCCCGATGGGCAGGAAGCACTCGACTACCTCTACCAGCGGGGAGACTACACCGATCCCGCGGCCAGTCCCCGCCCCGGCCTCATCCTGCTGGATCTCCGCCTCCCAAAAGTCGACGGCCTCGAGGTGCTGAAGGCCATCAAGCAGGATCCGGCCCTGGCCGCGATCCCGGTGGTGATCCTGACCACCTCTGCCGCCGAGGCGGACATGGCCAAGGCCTACGAGTTCCACGCCAACAGCTACCTGGTCAAGCCCGTCGACTTCCCGCAGTTCCTTTCACTGATGGATACCTGCGGCTACTACTGGCTGGCCTGGAACAAGTACCCCTACTGAGGAGAAGAGCCCCGCCCATGGACGCCCTCCCTCTCCGGGTCCTCGTGGTCGAGGACGATCCCGCCCATGCAGAGGCGATCAGCAGGGCTCTGGAGGGAAGTTCCCCGGTCTACAAGGTGGAGGTCGTGGAGACCCTGGCTGCCTGCCGGGTGGCGCTGGCCGCCGGGCTTCCCGATCTCGCGCTGGTGGACATGAACCTCCCGGATGGTCAGGCCCTGGAGCTGCTGCAGGGCTGGGCGGGGGGAGTGCCGATCCCCTTCCTGGTCATGACCAGCTTCGGCAGCGAGCAGATGGCCGTGGATGTCCTGCGGGCCGGGGCCGTGGACTACCTGGTCAAGTCCAAGGCGGCCTTCCAGGAGCTGCGCCACTCCGTGGATCGGGCACTCCGCGAGTGGCGGACCCGGCAGGACCATCGCCGCGCCCAGGAGTCCCTTGAGCACAACCGGCTCGAGATGGAGGCCATCTACCAGAACGCCCCGGTGATGATGTGCCGCCTGGACACCGGATTCCAGATCATCGACACCAACCGGGCCTTCGAGGCCTACACCGGACGCTCCGAGGCGCTGCTGAGATCCCTGGGCTTCGGCAATGCCCTCGGCTGTGTCCAGGCCATGGCTGAGCCCCAGGGCTGCGGCAGCGGGCTGACCTGCAGCCAGTGCGCGGTGCAGCAGGCCGCCCGGCGCGTCCTGGAGACCGGGCAGCCCGAGACCGGCCTGAGCTACCGAACCACCGTCCACCAGCGAGGCACGCTCCGCATCGTCTCCTTCCGGGCCTCCCTGGCCCTGATCCAGGCCGCTGGCCGGACCATGTTCCTGCTCTGCCTGGAGGACGAGACCGAGCGCGAGCAGGCCAAGGCCGCCCTCCGGGAAAGCCAGATGCTCTTCGAGTCCGTGGCCAACAGCTCGCCAGCCATGATCTGGCTCACCGGGCCGGACAAGCGCCTCAGCTGGTTCAACGACCGCTTCCTGGCCTTTGTGGGGCTCAGCAGCAATCACCTGCTGCGGTCCGGGTTGCAGGCAGTCGTGCACCCTGAGGATCTGCTGCGGTGCGCGCGAACCTACCTCGCAGCCTGGGAGGCTCGCCAGACCTTCCGGATGGAGTATCGGCTTCGCCGCCAGGACGCGGAGTATCGCTGGGTCATCGACGAGGGCCATCCCCGCCATGACTCCACGGGCGCCTTCGTGGGCTACATCGGCTCCTGTCTCGACATCACCGATCACCGGGAGTGGGAGACCACCCGCCTGGAGCTCGAGCGACGGCTGCTCCACGCCCAGAAGCTGGAGAGCCTGGGCGTCATGGCCGGGGGCATCGCCCATGACTTCAACAACCTCCTCATGGCGATGCTGGCGAACCTGGAGCTGGCCATGCACACCCAGGGCGGTGACTCGCCCGCCCGCCCCTTCCTGGAGCGGAGCCTGCAGGCGAACCGCCGGGCTTCGGACCTGGTGCGCCAGATGCTGGCCTTCTCGGGCCGGGGCACCTTCGACGTGAAGGACCTGGACCTGAACGCGGTGGTCGAGGAGAACGTGCACCTGTTCCGGGTGGGACTCTCCCGGAACATCACGCTGAACCTCAACCTGGCGGCAGGCCTGCCGCACACTCACGCGGATCCGGGACAGATCCAGCAGGTGGTGATGAACCTCATCACCAACGCCTCCGAGGCCATCGGGCAGCAGCCCGGCACGGTATCGATCGCCACGGGCGTCCTGGATGCGGACGAGGCCTACCTCGCGGGCAGCCGCCTCGACGAGAAGCCGGCCCCGGGCCGCTACGTCTTCATCGAGGTGGAAGACACGGGCTCCGGCATGGACCAGGACACCCTGAGTCGGCTCTTCGATCCCTTCTTCACGACCAAGTTCACCGGTCGTGGCCTGGGCATGTCCGCCGTGCTTGGCATCGTCCGGGGCCACCATGGCGCCCTGAGGATCGACAGCCATCCCGGCCAGGGGACCATCATCCGGATCCTCTTCCCGGTCAGCAGCACCCCCCCCTCGATTGTGGCTGCGCCCCCCCAGGCCCTGGCAGGTGCCGGCGGCCTCGGGCACACGCCCGGGGAGCCCTGTCTTGTCCTGATCGTGGATGACGATGATCTGGTCCGGGAGGCTGCCGCGGCCATGCTGGCCTTTCTGGGGTTCCGCACCCTGCTGGCCGCCGACGGCACCGAGGCCATCGCCCTCTACCTGGAGCATGCCGAGGAGATCGACTGGGTGCTGCTGGACCTGACCATGCCGGAGCTGAGCGGCGCGGATACCTTCCGGGCCCTGCGCGACCTCAACCCCGGGGTCCGGGTGGTGCTCATCAGCGGCTACAGCCATCAGGACGCCACCTGGCAGTTTGGCGACCAGATCCCCTCGGGGTTCCTCCAGAAACCCTTCGAACTGCCCGCCCTCCAGGCACTCATCCATGAGATCCAGCCCCGCCCGGCCTAGGCGGAGACGTCATCCCAAGGGGCCATGCGAGTCTAAATCGAATGATTTATATCAATGATAAATTGCTTTTGTATCCATTACGGCTTGCGATCAGCGGCCCCTGACGTATCTTGAGGGCACCTGAGGTCGGGTCCCTGGTTGGCCTATCGAGGCGGGCAAGCGCAAGCTACCGTCCGTCTGCCACCGGAGGCTTTGGCGTGAACGCCTCCTGGGAGGTGGGTTGTGGTCTCTGAAGAGCTCATCATGGAACTGACGGCAAGCACCCCCAGTGGTGGAGGGTTCTGGCTGAGCGGCAACTTCATCGTCGTCCGGTATGGCCCTGACTGGTGGGAGTGGAAGGCCTGGGGCAAGGTCTTCTTCGACCCCTATGACCTTGTCGAAGCCCTCGCCCGAAGGAAGACTGCCGGCTTCCGGCGGAGCCGCCCCCAGACCCTGGCCCATCAGAGACGCGGTCAGGAGCGGACAATCTAGGCTTTTCCAAAGAACCCAGGCCGGGTGCCGGCGCGCGGGTTGGGATGCGAAGCGATCTTAGGTCTGGCCCGTCCGGGTGCGCTCAGCGGCCCAGGAACTCCGCCAGCGCTTCGACCAGGAGCTGGCACTGCTCGTCCGTGCCGACGGTGATCCGGAGGTGCTGGTCAATGCGGGGCAGACGGAAGTGCCGGACGATGATGGCCCGCTGGCGCAGCTCCGCGGCGAGGGCGGCGGCATCCCGACCGGGGTGGCGGGCGAAGATGAAGTTGGCGGCCGAGGGCAGCACCTCGAAGCCCAGGGCGCTCAGCTGCGCAACCAGACGCTGGCGGGTGGCGATCACCTTCTGGCAGCAGGCCTGGAAGTAGTCCACATCCTGCACGGAGGCCACGGCGCCCGCCAGGGCCAGGCGGTCGAGCGGGTAGGAGTTGAAGCTGTTCTTCACCCGCTCCAGCGCCTCGATGAGCTCCGGATGGCCCACGGCGAAGCCCACGCGCAACCCGGCCAGCGAGCGGCTCTTGGAGAAGGTCTGCACCACCAGCAGGTTCGGGTGGCGGTCCACCAGGCTGACGGCGCTCTCGCCGCCGAAGTCCACGTAGGCCTCGTCCACCACCACCGCGGCGTCGGGGTTTCCGGCGGCGATGCGCTCGACGCCCGCCAGTGGCACGGGGCAGCCCGTGGGCGCGTTGGGGTTGGGAAAGATGATCCCACCCGCCTGCCCATCCGGCGTGGGCAGGTAGTCCTCCACGCGCATGGAGAAGTCCTCCGCCAGGGGGCGGGTCCGCGAGGCGATGCCATAGAGGCCGCAGTAGACGGGGTAGAAGCTGTAGGTGATGTCCGGGAACCACAGCGGCCGCTCCTGCTTGAGCAGCGCCTGGAAGACGTGGGCCAGCACCTCGTCGGAGCCGTTGCCGACGAAGACCTGGTCCGGCCTGACCTCCAGCTGCGCAGCCAGGGCGCCCTTCAGGGCCTCGCTGTTCGGATCCGGGTAGAGCCGCAGAGCGTCGCCCGTGGCGGCCCGGATGGCCTCCAGAGCCCGCGGCGAGGGGCCGTAGGGGTTCTCGTTCGTGTTGAGCTTGACGATGCGTTCCTGCTTCGGCTGCTCGCCGGGCACATACGGGGTCAGGGCGTGGACGACGGGACTCCAGAATCGGCTCATGGTCACTTCAGTCAAAGGGTGGAGAGCGACGGGCCGCGGGCGGCGAGGCCAGCAGGTTCATTCCCTGCGCCAGGCAGCAGGAAAGCCTGCCCATCGTACCATGCCGCCCCGGAGCTACCTGTTTCCCGCTATCCCGACTACCGGATTCCCAGGATGGCCAGCCCAGTAGGAACCCCTACCTTTGGGTTCCATCACCGAAACCGGACTATGAGCCCCAGGGGAAGCCATGAAGAGCAAGGAGTTCCTGACCAAGTGCGCCTGGTGTGACGCCGTCAGCATGCACAGTGTCTGGTTGCCGAAGGCACTGGAGAAGTTCGTCATCAAAGTGCGGCCCAACGCCCTCATCTCCCACGGCATCTGCGAGAAATGCCTGAAGAACCACTTTCTGATGGCCTACAACGAGGGCGCTCTGCACCACTCGGGTTCCCCGGCCAGGCGCCCCAGCGGTTCGCGATAAGACCCGATTGTTGACTGATTTCACGGGAGGCACCGATGGGCACCGACCATGGTTCGCTCGAGAGCAGGATCCTCGTCCTGACCATGAACACGCCCACCGGTGGCACCTTCAAGCTTGGCAAGCACACCTTCTCGGTGCGGCTCGCCAAAGACTACTGGGAATGGGAGTACCAGGGGGTGACCTACACCGATCCCAAGGACCTGGCAGAGGCCATGCTGGAGCGGGAACGGGTCGCCTCCGGGGTCGTCCTGCAGGATCTCTGGGAGCTCATCCGGGCTGAGCGGGCGAGGCTCTAGGCAGCCCGGGAGCCTCTGCCGCCCGCGCCCCGATGGGAGAGACCTCACCGCAGCCCACCAGGGACAGCACCGCCAGGAGGATCCCCCCGGCCCACCCGTATACTCGACGGCCCATGGTTCCGGCCCCTCCCTGGCAAGGAGCGCCTTGACCATGATAGGCGCGGCAGGCGACTCGGGCCGGGCTCAGTGCTTGTCCGGAGCCCGGCCGCCCTTGGCGGCGGAGAGGGGTGTGCCGACCTCGCCCAGGTAGATGACCAGGATCCTGAGCGGGCCCTCGCCGAGGTTGGTCCCGCGGTGCCAGGTGTTCACCACCTCCGCGAAGGACTCCCCTGCGTTGAAGACCTTCGTCGTGCCGTTGTCCAGCTCGAGGCGCACCCTTCCTTCGAGCACATAGGCGATGTTGTTGACCGGGTGGAGGTGCCAGGCCGTGGCTGAACCCGGGGGAATCTCGACGAGGACGGACTGGATCTCGGGGCTGCCGGACTTCGAATACACGATGGGCGCCCCGTTCCAGGTGGTGGTGGTCTTGAGCAGCGGGGTCGAGGTCACCACCGGTGCTGCCTTGGGGGCCTGGGCGAGGAGCGCCGAACCACAGCCATGAAACAGCAGCGCGGCCACGAGGGAGAGGCGAGTCGGCAGGGTCATGAGCGCTCCGGGGCAAGAAACAACTGAGGGGAAGAGTAGAACCAGCCTACCGGCACGGACGCCCGAAAACCCCTGTCCCACCGCTGCAGGGGCATGGTTCGATGGGGCATGCCGGTTCCCGCCCCCACCCTGCCCCCGCGGCCACCTCGCCCTGAGCTCGGGGCGCGACGGTGAGCCGTTTCGGCTGGGGCGAGGTCACGGGCCGCCAGTGGGCGGTGCTGGCGGGAGCCACCCTTGGCTATGGGTTTTACTACGTCTGCCGCCTCAGCCTCGCCGTGGTGAAGGCGCCGATGGTGTCCGCCGGGGTGCTGACGGAAGCCCAGGTGGGCCTCGCCGGCTCGGCCCTCTTCTTCGCCTACGCCGCCGGCAAGTTCGCCAACGGCGTCCTCGCGGACCGCGTAAACCTCCGCCAGCTGCTGGCCCTGGGGCTGCTGGGTTCGGCGCTGGTGAACCTGGCCCTGGGCTGGGCCGGTGGCTGGCTGGTCTTCGCGGGCTTCGCCGCCCTCTGGGGTCTGAACGGCTGGCTGCAGTCCATGGGCGCCAGCGCCTGTGTCGTGGGCATCACCCGCTGGTTCGAGCCGCGCCAGCGGGGTACCTGCTACGGTCTCTGGAGCGCCAGCCACAACCTCGGCGAGGGCCTCACCTTTCTCCTCACATCTCTCGTCGTGGCCACCTGGGGCTGGCAGGCGGGCTTCCTCGCCAGCGCCGCTGCCGGGGCCTTCGGGGTCCTGCTCATCTGGGTGCTCTTCCGACACAGGCCCGTGGAGGCGAGCACCACCGTCCCCGCCGAGGCCGCTCCGGTGAAGACCTCGGGCCTCCTCACCCCCGACCAGGTGCGCGTGCTGCGCAACCCGCTGGTGTGGTGCATCGCCTCGGCCAGCGCCGGCGTCTACGTCACCCGCTACGCCGTGAACAGCTGGGGCGTCTTCTACTTCCACCACGCCAAGGGCTACACGTTGGTGGAAGCGGGCAGCCTGGTGGCCATCAGCTCCGTGTGCGGGGTCCTCGGCACCATCGCCTCCGGGTGGCTCTCGGACGTGGTCTTCCATGGGGACCGGGTCAAGCCCTCCATGCTCTTCGGCCTGCTGAACTGCGCCTCGCTGGCGCTGATGCTCCTGGTACCCCACGGCCCCCGCATCCTGGATGCCCTCAGCATGGTGGGCTTCGGCCTCTCCATCGGCTCTCTGGTCTGTCTCATGGGCGGGCTCATGGCCGTGGACTCGGTGCCCCGGGCTGCCGCGGGCACCGCCCTGGGCCTCGTGGGCGTGGCCAGCTACATCGGCGCCGGCACCCAGGACGTGCTCAGCGGCTGGCTCATCGGCCGCGACCGCATGCCTGGCGCCGGCCTCCCCGCCTACGACTTCACCAGCGTGCGCGCCTGCTGGCTCGCCGCCGCCCTCGCCAGCGTCGCCCTCACCCTCCTGGCCTGGCGCATGCAGCGGCGACGCGGGGCAATGTATGACGAGCCACGTCTATCAAAGTAGGCCAACACCACAGAGGAGCGCGAGATGAACCCCGACTGGAAGCTCTACGCCGCTGGCCTTTGCTTCATCGTTGTGGTAATCAGCCTTCTCGTGAATCGGGCGAAGGGCGTAAAAACCCCGCCGAAGCCCTGAGGCCGCTCAGCCTTCGTCATCCGGGGCAGGCTCGGCCTTGAAGGAAGAGGCCCCCAAGGATGGTCGGCGTATTGCTGACTCCGGCGGGGGGGGCGCTCCCATCGATCTCAACTCTGCGCGGAGCGGGAACCAGAGTTTGCTTGCCCGGTTGGTCTGGAGGGGCCCAAGACCGGGGATCGTGAGAATCGCTTTGGTTCGAGCGTCCCAGCAACAAGGAGCCCTACCCTTGTCCCACTCTTTCAAATGACATGTTTGTGATTTGACCATATTCGTGGTCTATCCATCTGCGAATTAATTGATTTTCTCATGTCGTTGTCCTTGCTTTTCTTCGCCGTGAGTACATGTTTTATTTCCACCCTTTGGTGTTTGGTTGTATGCCTTGGGTCACCCTAAACATCTCTGCCAACATCCGTTTTTTTCGGAGTATATCGGGACGTCAAAATTGATTTATTGCAATCGGTCCTTCAAGGCTTAGGCACCCAGAACGCTGCTGTTCGAGCGGGGAGCCCGTCGTGGCGCATGAACCTGAATCCCTCTACCTCCGTGTAGGAGCCCAGTTCAGGGTGGCCTGCACCCGCTCGGGGGTGCGTCAGGCCGTCAAATTGATGCTCGATGCCGGGGCCGCCGGTATTGCCTGGATGGCTGCCTACAGCTTGGTCCGTGGCATCCTCCCCTCGCCCGTCTCCACCCTGTCCTGGGTCGCCTTTGTCATGGCGATGAATGTCGCGTTCCAGCACACCCGCCAGCTCTACCGATTCACAGGCTTCGACGAGGTCCGCTCGCTCCTGCTGAGCATGGTGGCCATGGGCGTGATCGCCGTCGTGGGGTTCGCGGTGGACAGCCCCCTGAAGCTGGGCATCGAAGACCCTGAAATCACCCTGACTGCGAGCCTGATCACGTCTTCACTGTGGGTCTTGGTCCGCGCAGGTGCAGTCGATTTCTACCGTCATCGCTTCACCAAGAACCACCCTGACCGCCCCACCGTGGAGCGTCGGAAACAGCCACGGATGGGCACGGTTGCGGCCAATGGGTTGGCACTCAGGACGCTCATCATGGGGGCGGGCCAGGCCGGGGCGCTGCTCTGCAGCGAGCTGAGGGCCAATCCTGACCTGAAGAGCCGGGTGGTCGGTTTCGTGGATGATTCCCTTGAGAAACAGGGGGCCAGGATTCAGGGCATTCCCGTGCTGGGGCACTCGATGCTGCTGCCCACCCTAATCCGGGAGACCCATGCCGCGCAGGTGATCCTCGCCATGCCCAGCGCGCCAGGCACCCGGATCCGGGAATTGGCCAGGGTGCTTCATGCCGAAGGCGTCCAGGTAAAGACCTTGCCCAGCATGGAGAGTTTCCTTGGCAATAACGCCTGGAAGCCCCAACTCCGCGACATCGCCATCGAGGACCTCCTCCGGCGCGCCCCGGTCCAGCTGGACCAGGAGTCCATCCGCCAGAACCTGGAGGGGTCGGTGGTCCTCATCACGGGCGCGGGGGGCTCCATTGGCAGCGAGCTGGCGCGGCAGGTGGCCACCTTCCAGCCCTCCAGGCTCGTCCTCCTCGGCTGCGGCGAGAACAGCCTATGGGAAATCGAGCGAGAGCTCCATCGTCTCTTCCCCCTGCTGCCCCTCGAGCTGGAGCTGTGCGACATCCGCAACCCCATCCGGCTGAAGCAGGCCTTCGAAGCCTGGCGACCGGACTTTGTGTTCCACGCCGCGGCGCACAAGCACGTTCCCTTCCTGGAGCGGCATCCGGAAGAGGGCATCGAGAACAACATCTTCGGAACCCTCAACGTCCTCAGGGCGGCCCGGTCCATCCACACCAGGAGATTCGTCAACATCTCCACCGACAAGGCGGTGAATCCCACCAGTGTCCTGGGAGTGACCAAGCGCATCGGCGAATACCTTGTGCTCCAGGCCGCTGAGGAGAATCCCCTGGACGGCCAATACGTGAGCGTCCGGTTCGGGAATGTGCTCGGCAGCCGTGGCAGTGTGATTCCCATCTTCAAGGATCAGATCCGTCTGGGGGGGCCCATCACCATCACCGACCCAAACATGACGCGGTATTTCATGACCATTCCAGAGGCCAGCCAGCTGGTGCTTCAAGCCGGGATGCTCGGCAAAACGGGGAAGGTCTTCGTGCTTGATATGGGCGAACCCGTGCGGATCCTCGAGCTGGCCACGGACATGGCCCGCCTCTCTGGACTGACGCCAGGCTATGACATCGAGATCGAGTGCACGGGGGTCCGCCCAGGCGAAAAGCTCTATGAGGAGCTCTTCACCGATCAGGAGCGGAGCCGCTCCGATGTGCATGCCAAGGTCTTCGAAACCTCACTGGAACCGAGGAACCCGGCCGTGCTGGAGAGCCAGCTCCGCGCCCTGCGATCAGCCCTGATGCTGCCTCAGGGCAGCCGCCAGAAGGCCATCCTCCAGGGCTTCCTGGAACTCCTCCCGACCTACTCTCCCTCCCCCACGGGACTAGGAGCCTATGCCGAGTGGCCGAGGCCGGAACTCGAACCCAGCCCGCAGCGGGTGGGGGTGGACGCGAGAAGGGTTGGCCTCCTGTCAGCCTCGACCTATGCCCACCATCCCTCCTGAGCCTTATTGCGAGGCGGCCAGACCGAGCGCTCTGGCCGGCCTGAGCAGCATGGCTTCCTGAATGCAGTCCATGGTCATCAACAGCTTCTTGATGGCCTGGACATCCAGTCGCTCGGTGTTGTTCGAGTTGTACTCCTCGAGCTGGGGCGAGTGGGGATTCCCATCCGTGAAGTACTTGTCATAGTTCAGCTCTCTCGAGTCCGCGGGGACTCGGTAGAAGGCCCCCATGTCCTCGGCCCTCGCCATCTCCTCCTTGGACAGCAGGGACTCGTAGAGCTTCTCACCATGCCTGCTTCCGATGACGTGGATGGGATTGTCGGCTTCAAGCAGTTCCTTGAGGGCCATGGCCAGGTTCCCGATGGTGGCTGCGGGAGACTTCCGGATGAAGGTGTCGCCCTGGTGACCGTGTTCAAAGGCGAACTCGACCAGTTCCACTGCCACGTCCAGGTGCATCAGGAACCGGGTCATGTCTGGATCGGTAACCGTCAATGCCTTCCCGGTGCGGATCTGCTCCATGAACAGAGGGATGACCGAACCCCTGGAGGCCATCACATTGCCATACCGGGTCACCAGGATTCGGGTCTGGGATTCCGACAGGTTGCGCGACTCGGAGATGGCCACCTTCTCCATCAGCGCCTTGGAGATGCCCATGGCGTTGATCGGATAGACCGCCTTGTCCGTGCTGAGGACGACCACCTTGCGCACACCCTCCTGGATGCAGGCGGTCAGCATGTTGTGAGTGCCGAGCACATTGGTGAGCACGGACTCGACGGGATAGAACTCGCAGGATGGCACCTGCTTCAGGGCCGCCGCATGAAAGACATAATCCACACCCCGCAGGGCGGACGCGATGCTGGCAAGGTTCCGGACATCCCCGATGTAATACTTCACCCGGTCGTCTCGGTATTCGTGCCGCATGTCATCCTGCTTTTTCTCATCCCGGCTGAAGATGCGGATTTCGCTGATGTCCGAGGCCAGGTAGCGGCGAAGCACCGCATTGCCGAAGGAGCCTGTTCCGCCGGAGATGAGGAGTTTTTTCTTGGAAAGGCTGGCTAGGAGTTCCATGGATGCTCCCGATTGTGCTGTAGTCCAAGTCGCAAACGGTGGCTCACACCTTCCTTCAAGCAGATGGTGCTGGGGTCAAGAACGTCGCCAGACGACGCGATTGACGAAGTCCGTGTAACTCAGGATCAGGCGCGCAACCGTCTGGCTGACCTGGGGGGAGACATAGTCCTCGACCAGGCAGGTTTGGCGACCTTCGGTCTGCCCGGACTCCAACATGGCCAGTCCCTGGGCGAC
>JAAXXS010000169.1 GCA_013334395.1 Holophagaceae bacterium | reverse complement strand
TTGCAGGCCAGGCGCCGCGCCCCGGCCTGGCGCAGCTGGTCGGCGCCCCACTGGAGCAGGGGACGCCCCCGCAGCGTCCAGGCGGGCTTGGGCAGGCACTGGCTGAGGGCGCCCATGCGCAGCCCCAGGCCCGCCGCCAGCAGGAAACCGTCGAGGGGCTCAGTCATGGTCCGGCTCGGCCTCCACCGGCAGGGGCTTGAGCAGGAACTGACTGGGCGCCAGCCCCCGCATGGACAGCACGCGAATCCGCCAGCCCTGGATTCGCAGCTCATCGCCCGGCTTGAGCACGCGGCCCAGGCGCTCCTGGAAGAAGCCCCCCAGACTCACAGAGCCAGCCTCGGCCTCCAGGTTGAGGCGCAGGTGGTCCTCCAGCTGCTCCAGGGTGACGTTGCCCTGGGCCAGCCAGCCGCCGCCCCGGGTCTTCCGCAGCTGGATGGCCTCCCGGTCGAACTCGTCCTGGATCTCGCCCACCAGCTCCTCGAGCACGTCCTCCAGAGTGACCAGGCCGTCCACGCCACCGTGCTCGTTCACCACCAGGGCCAGGTGCTGCTTCCGCTGCTGGAACTCCAGCAGCAGGCCCTGGATCGGCTTCATCTCCGGCACAAAGAAGGCGGGCCGGGCCAGGGCCCGCAGGTCCAGGAGGCCGTCCTGCTCGTGGATCGCCCAGAGCAGCTCCTTGAGGTGGACGATGCCCACCACCCGATCGAGGTCTCCCTCCACCAGCGGAATGCGGGTGTGCGGCGTGACGCGGGCCAGGGCGAGGTTCTGCTCGAGGCTGCGCGTGAGGTCGAAGCAGACAACCCGAGCCCGGGGCACGGCGATCTCCTTGACCATGCGACGGCTGAAGTCGAAGAGGTTCTCGATGAGCTCCTTCCGGTCGAGCTCGAGATTGCCCTCCTCGTGGCTGCGCTCGAGCATGCGGCGGAACTCGGCCTCGCTGGGCAGCAGGTCCTCGGCATCCGCCTCGGGAGTGGCGCCGAGCAGCCGCAGCACCAGGCGGCTGAGGTGGGTGAGCCCCCGGGTGAGGGGCCGCACCAGGCGCGACCAGGCCAGCAGCGGCACCGAGGTGCGCAGGGCCCAGGGCAATGCGGACCGGATGGCCAGGCTGCGGGGCACCAGCTCCGCCAGCACCACATGGAGCGTGGTCATCACCAGGAGGGCCATGCCGGTGCTGAGGGGCAGTATCAGCCGGGGCCAGGGCAGTGGGCCTAAGATGAGCCGGAAGGCGTGGCCGAAGAGCTCCTCGCCCACGGCGCCCAGCGCCAGGGCGCACAGCACGATGCCTGCCTGGATCGCCGAGAGGTGGTGGGAGAGCCCCCGATGGACCTCCAGGGCCCGGCGGGCCCGGTGGTCCTGCTCGACGAGGGCCTCCAGCTGCGTCTCCCGCACCCGCACCGCCGCAAACTCGGCCAGCACGAAGAAGCTGCTGATGAGAATGAGGACAGCGCAGAGCAGGGCGGCGGCGAGCGTCACGCTAGCAACCGGTGAGATCCGAGCCGCGGCGCAGCTGCTCCTGGATCTCCGCCAGCAGGCCGTGGAGGCTCTGCAGGCGGTCCCGATGCTCGGCCAGCTGGCCCTGGATAGCCTGCTTCTCCCGCTCGACCCCTTCGCGGGCCTCCCGCTGCTCGGCCAGGGTCTCATTCAGCTGGGTGACCTCGGCTTCCTTCAGGTCCAGTCCGCTCATCAGCTCGAGCTGCTCGCTCTCATGCTGGAGCCTCGCCTGGTCAAATCCCTGCCGCAGCTCCGCCAGCTGGGCCGCCAGCCGGGCGACCTCCTCGAGGTGCTGCTGCAGTTCCGCACCCTTGGCCTGAAGCTGCTCGTCCCGCTCGAAGACCTGGGCTCGGATGGCCTCCGCCTCCTGCTCCCGCTGCTGCAGGAGGACGCCCTGCTCGACCAGCTCGCGGCCCTGGCTGCGCAGGGTGGCCTCGAGCCCAGCGGTCTCCAGCTGGAGGCCCTGCGCCTTCTCCTTGAAGGTCACGACTTCCAGCAGGGCGGCCTGGTACAGGTCCTCCCGGCCGGCCTGCTGCTCGACCAACCCCTCGAGGGTGGCGGTGAGCTGGCCCTGGGCCGTGAGGGCCTCCTCGCGCTCCTGCCGCGCCGCGCGGAGCTCCTCCTGGCAGGCGGCCAGGGCTGCGTCACGGGCACTGAGTTCGGCCTGGCACTGGGTCAGAGACTCCTGCCCCAAGGCGAGCTCCCGCCGGGCGTCCGCGCGTTCCTGCTCCGCTGCAGCCAGGGCCTCCCGGCATCCGCGCAGGACCCCCTCCTGGTTCGCGAGCTCCGCCTGGCTTGCCGCCAGCTGCTCCTGGGTCTCTTGGGCTGCCTGCTCCCGCGCCGCGAGTGCCTCGCCTCGCGCGGCGGCTTCGCTCCGGAGCTCAGCCAGCTCTTCGCGGCAGGCGCGCAGGGACGCCTCCAGCTCCTGGGCCTTCGAGCGGAAGGCCTCCAGGTCCAGGTTCTCGCCTTGGAGCCGGTCCCGCTCCTTGAGCAGTTCGATGGCCCGCAGGGCCTTCTCGCCCACCTGATGGTTCAGCGCCTCCACCTGCTGAATCAGGTCCGTGCGCTCCTGCAGGGACTCCTTGAGCTGGGCCTTCAGGGTCTCGGCGTTGTCGCCTTCGCGGCCCCGGGTCTCCTCGAGGCTGCGCAGGGCGGTCTCGGTCTCGGCGAGACGGGCCTTCAGGGCCTCGGCCTCCCGGTTGCTGCGCTCCAGCTCATCGAGGTTGACGGTCACTGAGCTGAGCTGGCGCTGGACCTGCTGCGCCTCGGCTTCGGCGGCCAGCAGCCGCTGGTTCCGGGTGTGCAGCTCTTCCTGGAGCGTGGCGATCTGAGTTTCAAGCAGCCCCAGTCGGCCCGCCTCCTGCGTCTCGGCCTCCCGCCTGCTCCGCTCCAGCTCATCGAGGTTGACGGTCACCGAGCTGAGCTGACGCTGGACCTGCTGCGCCTCGGCTTCGGCGGCCAGCAGCCGCTGGTCCCGGGCGCTCAGCTCTTCCTGGAGGGTGGCGAGCTGCGCCTCGAGGTGCCGCAGCTTACCCGTGTCCACCGGTTCGGCCTGAGAGACCGTCGGGGCTGGCGTCGAAGGGCGCACGCCGAACACGGGTGCGGAGGCGCTGACCTCCGGGCCATCCAGCGCATGCTTGAGCCCCTCCAGCCAATCCTCGCCGAGATCCATGTCCGCCAGCTCGCCCAGGGGATTGTCGGGGTCCAGGGTCCGGCCGGGGACCAGGGGCGAGAGGGCCGCCACCAGCGCGCTGGGGGAGATGGGCTTGTGCAGGTAGAGGTCCGCGCGGCCCTTCAGGCCCTGGTGCCGCCGGTATTCCTCTTCCGTGGCCTTGGCGCTGATCAGGGCGAGCTTCACGCCGTCCAGCGCCGGGTTCTTGCGGATGGCGGTGCACAGGGAATAGCCCTTGTTGTCCGCCACCTCGGC
The DNA here is from genome assembly GCA_013334395.1 of Holophagaceae bacterium. Lineage (GTDB taxonomy): Bacteria > Acidobacteriota > Holophagae > Holophagales > Holophagaceae > Geothrix. The sequence continues at coordinate 1,989 of JAAXXS010000169.1, read as the reverse complement.
CGAGACGAGCACCGTGGCGAAGTCGCCGCTCACCAGGCGCGCCAGAGCCGCCTCTGGCGTGGCCGCCACCTCGACGTCAAAGGCTGCCCCCAGGCTGACCTGGTGATCCATGAGGAAGCCCCGGTCGGTGTCCACGAGGAGAAGGCGCTGACCCATGCTTGATCCTTAGCCCTGGTTGAACCCTGAAGTCTACCCTGAACCGAAGGGACCCCGTCAGGACGGGGCCCCGTTCAATTGCTCCCCTTGGACTTTCCCGCACTCAGCGAGGGGGAATGGCCAAGGTGATCTTCTGGCTCCCATTCGGAGTCTGGATGAAGAGCAGCAGGGTGCGGCCTCCAGCCTTCTTCACCTGGGCGTTGAACTCGGCCAGGTTGTTCACAGGCTGCCGCCCGACTTCGGTGATGACCATGCCCGGCGCCAGACCCCGGGTGGCCGCCGGGGAGCGGGGATCCACCGTGGTGACCACCACGCCCTTCAGGCGGTTCTTGACGTCCAGGGACTCGACCTTGAAGCCATAGCTCTTCTCCAGGTTCAGGCTCTTCAGGTCGCCCTGGGGCTTCGGCCCCGACTCGTCCTCAGGCTCCTCCCCGGCCTCGCGGCGGCGCTGGTCCTCCAGGGCCTTCCGATCTCCCAGGGTGGCCGTCAGGGTCAGGGACTTCCCGTCCCGCCAGAGGGTCAGCTTGAGGGTCTCCCCCGCCCGGCGGCTGGAGACCATGGCCACCAGCTCGTCGGGGCTGCGCACCGGCTGGCCGTCCACCGCCGTGAGCACGTCGAGGCGTTGGACGCCCGCCTTGTCCGCCGCCTGGCCCTTCTCAACCGTGCTGACCACCACACCCTCCTTCACGCCGAGGGCGTCCTGGTAGGCCTGGTCCAGCTCCATGGGACCGATGCCGAGGTAGCCCCGGCTCACGGGCTTGCCGCTGCGCAGGTCCTTCAGGATGCGGTTGACCTGGCTGATGGGCACCGCGAAGCCGATGTTCTGGCCGGCGGGGTTGATGGCCGTGTTGATGCCCACCACCTCGCCGCGCAGGTTGAGCAGCGGGCCGCCGGAGTTGCCCCGGTTGATGGCGGCGTCCGTCTGCAGGAAGGAGCTCACACCCGTGTCGAGCTTACGACCCTTGGCGCTGATGATGCCCTGGGTGACCGTGTGCTCAAGGCCGAAGGGGTTGCCGATGGCCACCACCCACTCGCCGATGCGCAGCGAGTCCGACTCACCGAGCTTGGCGAAGGGCAGGTGCGCCCCCTCGATCTTGATGAGGGCGATGTCGAGTTCCTTGTCCTTGCCCAGCACCGTGGCCTTGTAGGTCTTCCCGTCGTTGGTCTTCACTTCCAGGGCGTTGTCCGAGCCCCCGCCCATGCTGGCGATGACGTGGTAGTTCGTGAGGATCTCGCCCTGGGGGCTGATGATCACGCCGGACCCCCCCGACACGGAGCGCTGCTCGTCCTCGCCCCCCCGGGGCGCACGCCGCTGCTGGGGCCCGCCGGGGCCGAAGAAGAAGTCGAAGAAGTCCTGGCCACCCACCTGGGGGTGGTCCATGGAGCGACCCTTCACAAAGCTGGTGTTGGTGATGGCGACCACCGTGGGGTTCAGCTTCTCGGCCACATCCGCGATGGGCGGCAGCCGGTCCAGCCCCTTGGCATCCACCACCACGGGTTTCTCTTCCTGGGCCGTGGCGACCCAGCCATGGCTCAGCCCCATCCCGAGGGCCATGCACCCGGCCGCAAAGACCGACAACCCCAGAACCTGCTTCAACTGACGATTCATGGAACTCCTCACTGGCCGGACCCCCGGCAAGCCATTCGATGACAGCAGTCCCCCGAAGGTTCCCGCTGGCCTTCCCGTGCCGCCCAGGTTAATCTGGATGGTCCAACGGCGGCTGTAGCTCAGTTGGTTAGAGTACTGGATTGTGATTCCAGATGTCGCCGGTTCGAGCCCGGTCAGCCGCCCCAGATTGAAATGGCCCCCCCACGGGGGCTTTTTCGATAGGG
>JAAXXS010000168.1 GCA_013334395.1 Holophagaceae bacterium | reverse complement strand
GCGCCCACGGCCATGCCCACCAGGGCCCGGGGCAGCCGGAAGTCCCGCACGACCGTGCGGGCGATCTCATCGCCGCCGCCCTGGAGCGCCACCAGCACCTGGCTGAAGCTCAGCCGCATCTCGCCGAAGGCCAGCGAGGCCAGGAAGGCGACGGCCAGCAGGGCCAGCAGGGCGGGGATGGCGGCGCGGGACCTCACCGGAACCGGTCCGGATGCAGGGCCCGCGCCAGCACTTCGTAGGCGGCGATGCGGTGGTGGGAGATGCTGGACATCAGGGGTCCCGGCACCGGGACCAGCCGTCCGGCCTTGAAGGCGGGCAGGGCGCGGTAGTGGGGGATCTCGCCCAGGCGGGCGCGAAGGCCCGGGTCATCGGAGACGACGAGCGCCTCGGCGTTCCACAGGAGCAGCCGCTCCGAAGGCGTGGGTGCGTGCCCCCGGAGGCCCGCTTCCGCCGCGACGTTCAGGGCGCCCGAGTGGTCGCAGAGGTCCTGAAAGGTGGTGCCGACGCCGGAGGTGAAGGGATACATGCTGGCGCTGAGCACGCGCACGGGCCGAACGCCCCGCAGCCGCGCCGCCAGGGCCTCCACGCGGCCCCGGCACTGGGTGATCAGCGCTTGGGCCCGGGCCTCCTGGCCCAGCTCCCGCCCCAGCAGCTGGATGCTGGCGTAGACGTCCTCCAGGGTGTCGAAGCGGTCCAGCACCACCAGGTGGACGCCGGCCCGCCGCAGCAGGCTGAGGGTCTCGGGCCGGGTGAAGGTGGTGGCGAGCACCAGGTCTGGCCGGAAGCGCAGGACGCTCTCGGCGTCGCTTTCGCGGATGGTGGGGTAGCGCTTCGCCTCGGCGGCCACGGGGTTGAACTGGGCGTCATGCGCGATGTGGCTGAGGGCCGCGACCTGGCCGGGATCCGCCAGGGCCAGCAGCAGCTCGTCGGTGCCCACGGCCTGGCTCACCACGCGCTGCGGCCGCGCCGCCCCGAGGGGCAGCGCCAGGACCAGCAGCAGCGCGAGGAGCAGCCGCGTCATCACCACCTCCAGGTGGCGCAGAGGGACCAGCGGGGGCCCTGGGCCGGGAAGCCGTAGACCAGGGCCGCGTCACCGTTGGGGTTCTGGCGCCCGGCCAGCCAGTCCTGCACGGTCTGGCGGGGCTGAAGCAGGTGCTCGCCGCGCAGGGCGAGGACCAGCCCCTTCACCGGCTCGTGCGACAGGCCCAGGCTCAGGTCCCGGTAGGGGCTGCGGGTGGAGAGCACCTCGTAGGTGGTGTCACTCAGGTCGTAGCGGGGGCCGATGCGGTCGAGGCGCAGGTCCGCGCGCCAGGTCCTGGTCTGGAGGAAGGCCGCCACCCCGCAGGTGAAGAAGGGGTGCCGCAGGATGGCGCTGTTCTGCTGGCCATAGCGCTGCCCGGCCATGTCGTGGTCCAGGTCCCGGGTCTCCTGGCTGCGGGCCATCAGGTCGGCCCCGTAGGCCACGTCGCCGCCGCCGCGCCAGCCCAGGGCGCCCTCCAGGCTCTGGGCCTGGATGCTGCCGCTGTTCAGGTAGTGGGAGGTGTAGAGCGGGGGCCAGGCGAAGCTGGTGTCGTAGACGTAGGCAAGCAGGTCGGTGACCCGGGTGCGCTGGGCCTCCAGCCGGTATTCCCAGTGGCCCGCCATCAGGCCGGTGGCGCCGAGCTGGAGGGTGCGGCTCCGCTCGGGCTGCAGCGGGTAGGCCTTGCCATCCTGGCTCTGGGCCTGGGCGTTGAGGGTGAACTCCGTGGTGTTGGGCATGCGGAAGCCCTGGCCGGCGCTGGCGTAGAGCCGCAGCTCCGGGGCCAGCACCCAGTTGAGGCCCGAGCGCCAGGTGGTGGCCTCGGCGCTGCCCGCCCGCTCCCGGGCGCCGGTGTCGGCGCGGGTGAGGTCCCGGTGGCCGCCATCCCGGCGCAGGCCCGCGACCCAGTCCAGGCCGGGCGCCAGGGTCCAGCGCGCCTCGAGGGCGCCCGCGAGGTCGCGGCCTTCGCCCCGGTAGGGCACCGCCGCGTAGGTGGCCGGGTCGTAGTAGTTCTTCGCGTGGCTGGTGTCCTCGCGGCCCTCGAGGCGGGCCGAGAGGCGGAGGGTGCTGAGGGGCGTCCAGTGCAGGGTCAGCTGGTCCTCGACCCGCTTGAAGTCCCGGTCCGTCTGCTGCCGGTGGGAGCCATCGGGATCGCTGGTGAGGCCGGAGGCGGCCTGCAGCCGGTTCTCCAGCACCAGGCCCGGGGCCAGGGTCCAGCGCAGGCTGGCGCCCCAGCTCTCCTGCCGGGCGCGGGTCTCACGATCCGGCCGGTAGCTGCGCACCGCGGGCCAGCCGCCGGCGACGAAGGGCACCGAAGCGGTCTGCCCCGAGTTGCGGTAGGTGGTCGTGAGCTCCAGCCCGCCCAGGCTGGCGCCCAGGCGGAGGAAGCCGCCCGCCTGGCGGAAAGCGTCCCCGGGGAAGGGGCTCTCCTGCCGCTGGGCCTCCGCGCCCGCGGCGATCCAGCGCCGGTCACCGCTGAGCTGCACCTGGGCGGAGCCGCCGCGCTGACCATCGGTGCCCACCTTCAGGGCCGTCTGGCCATGGAACCCGGCCTCGCCGCGGCCCAGGCTGGTGAGGGCGATGACGCCCCCGATGGCGTCGCTGCCATAGAGCACCGAGGCGGGTCCCAGGATCAGCTCCACCCGGGCGATGCCCACCAGGCTGAGGGCCCCCAGATCGGGGCTGGTGGCCGTGGGGTCGTTGAGGCGCAGGCCGTCCAGCAGGATCACCACGTTGCGGCTCAGGGTGCCGTTGAGGAAGGCCGAGGCCTGGCTGCCGGCACCGCCGGCGGGCATCACGGCCCCGGGCTGGAGCACCTCCAGCAGCTCCGCGAGGGTGCGGCTGCCCAGACGGGCCAGCTCATCGGCCTCCACGATCCGCACCGGGGCTGGGGTGCGGGTGACCTCCACGGGCTGGGTCTCGGCGCTGATGGTGACCGTGGCCTCGCCGGGCTTCCGCTCGAGGGCATCGGAAGCGCCCCAGGCCGCGGGGACGAGGGCGGACACGGCCGCCAGGGTAGAGAGAGCTCGGGAATGGCCCATCATGCCTCCACGCATGAAGCCGCGGCGGCAGGGCGGATCCGCGAGGGACCATGGCCCGGCCCGTGCCCGCGACGGGGGGTGAGGTGCAGGACCGGTCTCCGGGCTCACACGCGACAGGGGCTTGGAGGCTCCCCCCGAGCCTTCCCGGGATTCCTCCCAGTGACTCGGGCTTCAGCTTCCTGGAGGCTGCCCGCGCATGGCTCCGGGGGCTTCCAGAAGGTCTTAGGTCTCACGCGGATCAGACTGGAAGGCGCGTGGTGCATACCGTTGCGGGGCAGCGCAGGATTCGAACCTGCTTCCCGAACATCCAACACAGATTGTCAGGACTCCAAGAGAACCACGGCCCAGGGCCCGGGGCAAGTAGAATGGACGGATGCGAGCACCCATCGGCATCATCGGCGGCAGCGGCCTCTATCAGATGGAGGGCCTGGTCCTGGACCGGTCCGTGGCGGTGGCCACGCCCTTCGGGGAACCCTCGGGCCCCGTGGCCCTGGGCCAGCTGGATGGCGCGCCCGTGGCCTTCCTGGCCCGCCACGGCGAGGGGCACCGCTTCACCCCCAGCGAGGTGAACTACCGCGCCAACATCTGGGCCCTGAAGTCCCTGGGCGTCGAGCGCCTGATCTCCGTGTCCGCCGTGGGCAGCCTCCAGGAGGCCCACGAGCCCGGGCAGTTGAGGCTCGCCAAGCAGTTCATCGACAAGACCCGGCACCGCCAGGACACCTTCTTCGGCGAGGGGCTGGTGGCCCACGTCAGCTTTGCCGAGCCCACCTGCCTCCACCTTTCAGAGACGCTACTGGCCGAGGGCCGAGAGCTGGACCTGCCCATCGAGGGCGGCGCGACCTACGTCTGCATGGAGGGCCCGGCCTTCTCCACCCGGGCCGAGAGCCGCCTGCACCAGAGTTGGGGCGCGGATCTCATCGGCATGACCCAGGTGACCGAGGCCCGTTTGGCCCGGGAGGCCGAGCTCTGCTATGCCTGCATCGCCCTGGTGACGGACTACGACGCGTGGCGGGAGGAGGCTGAGGGCGTGGACGCCGCCTCGGTGCTGGAGGTCATGCACGCCAACGTGGACAAGGCCCAGCGCCTGCTGCGCGCCACGGTGCCGCTGCTGAGCCACGCGGTCCGTCCCTGTGCCTGCGGGCAGTCCCTGAAGGCGGCCCTCTTCACGGCCCCGGCGGCCGTGCCCCGGGAGGCCCGCGAGCGCCTGGCCCTGCTGGTCTCGAAGTACGGCTACGGGGTGGGCTGATGGCCCTGGCGCCCAGCCCCAAGCTGCAGGCCCTGCTGAAGGACTTCCAGCAGATTGCCAGCATGTCCGGCTACCTGAATCACTCCTTTGACCCGCCGCAGCTGCGCCTCTTCTTCACGCTCTACGGGCGGGTGATGGTGGCCTCGCCGGAGGAGGCGCTGGCCGTGACCCCCCGTCTGCAGGCCTGGTGCGACCTCCAGTCGGTGCGCCTGCGGGAGGGCAGCAGCTCGGCCATCATGCCGCCCCAGGTCCAGGTGAGCGCCCCCCAGACCATGCCGGATGGCCGCGACTACCTGGTGGCCACCCTCAGCTTCAACACCAAGGTCACGGAGACCTCGTACCTGCGGGTGCGCACCGCCGTCCTCGCCGTCTACCAGGAGGCGGTGAAGATGCGCGAGGCCGGACTCAAGGGCATGGTCGACGAGGGCGAAGCCGATGCCAGCCCTGATGCACCACCTGTCCCCGGGAGGGAACCATGATCCGACGCAGCGCTGAAGTGCCCCTGGAGACCAAGCTCAATGTCCGGGGCGGCGTGGGCGTGACCCGGGGCATGGAACTGCTGAAGCTCGGCGACATGGCGGGCATCCTCAGCCTCGGCACCACGACGCTGGAGCCCGGCGCCACCATCGGCGAGCACCCCCATCCCAACACCGAGGACCTCTACCTGATCCTGGCGGGCAAGGGCGTGGGCGTCCTCAATGGCGAGCGCTTTCCCGTGGCGGCCGGGGACCTGTTCCTGGTGAAGGCCGGGGGCAGCCACGGGCTGATCAACGACTCGGCCGCGCCCCTCACCTTCCTGGGGGTGCTCACCCGGTCCCCAGAGCCCGGAGCGCCGGAATGAAGCTCCGCGGCTGGGCGCTGCTCGCCGTCCTGACAGCGGCCATGCCGAGCCCGGCCAAGGCGGCGAAGGGCGGCCTCAAGGCCTCGCCGGTGCCCGGGGGCGTCGCCCTCATCGCCCTCAAGGGCGGGGCACAGGCCCCCCGGGTGAGCTACCACGGTGAGTCCGTGCTGACGCGCCGGAGCGGCGCCGGCTGGCAGGCGGTGGTGGGTCTGCCCCTGAGCGCGAAGCCGGGCCCGGATGAGGTCGAGGTGGACGGCCGCGCCGTCTCCTTCACCATCCAGCCCAAGCACTACCCCGAGCAGCGCCTGCGCCTGG
>JAAXXS010000328.1 GCA_013334395.1 Holophagaceae bacterium | reverse complement strand
TCCGGGGCGGGGCGGCCAGGCAGGCCAGGGTGGCGAGGGAGAGCAGCAGGGCGCGGAGCATGGAACACCTCGGCATCCAAGATAGACTGTTTACAGGAGTCCCGATGCTCACCTCGAAACAGCGGCAATACCTCAAGGCCCAGGCCCACAAGCTGAAGCCCGTCATGCACGTGGGCAAGGGGGGCGTCACCCCGGCCCAGGCCGCGGAGCTGGACATCATGGTGGAGAGCCTTGAGCTGCTCAAGGTCAAGATCAACCCCAACAGCCTCGAGGACGAGGAGACCGCCGTCCAGGCCCTCTGCGCGGCGGTGCCGGGCCTCCAGCACGTCTGGACCATTGGGCACACCATGCTGTTCTTCCGGCCCAGCCGGAACCGTCCCACGCGATTCACGCTTCCCGGGTAAATTCCGGCTTGAATTCAGGTCTGGCGCGGTTCCACCCGAAAGGTATCGGGTGGAGGTCCGATGCCATACCTGTCCTGGCGGGAAGGAAGCCAGCTCCTGCGGCACGCGGTCCAGGAAGGCTGTCTCATCGGGCGAGATCCCATCGCTTGTGCGGTCTCCCGCCCCAGCCTGCCCACCCTCTCCCGGCGCCATGCCTCCATCGACCGCATCGGGGGCATCTGGTGGATCCGGGATCTGGATTCGGCCGGCGGCACGACCCTGAACGGCCTGCCCCTCAACCATCCCCAGGGCAACTCCCTGCGGGATGGCGATGACTTGGTGCTGGGCGACTGGCACGTGTCGTTCACCGAGGGTTTCCCGGGCCTGGACGGGGTCCAGTTCATCGAGCGTGTGGGCGACCTCTTCCACGAAGTCCGGCCTGAGCCGGCCCAGGCGCTGGTCCTCATCCGGGGCATGGAGCTGCTGTTCCGCTCCACGGACAAGCTCCTCCGGCAGGTGGACTCCGAGGCCATCGTGAAGGGCCTCCTGGAGGAGTCCCTGCGTCTTCTCGGCGGCGACCGGGGCTTCCTGGTCATGCGGCAGGGCATGGGCTGGCGGACCGCCCACCGCGTGGGTGACGTGCAGGAGGGCATCGGGCTGTCCCGCTCCGTGCTGGACTACGTGTCCCAGGAGCGCACCGCCGTGCTGTCCAACCGGCCCCTGGCGGACCCGCGCTTCGGTGGCATGAGCCTGGTGGAGCTGCACCGCGGCTCCCTGATGTGCGCGCCCATGGAGGACGAGGGCACCCTGCAGGGCGTGCTCTACCTGGACCGGGAGTCCGAGGCCCGGCCCTTCAGCCGCTTCGACCTGGCCATCTTCCAGACCTTCGTCAAGCAGGGCTCCATGGCCCTGCGGCAGGCCATGCTGAACCGGCAGGCCCTGGGCCAGGCGGAGCAGCAGGGGGAGCTGCTGCGCCTGCGCAGCGGCAGCCTCCGGGAAAACGAGCGGCATGGCCACCTATTGGCCGCCATGGCCGGTCCGCTGCGGCGGGTCCAGAGCTGGGCCGCGGAGGTGCCGGACCCCCGGGGCGAAGCCATCCGGACCCAGATCGACCAGCTGGTGAGCCTGCTGGACCACGGCAGCCGGGAGGGGCTGCTGGATGAGGCTCCCCACGCGGGCCACCCCCTCACGGTGCAGAGCCTCCAGGAGGACCTGTCCCGGCGCTGGGACTCCCTGGTCAGCCTGCGCAAGGCGACCCTGGCCATGGCGGAAGCCCCGGCCGGTTCCATCTGGCTCACGGGAGGTCCGCTGCTGGCGGCCCTGGCGGGGCTGGTGGAGCCCGTCCTCATGCAGCTC
>JAAXXS010000167.1 GCA_013334395.1 Holophagaceae bacterium | reverse complement strand
GGCCACCTGCACCTCGCCGGTGACCCCGTGGCCATGGAAAGCGCCGCCCAGGCCGTCCCACTCCAGGCTGAGCCCGTAGTGCTGGTGGAGGCTGGAGGCCACCTCGTCGAAGCGCCGCCGCACCTCCAGGCTGCCGAGGCTGTGGGGACGGTGGATGCGTACGCGGGACATGCAGATCCTGAGGGCCATCCGGCCGGGATGCTTGAGGTGGTTCGGACAGCATAGCGACTCCTGCCCGGGAACAGGAGGTGGCTTGACCCCAGGTAGTTCCTGGACTTCCTGCCTGGATGCGCGGACTTTGGGAGGGCGTGAGTCATGTGCGGAGGGACGAGCGATGCGATGGGTCGTCTTCAACCAGAAGGGTGGCGTCGGGAAGTCCACCATCGTGTGCAACCTTGCCGGGATCTCCAGCCGGAAGGGGCGCCGGACCCTGGTGGTGGACCTGGATCCCCAGGGCAACTCGTCGCAGTATCTGCTGGGCCGGGAAGCCGCGGCAGCGGCGAAGCTGCACCTGGGCACCTTCTTTGAGGAGAGCCTGGGGCTCGGCCTGTTCCGGCGCAGCCTCCGGGAGATGGTCCACTCAACGCCCATCACGAATCTGGACGTGCTCCCCTCCAGCCCTGAGCTCGAGCCCCTCCAGGGCAAGCTGGAGACCCGGCACAAGATCATGAAGCTCCGCGCGGCCCTGGACGAGCTTTCGGATTACGAGACGGTCTACCTGGACACGCCGCCGGCCTTGGGCTTCTACACCCTCTCGGCCCTCATCGCCGCGGACCGCTGCCTGATCCCCTTCGACTGCGACGAGTTCTCCCGCCGGGCGCTTTACGCCCTGCTGGAGAGCCTGCAGGAGGTGAAGGAGGACCACAACCCCGGCCTGGAGGTGGCGGGCATCGTGGTCAACCAGTTCCAGTCCCGGGCCAACCTGCCCCGGCAGCTCGTGGACGAGCTCGTGGCGGAGGGGCTGCCCATCCTCAAGCCCTTCATCTCCTCGTCCGTGAAGGTCCGGGAGTCCCACCACGCGGCCTGTCCCCTCGTGATCCTGGAGCCCTCGCACAAGCTGTCCCGGGAGTTCGAGGCCCTGCACGGCGTCCTCGAGAAGGGCCCCAAGCGCGGCCGGGCGGCGAAGAGAGCCGCCGCCAAGAACTAGACTCAGAGCCTCCGCAGAGCCTCGAACTCTTCTTCGAAGGCTTCCACCAGGTGGGCCGGGTCGGGCAGCAGGGCCTTGTCGGCGATAACGCCCACCTGCACCTTGCCGGCGAAGCTGAGGATGGAGATCCCAATGCCGATCTGGGCCCGCTGGGGGACCCAGAAGAGGATGGACCGCACCTTCCGGCCGGCCATGGCGATGTCATGCGCCGGGCCCGCGACGTTGGTGACCACGGCGGTGCACTTGTTGGCCAGGAAGTCGATGAGGTTGCGGCTGATGATGTCGGGGAGGAAGGCCAGGAGGGCGCGCTGCAGGCCGTAGACCACCAGGGGCGTGGTGGACTGCTTGAGCTGGTCCAGGCGCTCCTTGACGGCGAGGATGCGGTGAGTGGTGTGGGGGGCCCGGGCGGGAAGCTCCAGCGGCACGGCGGCGAACTTGTTCTCGCAGCGCAGGGGCATGCCGGGATGGCGCACGTTCACCGGCATGGAGATCAGGAACCGGGAAGGCGCCTCGGCGCCCTTGCGGGCCAGATAGCTGGAAAACGCCCCGGAAACCGACGCCATGAGCACGTCGTTCACCGTGGCCCCGATGAGGTCCTTGGCCTTCTTGACCACCTGCAGGTCCAGCGGCTTGGTCCAGGCCACCCGCTTGGTCCCGGAGAGCTCGGGGCCGTGCAGATGGCTGCTGTCGGGGAACCAGGCGAGCCGGCGCAGGAGGACACCGGGTGCGCTCAGGGGGATGGCCACCGCCCGCTGCAGGAGCTGCATGGCGCTCAGCCCCGCCAGGGGGGGGAGCGAGCCCTTGGCCATGCCGTCGGTGCGGTTCCAGGTCTCGTCCATGAGGGCGAACATGAGGGACACCAGGGCCATGCCGTCCCCGATGCTGTGGTGGATGCGGACCAGGAGGGCCGTGGCGCCATCCTCGAAGCGCTCGATGACCTTGATCTCCCAGCGGGGCCGATCCTCCTTCAGCTTCCGGTTGGCCATCCTGCCCACGTAGGCCTGGACTTCCGCGAGGCTCTTCAGGTTCTTGCCGCGGGCCGAAACAATGTGGCGGGCGAGGCTGAAGTCCTGGTCCACTTCCCAGTAGCTGATGGGGCCCTGCTCGGTGATGCGGCAGCGGAGCCGCTCGAAGCGCGCAGGATCCGGCCCCTCGAAGATGCGCTCCTGGAAGGTCTTCCGCAGGGTCGGCACATCCATGTGGTCCGTGATGATGACCGCATTGATCACCATCTGGTTGGTGTCCGAGTCCTGCAGCCAGATGGCGTCGTTGGGTGAAATGAGTTCCCGCATCATCAACCCCTACGGACGGCCAGGATGAAGGCAAGGGTGAAAAAACCGGACCACACGGGCCAGGGCGCCCGGAAGCCCATGGCCACGGCGCCCGCCACAAGGCAGGACCCGGCGATGAGGGTCCCGCGGAGCCCCGATAGGGGGGACTCGGTGGGCTGGTGGGCGAACTTCTCCAGGACCCTCAGGCCGTCGGTGACCAGCAGGGGCATCTTGGCCATGGCATCCACCATGTCCGGCATGCCGCGCATGCCTTCAGTGAAGATGCGCATGGGGCTGAACTGGTCGATGAAGAGGCTGCGGATGTGCTTCTTGCTGACCTCGGCCACGTCGAACCCGGGCAGCAGCAAGTTCCCCACGCCCTCGAAGGTGACCAGGGCCTTCACCATCAGCACCAGCTCCACCGGGAAGTACATGCCATGCTCGGCGCCCCGGGACAGGGACTGCAGAATCAGCTGGCCCAGGGAGAACTCGCTGAAGTTGGACCCGCGCTTCCAGCGGTTGGCGATGTCCACGGCGTCCCGGCGGAAGGCGTTGGGATTGGCGTTGGGGCCGGGCCGGGCGATGGCCGTGAGGTAGCGGGCCGCGTTCTCGCCATCGCCCATGACCAGGGCGAAGTAGTAGTACATCAGCGCCCGGCGCAGGTCCTCGTCCAGCCTCCCCACCATGCCCAGGTCGATGAACCCGAGCTTGGGCCCCGGCAGGATGATCAGGTTCGCGGGGTGCAGGTCGGCGTGGAAGAACCCGTCCTTGTAGAGCATGCGGATGATGGCCATTGCGCCCAGGTCGGTCAGATGGCGCCGCTGCTCTTCCGGCAGCTCCAGGGCCTCGGGCTTGTCCGGGCTCAGGCCGTCGAAGAACTCCATGCAGAGCACGCTGCGTCCGCTGAACTTCCGGTAGATGCGGGGGAACACCACATCCGGGATGTCCTCGAAGTGTCCCGCGAAGATCTCGGCGTTCTCCGCCTCCAGGCGCAGGTCCACCTCCCGCAGGGTGTAGGTGCAGAACTCGTTCACCAGCTGGCGGGGCTGGAAGCGCGGAATGATCAGCTGGGCCACCGATCCGAGCATGCGGAGCAGCTTGGCGTCCCGCAGCAGGGTCTGGCGGATGCCCGGCTTGACCACCTTGAGGATGACCTGCTGGCCATCCACGGTGACCGCCATGTGGGTCTGGCCGATGGAGGCGGAGCCCAGGGGGATGGGGTCGATGCTCAGGAACATCTGAGCCAGGGGCCGCTTCAGGTCACGCTCGATGATCTTCTGCAGGATCGGCAGGGGCACCACAGGCAGGCGGTTGAGCAGGTGCTTCAGCTCGTCGGTGATGGGCTTGGGCAGCAGGTCCTCGCGGAGGCTGAGGATCTGGCCGAGCTTGATGTAGGTGGGACCCAGGCGCTCCAGCCGCCGGCGGAGCTGCACCGGGAAGGGCTCGTGGCGCAGGGTCCGGTCCACGAAGAGCCGCCCCGGCAGGGCGGCGAACCATAGGGCCACGTAGCGCCAGGTGCGGGGACCGCCGTCATCGGCCTGCTCCTGCAGCTGCGCGGCCAGACCACCGAACAGCAGGCCCAGGAAGTGCCGCCAGGTGACCAGCATCCGCCGGATCAGGCCCTGGGGCTTCCAGGTCTTCATGATCTCGAAGCCTCGGCTGCGGAGCAGGTCCTCGTTGGATTCCGGTGCTGCCACGAAAGCGCCTCCCGCCGCTGGGGTGCTCATCCGCGATCCTTCTGTGAAATCAACGGTTGCGCCCATATTCTTCATGGGAGGATACCCACTCCAGCGAGGAAATGGCAGCACCGAGGGAGAGCTCGCCCGCCAGCACCACTCCCGCGATGATCTCCGCCAGCTTGTTGACCTTGCCGGTGCCGAAGCAGCCCAGCACCTCCAGGCACTCCCGCTGCGTGGGCAGTCCCGTGCCGCCGCCGTGGGTGGCGACGATGAGCGAGGGGATCGTGATCGAGATGTAGAGGTCCTTCTCCGGGGTCAGCTCGGTGTAGAGGATGCCGGAGGAACCTTCGGCGAGGTTGGCCGCATCCTGCCCCGTGGCGATGAACATGGCCGCGATGGCGTTGGGGCTGTGGGCACCGTTGTTGTTGGCGCCGGAGAGGATGGACCCCACGTTGGCCACGCCCCAGTGGTAGGCGAGGCTCTCGGGCTCCACCCGCATGACCTCCAGCAGCACCTCCCGCTTGACGACGCACTCGGCGGTGACGCGCTTGCCCCGGGTGCGCATGAGGTTGATCTGGGAGGCCTTCTTGTCCGTGGCCAGGTTGGACTCGAGATAGAACCGCTTGATGGTCTTGTTGTGCTCCAGGATCCAGCTGCAGGCGGCGAAGGTGGCCCGGCCGACCATGTTCTGGCCCGCGGCGTCCCCGGTGATGAAGTTGAAGCGGAGGTAGGCGAACTTGCTCGCCAGGTAGGTGTCGATGTACATCAGCTTGCCGCTGCGGGTGGTGGTCTCCGCCTCCCGGCGCAGGTCCTCCATGTGCCCATCCACCCAGTGCCGGAAAGCCAGGGCCTCCCGGGCACTCTCGAAGATGAACACTGGCGCCCGCTGCATGTGGTCCGCCTGCACGGTGCAGGTGACGCCGCCGGAGAGGTTGAGCACCTTCATGCCCCGGTTGTAGGAGGCCACCAGGGTGCCCTCCGTGGTGGCCAGGGGGATCAGGAAGTCGCCCTGGGCGTGCTCGCCCTTGAGGTGCAGAGGGCCCGCAAAGCCCAGGGGAACCTGCACCACGCCCGTGAAGTTCTCGATGTTGCCCTTGGTCACCTCGGGATCGAACGAGTGCTGGCTGGTGTGCTTCAGCTTCGCTCCGGTGGCCTTTTCCACGAAGGCCCGGCGGGCCGCGACGATGGCGGCCGTGTAGTTGTCCTCCTTGGCGCAGGGGACCGAGACCTGTTCGGTCAGAGTGCTGGAGGTGTGGTCCTCGACCTTGAAGCGGAGCGCGCCCAGCCCCATGACCTCGATGGCGACCTCGATGGGATGCAGCCCCTCGGTGATGCTGCGGCCGGGGGCCCGGAGGTGGGCCACCTGGC
>JAAXXS010000327.1 GCA_013334395.1 Holophagaceae bacterium | reverse complement strand
AGCAGTTCATCTCGCGCCTGAAGGCCAAGTCCCTGCCGAGCCTGCCCTTGACGGTGGTGGCTCTGGGCGAGGCCGTGCAGGACGAACGCTGCACCGTGGACCGCATCCTCGGCATCCTCTCGAAGGATCCCTCGCTCTCCGCCACCATGCTGCGCCTCGCCAACTCCGCGCTCTACGCCGGGGCCGGTTCGATCCAGGACCTGCGCAGCGCGGTGCTGCGCCTCGGGTTCGACGCTGTGGCCAACCTCGGCACGGGCGCCGCAGTGGTGCGCACCCTGAAGGGCGGCACCCACCTCAATGCCGTGAAGCTGTGGCAGCACAGCGTGGCCGTGGGCCTCACCGCGAAGGGCATCTGCGCCCTGGCGAAGCGGCACGGCCAGGCGGAGACCGCCTTCCTGACCGGCCTGCTGCACGACATCGGCAAGATCGCCCTGGACACCTGCTATCCCGAGGCCTACGCGACGGTGCTCCAGCAGGTCGAAGCGGGCGCCTTCTTCGTCGACGCCGAGCGGACGGTGCTGGGCCTGGACCACGCCGAGGCCGGCGCCCTCCTCGCCGCAGAATGGTCCTTCCCTCAGGCCATCGTGGAAGTGATCCGCGACCACCATGAGCCCCAGCCCGGCGACTTCCTCCCCAACCTCATCCACCTCTCGGACCTGCTGGTGCGGACCCGCATTCCGATGGGGCCCGCCGATGAGCACCTGCTGGTGTCGCTGGACGAGCTGCCGGCCTTCAAGGCGGTCATGGCCGGCGCCCTCCAGAAGGACCTGGATGTGGAGCGCCTCACCTTCTCCATCGACGACGAGCTGGACCATGCCATGGCCTTCGTCGAGCTGGCCTTCCAGGCCTAGAGGAGTCCCATGACGATCCGGATCCTGGTGGTGGATGACAGCCCCTTCATGCGGAAGACCCTCCAGAAGATGCTGGAGGAGGCGCCGGACCTCCGGGTGGTCGCCACGGCGCGGGACGGCCTCGACGCCCTCGAGAAGATCCAGGAGCACAAGCCCGACATCGTCACCCTCGACATCGAGATGCCCCGCATGGACGGGCTCACCTGCCTGAAGAAGATCATGGCGGACCACCCCATGCCGGTGCTGATGGTCTCGAGCCTCACCCAGGAGGGCGCCCGCACCACCCTGGAGGCGCTTTCCATTGGGGCCCTGGACTTCATTCCCAAGGAGAACAGCTACGCGAGCATGAGCATCCTGCAGATCCAGCACGACCTGCAGGAGAAGGTGCGCCGCCTGGCCTCGTCCCCCCGGTTCCACCGGGCGCCCCCTCCGCCGGGCCCCGCGGGGCCAGCGCTGGTGCAGCACGTGCCGACAGCCCCCGCCCACCGACCCGCGGCCCCGCCGAAGGCGCCGGTCCCCACCGGCGCCAGCCTCGCCTCTTCGCCCCAGGCAGACCTGCTCGTCATCGGCAGCTCCACCGGGGGGCCCAAGGCCCTCCAGGACATCCTGCCCACGCTGCCGGCCAACCTGCCGGTGCCCTGCCTCATCGTCCAGCACATGCCCAGCACCTTCACCAAGCCCTTCGCAGATCGCCTGGACGGCCTCTGCCAGGTCCACGTGAAGGAGGCCGAGCAGGGGGAGCCCCTGAAGGCCGGCACCGTCTACATCGCGCCCGGCGGGATCCACCTGACCTATGGCCCCCGCGGGCCCAAGGGCTGCATCGAGCTGAACCCCGAGCCGGTCTCCTCCCTGCACCGCCCCAGTGTCGATGTGCTCTTTCTCAGCGTGGC
>JAAXXS010000326.1 GCA_013334395.1 Holophagaceae bacterium | reverse complement strand
GCTCCAGGCCCGCGTCCTGGCCGAGGGCGGGTTCCCGCTGGAGGTCAAGCGCACGGACACGGCCTTCCGGAGCCGGAACCAGCTGAAGACCGAGTCCCTGGTGCTGTTCAACCAGGAGCTGCTGGCCCTGCTGAAGGCGGGCATCCCGCTGCTGCAGTCCCTCGAGCTGCTGGTGGGGCACGGCAAGGACCCCCAGCTGCGCCGCAGCCTCGCCCAGGTGGTGGAGCTGGTCCGCGAGGGCATGTCCTTCTCCGATGCCCTGGAACAGGCCGGCACCTTCCCGCCGATCTACCGCAGCAACGTGGTGGCCGGCGAGCGCAGCGGCACCCTGCCGGAGGTGCTGGCCCGGTGGCTGGCCTTCCAGAAGTTCTCCCAGACCAGCCGCCGCCGCATCATCGAAGCCCTCTTCTATCCCGCCTTCCTGATGCTGGTCATGGGCCTGGCCCTGGGCGTGATCTTCAACGTCGTCCTGCCCCGCTTCGCGGAGTTCTACGCTGGCGGCGACATCGAGATGCCCTTCTTCACCCGGATGCTGCTGGGTGCCGGAAAGGTGGTCAGCTCCACCCTCTGGCTGCAGGGCATCGCCGCCGTCGGGCTGATCGTGCTGGCCCGCTGGATGGCCTCCTCCGAAGCCGGGCGCAAGCTGGCGGAGCGCCTGCTGCTGATGGTGCCCAAGGTCGGCACCCTCTACCGCATGTATCACTCCAGCGTCTTCGCCCGCACCCTGGGCGTGCTGCTTTCCGGCGGCCTGCCCGCCGTGCAGGCCCTGGAGGTGGTGCAACGCACCAGCCCCAGCGAGCGCATGAAGGCCAGTCTGATCACCATCACGGATCAGGTCCGCGCGGGCAGCAGCCTGCACCTGGCCCTGGAGCAGGCCAAGGTCCTGGATCCCCTGGCGGTCGAGATGGTGCGCGTGGGTGAGCAGAGCAGCGCCCTGCCCGAGATGCTCAACCATGTGGCCGACTTCTTCGACCAGGAAGTGGAAAAGGCCACCACTGCCGTCACCAGCCTCATCGGGCCGGTCATGATCCTCTTCATGGGCGTGGTCGTCCTCGCCCTCCTGCTGGCCATCTACGTGCCTCTGTTCAACGCCAGCAGCGTGGTGCACTGAGTCCTAGCGATAGCGCAGCTTCAGCCACTTCTGCGGGTCCTGGGGCTGGGCCTGGTGGCGGATCTCGAACCCGAGGCGGGGACCGTCCACGGTGTCGCCCACGGCGCCCACGGCCTCCCCGGCCTTGAGCACCTGGCCCTTGCTGACGCCGAGCCCCAGCAGGTGGGTGTAGAGCGAGAACCAGCCGCCGCCGTGGTCGAGGATCACCATGGAGCCGTAGCTCTGGTAGTAGTCGGCGAAGGCCACCTTCCCATCCGCGACCGCGCTGACCGGCGCTCCGCCGGTGGCGGCGATGAGCAGGCCGCTCTGCACGGTCTTCGTGCGGAAGCGCGGGTGCAGGTGCTCGCCGAAGCCCTGGGCCAGGCTGCCCTCCACGGGCTGGGGCAGCTCTCCCCGCAGGTTGGCGAAGGCCACGGCCGCCTCGAAGGCGTCTCCTCGGGGCTTGCTCAGCAGTCCCGCCAGCAGCCGCTCCAGCTGCACCGCCTCCTCGGCGAGCTCTGCCTGGGCCTGCTTTTGGGAGGTCTCATCCTTCTGGAGCCCCTCCAGGAATGTGTTGAGCCGATCCTCCTGGATGCGCAGGGCCGCCTGGAGCTGGGCGGCCTCCCGCTCCTCCGAGGCCAGCCGCGCGAGCACTTCCTTCA